>CALWSR010000010.1 GCA_944384265.1 uncultured Clostridia bacterium
AAAAATAAAAAAGAAGAAGTAGGGAAAATACTAAGGAAATTATGTGAATGGAAGGGGGTAAATATCATAGAAGCACAGTGTGTCCCGATCATATCCATATGTTATTAGAGATACCACCAAAATTAAGTGAATCAAGTTTTATGGGATACTTAAAAGGCAAAAGTGCAACGATGCTGTATGAGCAATTCGGCGAATTAAAATATGAAATAGAGAATTCTGGTGCAGGGGATATTATGTAGATACGGTAGGAAAAAATGAGAGCCGAATTGCGGAATATATCAGGAAACAACTAGAGGAAGATATATTAGGAGAACAATTAACATTAAAATAACCCGTTGAACGGGTAGCAGGTAGAGGTTTTATGCAGTTGGCAGGCAGTTGTTATGCGTTTTACGCATTACGCTAGGAACAGAGGGCTATGCCCGCATAGGAAAAACCACCAGATTGTCTGGTGGTTGCTTACTTCTATTAAAATCAATAGCGTGATTCAAACATAAAAAATAGATACTATATCTCATTCAAAAAATAGCCAGTGCGCTGCAAAATCATTTTATATGCAAATCAGATTACTGATAGACAGCCATTTTTACAAAGTACTGAATATAAAATATCATTTATACTATATCAATAAATTCATGGAAGTATCATCATATGAAACAGCTAAAAAATAATAAAAACAGCATAAGCAGCAATAAATAAAGTATATCTAAAATCATTTTTCCGGTGTCATAATATGATATCACCACAAAAAAACAGCGATTCTCTATTTTATATAGATTGTCGCTGTTTCATTTGTATTTTACAGATAGTATAAATCTAAATTATTTTATAAATCTTGGCATATAAGAATTTGCTGTCATGGGGCGAATTTCATATCCCTGGGCCTGAAGGCCTTCTATGATTTGGGGCAATGCTTCTACTGTTGTTGTTTTTGGTTTTGTTTGGTGCATCAATATGACTGCTTGATTTTTACCGGCCACACCACTTAATACATTATATACAATGGTATCCTTTGAAACACCATTGCCCTTTGCATCCCCTGAATCCACATTCCAATCCACATAAATATAACCATTTTCATTTGCCTGTTCTGTAATTTCTTTCATAACACCATTGCGCATCCCCACACTATTATTAGAGCCGCCAGGAAAACGCATAAATACAGAAGCAGTACCCAAAACATTTTCCAAATACTCCTGCTGTCGGTTAAAATCCTCCCAAAAGGCGTCAGAAGAAGCATATAAAACATCATATTTATGACTATTGGTATGATTGCCTACAACATGACCTTCTTGCTGCATTCTTTTTAAAAGTGTTTCATCACAATCTCCTGTCACAAAAAAAGTGGCTTTGACATCATATTGTTTTAGTATATCCAAAATTTTTTCTGTATTTTGAGATGTTCCATCATCAAATGTTAAAAATGCCCTTTTACAGGTATATTGAGGATATTTTACAGTGAAATCAGGAGCAGTTTTTATCACAGTATTGAGTATGTTTACAGCTTCTGACAATGAAATGGTATCATCTGCGCCAATCATACCATTGCTTTGAATATCCATCAATCCTCTGGAATAGGCAAACTGTAATGGAACAAGGGCAGTATTTGCAATATGCTCTTCAAAAACAATATTTTCCCCTCCGGACAAATCGGCTTCGGGATATACTGTTTGTATTAAACCATATAACATAATTGCAAAATCCCCTCTGGAAAGTCCTTCTGAAGGAGAAAAGGAGCCATCCTCTTTTCCGCTTACAATGCCCAAAGAATATGCCTGCAATACAAATTGCTGGCTGTTGGTGTCTATATCAGAAAAGGGGTTGTCTGTGATAAAATCAATCTGTTTTTCTGTAAGTATTTCATAGGTATCCATAATATAACGGCAGGCCTCTGCTCTGTCTAAATGATATTCCTGTCGTTTTGCAAAATCTTGTACCTCCAATACGGATTTTTTTGGCATTTGTTTTGTTTCCTCTTCTATCAATACAACATTTTCATGATACGAAGAGGAGCTGTCATTTCCTGCTTGGGCAGAAAAAATAGGCTGTGCCGCCACAGAGAAAAGCAATGATGAAATCATCACTGCCAATGAAAGCCTCATAAAATCACTCCTTTCACAATTGGATATGGCTGCCATGGAATCAGTATACATTTTTCGACATAAAAACTCAATGAAAAATATCTTAAAATTATGGAAAGAATATCCTAAACAGGTTCCTTTTTTATTGCTTTGGCATAATATAAAAAAAAGAGCTTTTAAAGGAGTAAAAAATATGCCAAGAATTTATTTGAGTCCTTCTTTGCAGGAATATAATCTTTTTGTAAATGGCGGCACCGAAGAAGAGTATATGAACTTGATTGCAGATGCCATGGAGCCATACCTCATTGCCAGCGGCATTGAATTTACAAGAAATGACCCAAGCCAAACATTGACAGAGGTGATAAACGAATCCAATGCTGGTGGATATGATTTTCATTTGGCATTGCATTCCAATGCTGCTCCGCCCTCTTTAGCAGGACAGCTGCGTGGAACGGATGTATATTATTGGTATGACAGCAAATGGGGTAAAGCCGCTGCAGAAATTATAGCAGAAAACTTCAAAGATATTTATCCTGACAGCAGTAAGGTCAGAACTGTACCCACATCTACCCTTCGAGAGCTGAGAAGAACTTATGCACCTTCTGCCTTGGTAGAGGTTGCATATCATGATAATCCCAGTGATGCCCAATGGATTAAAGAAAATATAGACCAAATTGCAAGAAATTTAGTGCTTTCTTTAACAGAATATTTTGGTATTCCCTTTGTAGAGCCAGAGGATTAAAAAGAACCTTTAAGAGGTTCTTTTTTATTTTTTATAAAAAAGTTTCAAAAAAAGAAGGATATTTATAATATCTGTCGAATTAGTATAATAATATCTCTATAAAAATGTTAAAATAATGGGATATTGCACCCGAAATATTGGGCGATATGCTTGCTGATAAAACAACAAGAGGAGGTTAGTAGTATGAAAAATTATGCTGCAAATGAAGTGCGAGATATTGTTATATTGGGTCATAGCGGTTGTGGTAAAACCACATTGTCTGAATCATTATTATATTACTCAGGCGCAACAAAACGCTTTGGAAAGGTATCTGAAGGAAATACCGTAAGCGACTATGACCCTGAAGAAATTCGCAGACAGGTTTCCATTAGCACATCTATACTGCCTGTTGAATGGAAAGATACAAAAATCAATTTTTTGGATACTCCCGGATATTTTGATTTTGTTGGAGAAGTGAAGCTGGCAATGAGTGTTGCAGATACTGCTTTGATTGTTGTTTCAGCAAAATCGGGACTGGAGGTAGGCACAGAAAAAGCATGGGAATATGCAGAAGAAATTGGTATTCCAAAAATGATTTTTATCAACCAAATGGATGATGAAAGTGCTGATTTTCAAAATACAATCAATCAATTAAGAGAAAAATACGGAAAAATTGTAGCACCCTTGCAGGTGCCTTTTAGAGATGCCAATGGTGTATTAGGATTTATCAATGTATTAAAAAGAGATGCCAGAATGCTGGATAAGGATGGAAAATTGGCAAAATGCGACATTCCGGAGGATAAAAAAGAAGAGGTAGAAACACTGCGTGCTTGGGTTGTGGAGGTTGCGGCAGAAAGTGATGACGATTTGCTTGAAAAATATTTTAATGATGAAGAATTAACATTAGAAGAAATTTATTTGGGATTAAAAAAGGGCATTCGCAGTCATTCCATTGCTCCGGTTATATTTGGCTCTGCCACAATGGGATATGGTGTTAGACTTTTGATGAGCACCATTGTAAAATTTATGCCTCCTTCCATAGAATGCCGTCCTTCCTTCCTGTGCAAGGATTTACGCAATGAAGGCGAAGGAATGAAACGCTATAACTCTGAAAAGGACCATTTGGCTTGCTTTGTATTTAAGACAATATCTGACCCTTATGTTGGACGTTTAAATATATTCCGTGTGCTTTCCGGTGTAATCAACACAACAAAAACAGTGTATAATCCGGAAAAGGATACATATGAAAAAGTAGCCCATCTTTATGTTGTAAGAGGAAAGGAACAAATTGAAGTGGATGAACTGCAGGCAGGAGATATTGGTGCATTGGCTAAGCTTTCCAACACATCCACACAGGATACGCTTTGCTCAAAATATTTCCCGGTAGAGCTTCCCAAAATTGATTTGCCAAAGCCCGGTCTTTCCATGTGTATTGCTCCAAAGGGAAAAGGTGATGAAGACAAAATTTCTGCGGCATTGAATAAAATATTGGAAGAAGACCCAACACTTCGTTTGGAAATCAATGCCGAAACAAAACAAAATATTATTTATGGACAGGGTGAGCAACAGCTTGAAGTGGTTGTCAATAAATTAAAAACAAAATATAAAATTGATGTAGAGCTGACCGACCCTATTATACCTTACAGAGAAACCATCAAATCCAAAGTCAAAGTACAAGGAAAGTACAAAAAACAATCCGGAGGACATGGACAGTATGGCGATGTTTGGATGGAATTTGAGCCCTCTGGCGACCAGTCACAGCCTTATATTTTTGAAGAAAAAATATTTGGAGGTTCTGTACCAAAGCAATATTTCCCAGCAGTAGAAAAGGGACTTCAAGAATGTGTCAATACCGGTGTGCTGGCAGGCTATCCTGTTGTGGGATTGAAAGCAACATTAGTAGATGGCTCCTATCATCCAGTGGATTCCTCTGAAATGGCATTTAAAATGGCCACCTCTGTGGCATTTAAGGATGGTCTGCCACAGGCAAAACCAACTATATTGGAGCCAATTGCCCATGTAGAAGTCACAATACCCGAAAAATATATGGGTGATATTATGGGAGATATCAATAAAAGAAGAGGCCGTATTCTCAGCATGAATCCGGAAAATGAAAAGAAAGTGATTGTTGCAGAGGTACCCCTTGCAGAGCTGCACAAATATGCTACGGATTTACGCTCCATGACACAGGGTAGAGGCTCATTTGAATATTACTTTGAACGCTATGAAGAAGCACCTATGGAAATGCAGAAAAAAATCATAGAAAAAAAAGCAAATGCAAAATAACATGATATCAAAAGTATATAAAGAGCTGATTTTTAAAATCAGTTGATACTGTCAAAAAGGCACCGGCTTTTGTCGGCTGCCTTTTTTAAATGATTACTTTTTTCATTAAGAAAATACTTTGTTTATCAACTGTTTTGCGGCTATAAAAATAGTTTTTTACAGTATGTGCTTTTTTTTGCATAATTATGTTATACTAATAAAAAGAAAATTTTTATTTTTTAGGAGGTTATGGTATGTTAGATATAGCAATCATAGGAAGCGGTCCGGCAGCGTTATCAGCAGCATTAAATTGTATCCAAAGAAATAAAACGGTAAAGATTTTTGGAAGAAGTCTTAACAGTTCACTGCTTTTTACAGCAGAGAAGGTGGACAATTATTTAGGTATGCCGGATATGAATGGAGAAGAAATGTTAAACCAATTTTATCAGCACGCCGTAAAATTAGGTGTACCCTTTCAAGAATGCAGAATTACACAGATACTTGCCATGGGCGACCATTATGTACTCAATGCAGAAAATGAATTTATTGAAACAAAAGCAATTATATTAGCAAGTGGTATCATCAAAAGCAAAGCATTGCCCGGAGAAATGGAATATTTGGGAAAAGGCGTCAGCTATTGTGCTACCTGTGACGGTATGCTGTACAAAAATAAAACGGTCGTGTTGGTGGCTGAAAACAGTGAAGGAGAAGCAGATGTAAATTTTTTAAGCGATATTTGTAAAAAAGTGATTTATGTGCCTTTATATCAACCTGTTTATTATGTCAAAGACAATGTGGAAATCAAAGAAGGCAATGTAGAAGAAATTGTGGGAGATATTCGTGTCAATGGCATTATAATCAATGGAGAAAAAATAGAATGTGATGGTGTGTTTCTGATTAAAAATACAGTTCCTCCCGAAAGTCTCCTTTTTGGTTTGGAAACAGAGGGAAACAGCATTAAAGTAAACAGACAAATGCAAACCAATTTAAAAAATGTATATGCTGCCGGCGACTGCACAGGTGCGCCTTATCAAATTGCAAAAGCAGTGGGAGAAGGATTGGTTGCTGCTCTTTCTGCTGCAACTGCTTTGGACCAACAAAAAAAGACATCTAAGTGATTATTTTTCTGTTTGATTGTACTGCCAAAAATAATTTGTATAATATTGGTGTAGTAAATGTAGATAAGGAGTACAGCCATGAAAAAGAAAAACATATTAGCTGTTGATGATGAAATCCATATACTAGAGCTTTTAAAATATAATTTGGAACTAAATGGATATCATGTTACAACAGTGGAAACAGGAGAACAAGCCCTTGAAATATTACAAAATGAAAAAATAGATGCTGTTTTATTAGATTTGATGCTGCCTCAAATAGATGGCTTAGAAGTGCTGCGACAAATTCGTACAACAGAAAAAATTAAAAAAATGCCTGTGATTATGCTGACAGCAAAGGGAGATGAATTTGACAGGGTATTAGGATTGGAAATGGGAGCCGATGATTATATTTCAAAACCTTTTAGTATCCGAGAGCTGCAAGCAAGGGTAAAGGCATTGCTTCGCCGGGTGGAAGAGGACAAAAAAGAATCTGAAAAGGAAGACAAAAAAGTAATTTCTACTCATGGTCTTGTGATTGGATTGGAAACAAGAAGTGTTACCAAAAACGGTATTCCCGTTGAAATGTCACTGAAGGAATTTGAGCTTTTAAAATTATTGGCAGAAAATCCCGGAAGAGTCTATTCTAGAGATGTTCTTTTGGAAAAAATTTGGAGCTATGAATATATTGGTGAAACCAGAACAGTAGATGTGCATATTCGCCATATTCGCAAAAAAATAGAAGAGGATGACAGCAATCCTATGTTTATTAAAACAGTTCGAGGCTTTGGATATAAATTTAGAGAGGATTGAGTATGCAAAAGAAATTGTTTTTATCCTATGTGGCAATGATATTATTTGTTGCATTTTTAATTGGTTTTTATTCCATTAAAATGAATCAAGATTATTATACAGAGCAATATCAAACACATCTTTTAAAGGAAGGATATATTGCTGCCAAAAACTTAAAGGATACTTATGAGCAACATAATTTTATGGGATTGGATGCTTTTGGAAAGGAGCTGTCCAAATATCTTCAATTACGGGTAACGATTATTGATGCTGAAGGAAATGTTTTGAGTGACTCCGAAGGAAAGGCATATGGCATCAATCATAAAGACAGAGAAGAAGTGCAGGCAGCTATGGAAGGAAAAAGTATTATTGTCAATCGAAAAAGTGAAACGGTTGGAATCGAATATATGTATACAGCCATTCCTGTTACATTAGATACGCAAACAATTCTATTACGTTTTTCTGTTCCTTTGACCCAATTAAAAAACATTCGTAAAGAAATGGTGATGTATGTTTCATTTAGTGCCAGCATAAGCATAATTGTTGCTTTTTTCTGCGCTTATTATCTTTCCAAAAAAATATCAGAGCCTTTAGATGATTTAACAAATGCTGCTGTGGAGGTTTCGCAAGGTAAATATGACAAAAAAATACCTGTGGCCACAAACGACCAAATCGGTTCGTTGACAAAAACATTCAACAAAATGAGTGTCAAATTAAACACCACCATCCATGCGCTGGAAACAGAAAATAAAAAAATGGAAGCCATTGTAAACAGTATGATAAACGGTGTAGTGGCCATAGATAAAAAAAATAAAATTTTGATGATGAATGACCAATGTTATAAGTTTTTTGATATTAAATTTCATTATTGTACTGGTTTAGATTTTTATGATATTTTTAGAAATGAAGATATTTATACCCTTTTGGAAACATCTATTTCAGAAAAAAGAAATGTAGTAGATATTGTAACATTAAAATCTCATTTTAATGGTGATAAAATACTGCGGGTTTATGTAACACAAATTTCCTGTTCCAATGAAAAAAATGACAGTCTTGGTACATTATTGGTTTTTCAAGATGTAACGCAAATTAAAAAATTAGAAAAAATGAGAAGTGATTTTATATCAAATGTAACCCATGAATTGAAAACACCTCTCACTTCTATCATGGGCTTTACAGACACATTGCGTTCCGGTGCCATTGATGATGCTGATGCAGCAAAGCATTTTCTTGAAATCATTGATATTGAAACCCATAGACTTTATCGTTTGATACAGGATATATTATCTCTTTCAGAAATTGAAACCAGAAAAGAAGATACAAACAGACAATATGAATCCATAGAAAGTATATTGCAGTATGTAGATGGGCTTTTGCGTTCGCAGGCAGAGGAAAAGGGATTGGAGCTAAATATGCAAATAGAACAGATTCCCCCTTATTTTTGCAATCGGGACAAAATTGCTCAAATGTTTATCAATTTGATTGAAAATGCCATTAAATATACAGAAAAAGGCAGTGTCACTGTTTGCTGCCAAAATAAAGGAGATTGTTTTTTGTTTCAAGTAAAGGATACAGGCATTGGTATTCCGCAAGAAAGCATAGAACGTATTTTTGAAAGATTTTACAGAGTAGACAAAGGACGTTCCAGAAAAGCAGGCGGCACAGGATTGGGACTTTCTATTGTAAAACATATTATGCTGTTGTATGGCGGAAAGGTATCTGTACAAAGCAAAGAGGGAGAAGGAACAACATTTACCATTACAATGCCCTATGAAACATAAAATAAAAAAGAATAGTTCTATCATTTTGAGAAACACTATTTTTAACAGTAATATACTGTTAGAAAGGTGTGGCTATATCATGAAAGCAAGAGCAAAATTTTATGAATGTGAAAAATGTCATAATGTTATGGAATTGGTATTAGATGGAAATGGCAGAAAAATAACCTGCTGTAACCAAGATATGAAGGAATTGGAAGCAAACACAGCAGAAGGGGCTTTGGAAAAGCATATTCCCGATGTGACGGTGGAAGGGGATAAAGTAACAGTATTCGTAGGCAACGGAGAGCATCCCATTGAAAAAAATCATAGTATTATGTGGCTTGCATTGGAAACCACAGAAGGAATACAAAAAAAATACATCCATCAAGAATATGTCAGTACTTCAGATAAGCCCAGAGGCATTTTTGTAACAGTAGATGATGAACCGGTGGCGGCTTATTCCTATTGTAATTTACATGGATTATGGAGAAAAGATATTAAAATGAAATAAAAAAATATTCAAAAAAAGAAAGCAATATGCTTTCTTTTTTTGAATGTTTAGCGATAGCTTCTTCTTTGCCTGCTCAATCTTTTTTGTCTTGCCAGACGCCGTCTTTTTCTTCTGTACCATCCAATGCTGCGACAAATCACAAATGATATGAAAAAGGCACCAATTCCGCAGCTTACAGAAAAAAGTATCATATTTTTTATATTTCCAAAATATGGAATGCCTTCCATAGAAGTAAAATTACCAATGGCATTATCTGTTTGTACCAATGCGGCAACTGTGTCCTCAACAGTATGGTCCGCAAGCAATGGAACACTTTCTAAAATTTGTCCATCATAATAAAATGTTGCATTGCCAACAGCATCATTTTTGTTGACCGGCATTGTTAATTGCTCAGGTAAATTGATTTCTTTTGTCATTTGACTGCTGTCAAAATCAACGGCAACTGTTTTATAAACATCTGTTTGGGGCTTTGCTGTGACAGAATCTATTTCTATTGTTTTTTTGCCATCTTCTTTGACAACAGGTATTGTTTTTGCAATATCATTGACAGAAGCAATTTTTTCTGTTTTATAATTTGCAAAGCCATAATCAAACAATTTGATTGTGTCTTCATAATGTCCGGCTCCTTGACAGTGAAGCACCACAGCAATTAGCTCTGTATCATCTCTTTTTGCATAAGTAACAAGTGTATTTTGTGCTTCATCTGTAAAACCGGTTTTACCGCCCTCACAGCCCTCATAGGTATAAATAGAGGGAGGCTTTATCATTTGGTGCTGGCCGTATAAATACCGTGTTTCCTGTTGTTTATTGGTAGGAGGAATTTCATAATACATTGTTTGTATGATTTTTCTAAATTCATCAAATTTCAGTGCTTCTTTGGCAATCAGTGCCATGTCATATGCAGTGGTATAGTGGTTTTCATCATGCAAACCATTTGGATTGACAAAATTGGTGTTTTCACATCCCAATTCCTTTGCCCTTTGGGTCATATGCTGTGCAAATTTTTCTACACTGCCATCTATCTGCTCTGCAATACCCAATGCAGCTTCATTTGCCGAACGCATCAATAAAGCATAAAGAGCTTGCTCCATTGTAATGGTTTCTCCCTCCTGCAATGCAATATGGCTGCTGCCCGGTTCTATGCCAAAAATCGCATCATGAGAAAATGTAATATTTTCATCCATTTTTCCGGATTCCAATGCCAAAAGGGCAGTCATAATTTTTGTGATGCTGGCTGGATATTCTTTTTTGGTACTATTTTTTTCATACAATATTTCTCCTGTTGCAGCATCCATCAATATGGCCGCATCTGCTCCCAATTCCATAGATTGGGGGGTATTTTCCGCCCATGCCCTATGAAAGGAAGAAAATAAAAATATGGCTGTTAAAAAAATCATTAAAATATTTTTTTTCATTATATACTCCTTTACAAAAATATGTGATACAATAGTATAGATTATAACAGAAATGAGTGTAATCTAAAACAGTTTTCTTTTTTAAAGGTGTGAGGATATGAAAAAAAAGAAAAAAGAAATAGATAACAGGTGGGGAATTTTTCTGCTATTATTTATCATAACCATTTGTGGCATATCTTATAGCAAAATACGAAAAAAAACAATTCTGCAAATGGGTACACAAAAAGAAGATGTTCTTGAACAGGATGTCAATTTAGAGCAGTTAGATACGATTACAGTGGAAATTGACGGTGCTGTAAATTATTCTGGTATTTATACTCTTTCTGAAGGATATACTTTAAAAGATGTTATTGAACAAGCAGGAGGATTGACCCCACAAGCAGATATAGAAGCCATTTCATTGGATTGGAATGTTTTTGATGGGCAAAAAATCATTATTCCTCAAACGCAGCAGGATATGAAAATACAATACAGCACATTCTTTTTAGAGCAAAAAGAACAAACCGTACCACCTCAACAACAATCTATATTAGAAGAGGATACAGTTGCCCTCTGCATCAATATCAACACAGCTGGTGCAGAAGAACTGGATTTGCTGCCAGGAATTGGTGAAAAGCTGGCAGAAAACATCATTGCTTACAGAACTGAAAACGGTTCTTTTCAGACAATAGAAGAAATCAAAAATGTACCTAAAATTGGGGACAGCATTTTTGAAAATATAAAAAATTATATTACTACCCAATAAAGATACAGGAGGAAAGAGAGATGGCATACCATATTTTGGTTGTAGACGATGAAAAATTAATTGTAAAAGGAATCAAATTTTCTTTAGAACAAGATGGAATGAAGGTTACAACAGCTTATGACGGAGAAGAAGCACTTCATTATATCAAAGAAGAAAAATTTGATTTGATTGTATTAGATGTAATGTTGCCAAAAATGGATGGTTTGGAGGTTTGCCAGCAAACAAGGGAATTTTCACAGGTGCCAATTATTATGGTAACAGCAAAGGGAGAGGATATGGATAAAATCATGGGATTGGAGTATGGAGCAGATGATTATATTACAAAGCCTTTTAATATACTGGAATTAAAAGCAAGAATCAAAGCCATTTTAAGAAGAAGCTCCAATCATAAGGGGATTCGCAAGGATTCTCAAAATACATTACAAGTGCGTAATTTGGAGCTGGAATTTGAAAGCAGACGTGTATTTATTGATGGAAAAGAAACCAACTTAACAGCAAAGGAGTTTGATTTATTAGAATTATTTATGGAAAATCCAGGAAAAGTTTATAGCCGTGAAAAGCTTTTGGATACTGTTTGGGGGTATGATTATCCCGGAGATGTTAGAACAGTGGATGTCCATGTTCGTCGTTTGAGAGAAAAAATAGAAGAAAATCCAAGTGACCCTAAATATATATTCACTAAATGGGGAGTTGGTTATTATTTTAACTAAATTACGAAAAAAATGGAACAGTCTGCAATGGCTGCTGCTGTTGACATATATATTGGTAGGCGTTGTGCCTCTTGTTCTTTTTACAAATACAATATTTCGTACAATGGACGGATATTTTGTAGAGGAAAGAAAAAAAGAGCTATTGAGCCAAGCCAATATACTGGCTGGAAAAATTTCGTCTTCTCATTATTTGTATGATGAAACAAAATGGAAACAATTTAATGAAGAAATCAGTGCAACCAGCAATCAAGGCAATTTTCGTGTTTTGGTAATAGATGTTTCGGGTATTGTCATCAATGATTCCAGCAGGCAGGATGTGGGAAAGACCTATTTGGTACCAGAAGTCATTGAAGCATTAGATAATAAAGATATAGCCAATCAACAAGAAAATGGAAACATTTATGCAGCAGTTTCTATATTGGATGAGCATTCCAATAAAATTGGTGTGGTGCTGATTTCTGCCCGCAGTGATGATGTAAGCAATACAGTGGGTGAAATACGCAGGCAATCCAATCTTCTTTTTGTCATTATCGCCCTAATTGTAGGGATATTAATGTATTTTATGGCAAAGTTTTTTACAGAGCCTTTAAAAAAAGTGTTAAATATTATCATCAAAATGTCAGAAGGGCATTTTGACCAAAGAATTGATATCAAAGGGCTGCGCCACAATGAGATTTCTGATTTGGCATTGGCTTGTAATCATATGGCGGAAAAGCTGGAGCAAGTGGAAACCAGCCGTCAAAACTTTGTATCAAATGTATCCCATGAATTGAAAACACCTCTTAGCTCTATGAAGGTATTAAGCGAGTCTATATTACTGCAAAATGATGTACCAAAAGAAACTTATATTGAATTTTTAGAAGATATTAATTCCGAAATTGACCGTATGACAGAAATTATAAATGATTTATTAACATTAGTAAAATTAGACCAAAAAGAAATTCCTTTGATATTTGTAGAAACGGAGCTAAACCAAATGATGAAGGATATGATGAAAAGAATGAAGCCTTTGGCTGATGTAAAAAAAATTACACTGGCATTTATTCCTTTAAAAGAAGAGGTATTTGCGGACATAGATAAAACAAAATTTATATTGGCCATTTCAAATCTGATAGAAAATGCCATTAAATATACACCACAGTCTGGTTCTATTACTGTAACAGTAGACTGTGATCATCAAAATGCTTTTGTTTCGGTTTCTGATACAGGCATTGGCATTGCAGAGGAAGAAATCGGAAAAATATTTGAGCGTTTTTACAGAGTGGATAAAACAAGAGACAGAGAAACAGGGGGAACAGGATTAGGGCTTTCTATTACGCATTCTACCATTTTGATGCATAACGGAAGTATAAAGGTCAACAGTAAAGAACAGGAAGGAACTACATTTTTAGTAAGAATTCCTTTGCATCAAAATGCGTAATATTGTAATCAAAAAGGAGGCTTTCCTTTGTCAGATAAAAAAAATTATACCAAAATAGTATGGTGTATTGTTCTTTTTTTGATGATTATCAGCATCATATTTCTTTCCGTTTTTCAAAGAAAGGATTATGCTTCAGAAAACAATCATCAAAAAACAGTAGAACTATATTTTAATAACACAACAACATCCAAAATGAGAGCAGAAGAAAGAACCATTTATGGAGATACACGCAAGGAACTGATTGAAGCTGTAATAAAGGAATTAAAAAATGGCTCCAAGAAGGAAGGCAATGTATCTGTCATACCACAGGATTTAGCAGTATTGCATATTGACATAGAAGATGACATTGCCATAATTGATTTATCAGAAACGTATTACAATTTAACTGCCGGCTCAGAGATTATGTGTCGTTGTTCTATTGTATGGTCTGTTACAAGCTTGGATTTTATTGACTATGTTCACATCACAGTAGATGGGCAAGCATTGAAAAAAACATCCGGTGACCCCATTGGATTGATGAGCCGTGAAAATGTCATGTTAAATCCCATTGTTTCTCCAGAATCCAAACGATATGAAATTGTCACACTCTATTTTACAAATGAATCCGGTACAAAGCTTGTAGCAGAAGAAAGGGAAATTGAAGTAAGCCAAAATCAGCCAAGAGAAAAATCTGTAATCGAACAGCTCATTGCAGGACCAAAAGAAAAGGGGAATTTTATTACCATTCCGGCTGATGCTAAAATAAGAGATGCTACAACCACAGAAGACGGCATTTGTTATGTAAATGTAAGCAATGATTTTATGACAAAAATTACAAATGGAAGCGTAAATGAACAAATTGCGGTTTACTCTATTGTAAACTCTCTTGTATCATTATATAATGTAGAAAAAGTACAATTTTTAATTGAAGGAGAAAAAATGGAAGATGCAGGCGGTCATTTGGATTATAGCAAACCATTTGTCGCTATGGAGATTGGGGTATAGTATATGATTAGACCTTTTGTATGGACAGTATGTTTTTTCATCATTGGTATTATCGTTGGGCAAAACGCATCTTATATGTGTTTTGCTCTTTTTACTGTTATAATCGGTGTAATATCTATTTTAATAGGCTATTATTATAAAAGTAAATTTCCTATTATTTATTTTTTGTTCTTTATTTTAGGAAATATACTGATTACAATACAATTACAGCCTGCTTCTATGGTATTGGATGAACTGGCAAAACAAAAACAATCAGTTGTGATAGAAGGTACAGTAACCAATATTTCTTATACCACATCCCAAAGGCAAAAAATAACAGTTCAAACAAGTGCTGTTATTTGGGAGGATGGAAAAGAAACAGACTCTTTTAAAATTTTAGCTATATTAGAAAAGTATGAAACAGTAAATATATGGGATAGCGTAAAACTGGAAGGGCCACTTTTGCATTTAGAAAAAAATACCACAGAGGGTGGCTATGATGAAAAATTATATTTAGGTACAAGAGGATATGATTACAAAATATATCCCGAGAAAAAAACAGTAACAGGACAACACAAAATACCTATTTTAAGCAATATCTATCAATTAAAAGAAGACATAAAAACAGTTTATGACACAGTTTTGCCTCAGCAAAAAAGCAGTATTTTAAAAGCTATGATAACAGGAGATAAAGATGATATTGATGCTATTACAGAGCAACGATATACAACAGCAGGTATTACACATATTTTAGCCATTTCAGGCCTTCATGTTTCTATCATTAGTATGTATCTTTTCTATGGATTGGAAAAACTATTAAAATGGAATAAACGAAAAAGCTCTATTGTAGTATTATTTTGTTTAATATTTTATTTGTTTTTTTCCGGATTTTCTCCGTCGTCTGTCAGAGCAGTGATTATGATTGGCATTGGACTGATAGGAAATTTGATTTATTATGAAGCAGACAGTTTAAACAATGTTGCCCTTGCAGCAATTTGTATTTTATTGGTACAGCCGTTATATCTATGGGATATTGGCTTTCAGCTTTCTTTTATCACAATTACAGGCATTTTACTCGGTGCAAATATGCTAAAAAATAATCCTTTGCCAACATATATTAAAAATTCTTTTGGTATTTGTACCATTGCTTCCGCTGTTAGTTTTCCTATTACAGCCTATCATTTTTATTCTGTTTCTTTAGTAGGCATTTTTGTCAATGTTGTAGTACTGCCATTGACAGGTTTTTTGTTGGCAATGGGTATGGCAGTAGGTATAGTAGGTCTATTTTCTATACCCATTGCTGCTTTTTTCAGTGGCACTATATTTTATATATTAGAATTTTATGAAAAGGTTTGTATTTTGGCAGAATCTATTCCATATGGATATGTTCTTTGGGGGCGTCCTTCTATTGCCATTATTTTGTTATGCTATGCAATTTTTATTGCTGTTTATTTTTATAATAGAAATAATAGATATTGTAAATATACTTTAATTACATTAGAAATCATATTGTTATGCAGTATTTTTGCAAACAAATATTTTTTTCAAAAAGATAAAGTAACCTTTTTGGATGTAGGACAGGGTGACAGCACAATTGTTCAAACCCATGATGGCTATACATATGTGATAGATACAGGAGGCGCATTTTATACCCCTTTAGGCAGAAATACAGGAACTTATACCATATTGCCATATTTACAAAAGGAAGGTATTTCAAAAATAGATGGCCTTTTTATTACTCATATGGATGCAGACCACTGCTTGGGAGCTATTGAACTATTTCAGCAAATTGAAATAGGGGGTATTTATATTTCAAAGTATGCATTTGAAAAAACACCATTATATGAAACATTTTTGAAAAATGCTGATAAATACCATATTCCCATTTATACCATTCAGGCAGGTGAAAAAGCGCAGCTAGGTGAAGGTACTGCTTTAGAAGTTATATATCCCTATGAAAAAATGGCATTTTTTGATGCAGATGACAACCATGGTTCTCTTGTATTACGTATCACTTGTCAAAACACTTCTTTTTTACTTACAGCAGATGCAGGAGCAGTGGATGAACAAATCATATTGCAACAGCAATCTGAAGCTATAAAAAGCACTATATTAAAAGCAGGGCATCATGGCTCAAAATATTCTACTACAAAATCCTTTTTAGAAGCAGTGCAGCCGGAAGCTGCCATACTTTCCTATGGTGCAGAAAACAGATACGGACATCCTCATATGGAAACAATACAGCGTTTGCAGGAGCAAAACATAATATTATATGAAACAGCAAAGCAAGGGACCATTACCGTTTTGGTTGAAAAAGATGGTTATAGCATAGAAGGGACGATACAGCAATGAAAGAATTGAAAAAACAATTAAAACAAAACAATATTGTACATTGTTATTTATTTTATGGCACAGAACAATATTTAAAAAAATATTATACAGATTTATTAAAAAATACTATATTGGATGCTTCTGAGCAAACCATGAATTTGGATATATTTGAAGGAAAAAAATATACGGCCTCTGATATTTTAGACAGTGCAGATACATTGCCTTTTTTAAGCCAAAAAAGAGTGTTAATCATCAAAGAAAGCGGTTTGCTTCAATCAGGAAGGAAAGAAGATAGTGAAAAAATGGCAGAGTATATAAAAAATATTCCTGATACCACCTGCATTGTTTTTGTAGAAAATGAAATTGATAAAAGAACAAAGCTGTACAAGTCTATTTTAAAACATGGCTATGTGGCAGAAATGAATCATCTTTCCGAAAATGAAATGCTTTTATGGATTCAAAAAAAATGCAAAGAAAATCATATGCAAATAGAAAACGCTGTGGCTGTGTATTTGCTTCGTACTGTTGGAGGAGAAATGACACAGCTAGAGGAAGAAATAAAAAAATTACGTTATTTTTTAACAGAAGAGGCTTTTATTACAGTAAAAGATATTGATGCTATTTGTACCAAATCATTAGAAACAAGAATATTTGATTTGGTGGACGCTGTTGCAAACGGCCGCTCCAAAGAAGCTGTTACCATTTATCGCAATTTGATTTTGATGAAGGAATCTCCCCTTATGGTGCTTGCAATGGTCATACGACAATTTCGCATGATATTACAATGCAAAATATTATTAGAACAAGGACAAACACAATCTGAAATTGCTCAAAAAATAGGTGTAAGAGATTTTGTTGTAAGACAATGCCTTCAGCAATCAAAGCATTTTACAAAAGAGGAATTACAAAACGCATTGGAAAATTGTCTGAATATAGATACCAATATTAAAACAGGCAAAGAAAATCCGGATTTGGCTGTGGAATTGCTTTTATTACAATACAGTAAAAAATAAAACAGGATTCGCCTGTTTTATTTTATGGTATTGATTTTTTCTTTTTTGGAATATCAAAGGCATGGGCTTTGCCAAATTTATATGCCTTTTTAATGAGTGCTTTTTCTTCTAGTGTCAATTCCCTGTTTAATGTTTTTTCAAAATATTCTACTAACCCCTTTACATGAAAACGGGTTGTTTTTTTATTTTTATGCAGCAGCTCTGCAATTTGGCATATTTCAGGTTTGTTTTCTTTTTGGTGTACAATCTGAAATATTTTTGCTGTGTATAAAGCATCATACAATGCATCATGAAAAGGTTCTTCTGCCTTTATGTGCAGCTCTGTTACTGCATTTTTTAATCCAATGGATTTTCCTGATTCATATTTTAAATAGGATGAGGCAAGCTTTTGCACATTGATAAATCTATTACAAATTTTTGTAGTATCTAAATGATAAAATAATATATTTTTAAAAAGAGATTTGATGTCATCACTTCCCCATGTGCAAAGAAGCGTTTCTTGATTGCCTATAAAATGGATAAGTGCTTTATAGGCCTCTTCAAATGTAGGACAATCTTTTAATTGGTCATAGGTTAGATTTGTAATTTTTTCCACATAGGGATGGATTCTTGGATAAATAACCGGTTTAATCAAAAAATTAAATTGCTCTAAAATGGAAAAATTTTCATCTAATTTTACAGCACCAATTTGTATGATTTCAAAAGGGCAGTCCGGATGTACTGTTGTTTGAAAACCTGTTTTAAAAGCAAAGGATTGATTAAATTCCAAATCTAACACAATATAATTCATGACAAATAGCTCCTTTAACTGTAATTATTTTTAGTATACCATTTTTCTAAAATAGATACAACTTGAAATGGTATTGAATAAATAAAAATTGCATGATAGAATAATATAGAAATAGTATAAGGGGGGTTTTTTTTGAAGGAATACTTTACACCGGAGCAAATACAACAGCAATTAAATAAAATATATATTGAAGAAGATGATTTGTGGCTGGAAGGAGAATTTGTAGAAGGCCAAGAAAAGCATTATGTTATAACAGGGACTGCCATTATTGACGGAGAGCGTTATCATGAATTTGAAATAGAGTTTGAGCTAGTAGATTTACCAAAACAAGAAGTACTTTCTGAAATCATGAATATAGATTGGGATTGGTATGATTATCTATGTTAATAATAAAGGGGGATTTCAAATGAAGGATAATTTAAAAAAAATGTTGGAGTATAACCGTATTTTTGTGGAACATGGAATGTATCAAAGATATGAAACAACAAAATATCCTGACAAAAAAATTGCCATACTCTCTTGTATGGATACTAGACTTACTGAATTGCTGCCTGCCGCTCTTGGGCTGAAAAATGGAGATGTAAAATTGATAAAAAATGCTGGTGCCAGAATTATGGAGCCTTATGACAGTGCTATGTTTAGTTTGATTGTGGCAATATATGAATTGGATGTTGACACCATTATGGTAGTAGGCCATGATGAATGCGGCGGACAGCATTTAAATGGCAAAGAAATGGTTGAAAAAATGATTTCTCATGGTATTTCAGAGCAAACCATAGAAGAGGTTAATCATAACCACAAAAATATAGAGCAATGGCTGACAGGCTTTTGTGATTTGGAAAAATCTGTACTTTCCACAGTAAAAATGATTCAAAACCACCCTTTAGTACATAAAAATGTAGAGGTATATGGCTTTGCTATGCATCCAAAAACAGGTGCATTAAGAGTCATTGAATAATATTTCAAATAAAAAAGAATCTATATAGATTCTTTTTTATTTTTGTGAAAAAATAGTTTATGTTGCTGTAAAAAAGTACTATAATAAAAATGTCAATATGTTAAAATTATGGAGAAATGGGTGTTTTTATGCAAAAAAAAGCGATACAGGAAATCTATCGAAATTTAAACGAAAAATTGACAGACCGCCGTTTTTTAAGAAAAATGAATACCACTAAAAAAGCCATGCAGTTTTTGTTGAAACATGAGGATTGGAAGGCACATATCAAATTTGTGATACAATCAAATGATATAAGCTGTAAGGATGTATTATCTGTTTGTTCTGGTACAATGGGATATCTTGCAGCAAAAAAACCGCCCCAAGGATGGCTGGAATATATATACAGCTATATTAGAAAGGGACTATTTCATGACAGTGTAAGTATCAAAATAGAGCCGATATATGAAAGGGCTGTTTTGTTTTATTTGGAAGTGCTTGGCGTTTTCTTTTTTTATGAAAAAAATGCCACACCATTTCAAAGAACAAGAGATTTTGATTTTGCTAAAGAAGAAGAAATTGCACACAGCCATTATGCCCAAGAATACAGAAGGTTTCGCAGTTGTATCAAAAACCAATATTTTTATGAGTTGATGCGTATCGGAAAAGAATTGATGCCTTTTGATTCTCTTGCCCATATTGCCGGAGTGCATTATATTGCCATGCACATAGCCAGACAGCTTGTCAAGGCAGGTATCCCCATTGATTTGGGATTGATTTCCGGTGCAGCAGCAGGGCATGATATTGGAAAATATGGCTGCAAGGAAGAAGAAGTAAAAAGAATTCCTTATCTACACTATTACTATACAGATTTGTGGTGCAAAATGAATCTTTTGCCTTCTATCGGACATATTGCAGCAAACCATTCCACATGGGATTTAGAGTTAGAAAATTTACCCATAGAGTCTCTTGTTTTAATTTATTCTGATTTTAGAGTAAAAACAAAATGCTGGGAAAAGGGCAAAGAGGTGATGGGATTTTTTAGTCTGGAGGATTCCTTTCAAGTAATATTGGATAAATTAGATAATGTGGATGCTGCAAAAGAAAATAGATATCGTCATGTTTATGCAAAGCTAAAGGATTTTGAAGATTATATGATTAGTCTTGGTGTAAATGTAGATTTTCAGACAGACCAATTGACGCCAAAACCAAAAAAAGATAAAGCCATTTTAAATATGACAGAAACAGTGCAGGCATTAAAATATATGGCCATAGAACATAATATTTTGTTGATGCACAGATTAAGCCATGAAATATCGTTTGGAAATATTTTAGAAACCGCAAGAAGTTCAAAAAACTGGAAAAACAGCAGAGCTTATTTAAACATTTTTGAAGAATATTTTACATATATGACACAAAAACAAAAGGCCATGACGCTTTCATTTTTGTATGAGCTTTTAATGCACAGAGAAGGGGATATCCGAAGACAGGCAGCGGATTTGATGGGTAATATCATCATCAATTATGATGAAGATTATAGAAAAGAAATTCCAAAGGATGCAACCATATCATTAGGAGAATATACCAGTCAACAGCTGTGGCAGCACTATTTGGAAATGATTATAGAGCCAGACCATAAAGTGACTGACAGACATAAAAGATGGATTGGATATACATTAAAAATACTCATTGGTTCTGTGCTAAGCAGATGTCCTAAGGGCAAACGAGGTAAATATTTAGGGGATTTATTAAAATTTTATGAAAATACAAACAGAGAAGAAGCCACCATGTTCATCATGCTGGACTCTCTTTTGTTAGTTCCTTTGGAATTGCTTCGAGAGGAAGAAATGCATACACTGCTTCGATTTTCAAAAGAGGCAGTCAAAACAAGCTCCGTAGAAGTGTGGGCAGCTGTGTTATGCTTTATGAAATATATTACAGAACAAATTCCAAAAAGACAGGATATCGCAAAGCAAATGCAACAAATGATAGAAGAGATACCAAAAGAAAATAATTTTACACTGCAATTTTTAATTTATAAAACAGCAAAAAACTGGAAGCTTCAAAATTGTTTTAAATATTGTGATTTAAAAACAATATATGAAGACAGAGCTGTCATTTCAGAAATATTTTTAGAAAATACAAAGGTGGCAACTCCTTGGATTATCAAATCTGTTAATATTGAACTGCTTTTAGACAGAGTAAAATATGACAACAAAATATCTGTACTGCAAATTGCAACACACTTTTCTAATATTGTAAAGGTCAGCGAAAGAGTGACAGTACGTCACAGTGCAGGCAATGCCATTGTCAGCATTGCACCTCTTTTGACATTGGCACAACGAAATGAAATTGCCATTGAATTGACAAAAGGATTGGAAATAGGAGAATATGAATTTTCAAAATATATCCCTCAATATTTAGGAGAATTTGCCCTTTATCTCCATCCTGATGAATTGGATGAATTTATAGGGGATTTGAAAAGACTTTTAATTAGCACAAATGCCAGAGTGGTATGTGTTACATTAGACACATTGGGCATCATATTACAGCATTATGGTGTTTATCAAAACCGTTTTCAAGAAAGCAGCAAAACCTATTTGGAACGCAAAAAAGTAATGCTTGGAATGCTATTGGGAGGATTGGCAAATTATAATGAAACGGTAAATCAAGAGTCTATGCTTATCATTGGACAATCTCTTTTTGGAAGCCAAATGCTTTCTTTAAAAGAAAAAAGAGAAATTTTTCATATGATGGGCAAAAAGATTACAACATTGCTGGAAAATAAAGAAACCTCCGAATTATCCTTTTTTTATAATGCAGCCTCTTTAAATTATATTTATCGTTTTATAGGGGATTATCTTTTTTCATATAAAGCATTTGACTTTGCAGAGCCGGATAAAGTTGCCTTTTTTCCCGGCACATTTGACCCCTTTTCATTGGGGCACAAAGAAATTGCAAAAGAAATCAGAGACATGGGATTTATTGTATATCTGGCATTAGACGAATTTTCATGGTCAAAAAAAACACAGCCTCATATGATACGCCGTGAGATTGTAACAATGTCTATTGCAAATGAAGAAAACATATATCTTTTTCCGAATGATATTCCTGTTAACATTGCAAACCCTGAGGATTTAAAAGGCTTGAAGGAATTATTTTATGGAAAAGAAGTGTATATGGTTGCAGGAAGCGATGTGGTACAAAATGCCTCTTCCTACAAGGTGCCTTCTGTGGAGCATTCTATACAAACATTTAACCACATCTTATTTTTGAGAGAGAGCCAAAGGCATAAAAAGGAGGGAGAAGATGACCATTTGGAAGGTAAAATTTCAGGAAGTGTATTAAAATTAAAATTACCTGTCCATTTAGAGGATATCAGCTCTACTCGAATACGAGAAAATATAGACGACAACAGAGATATTTCCAATTTGATTGACCCAATTGCACAAAATTATATCTATGAAAACAGCCTGTATTTGAGAGAAGCACAGTATAAGCAAATTCTGATTGCCAAAACAATACAAACACAGCTGTTAAAGCAGTTAAATACATCATTGCAAAATGAATTGATTTCATTTTCTCATAAGCATGAAAATCAGGAGCAAATTCGTTTTGCCATGAACAGAAAAGAGGCCTCCTTTACCATTTTGAGAGATGGGGAACAAAATGGGGCAATCGTTGGGGTATCTATATTTTGTTCCTTATCAACATTAAAGCTGTATCAAGAATTTAAAAGTACAGAAATTGCAAATATCATTCGTGAAAATACATCCGGAAAAATACTGCTTGTAACAGGCCTATATGTTTCTAAAAATACAAGTATCAGAAATCCGGAGCAGCTTTTGTTGACAGAAACATTGGCAAGTGCATTGGCAGAAGACTATACCTATTGTGTTTTCAGTCCGGAAATGAAAATCAATAATAAAAAAATAGATACTGTACTGCAACAGCAGGGATTTTTTAAATTGCAGGAAAGCTCGGCCGAAAGACCTGTTTGGGTAGTGGATATGAAAAATCCCATTGCTTTTATAAAAAATATGGAAACTGTCATCAAAGAACCCTTTAACAGAAATGAAAGAGTACTGGATATATTAGACAAAACCCATTATAAATTACAAAAGGCTATGACAAAATTATATCCGGGCAACTTAGTGCTTTCTTTTCATTCCAGTATTATGCACCATCGCTTGGTAGAGCTGATTACAAAAGCAAATGGTGTGCCAAGCGAGCCTTTGGCTGTAAGAAAGCTTGGTCCGGCCATGTGTGTACCTTTTGGCAAAATTTTAAGAGGCATGGTGATTCCAAATACAGTAACAAAAGTGCTGCATACAGAAAAAACATATGAATCTGAATTAAAAAATTTTAAGATTACAGAATATCCAAATTATGCTCCTTTAAAAAATCAAACCAAAACCATTAAGTCTTTTCATAGACCTGTTATATTGGTAGATGATTTACTTCATAAGGGATATCGTATCAAAGAATTAGACCCTCTTTTTAAATCAGAAGGTATTGAAATTGAAAGAATCATTGTAGGAATTCTTTCCGGAAGAGGAAAGGATTTGATGGATATTCAAAACAGGAACGTAGAGAGCTTATATTTTATTCCTTCTTTACGCTCTTGGTTTGTAGAATCAAGTATTTATCCCTTTATTGGAGGAGATACTGTGGAAAGAAAGGATAAGCTCAAGGCAAACCTATTAAATTCCATTAATTTAATTCTTCCCTATGTTATGCCTGCCTTTTTAAAGGGGGCTTCAAAAGAAGCAATCTATCATCTATCTATGGTAAGCCTTGAAAATGCGGAGGAAATTATGCAGGTGCTGGAAGAAGAATATCAAAAAGAATATGAAAGAAATTTGACATTAAATCGCCTGGCAGAAGTTATCATTCGTCCCAGCTGTCCGGATAAGGGAGGATGCCTAAGCTATGATTATCATTTAGCTCCTTCTGTATATATTGCAAATGATATAGAAAAGCTGGTACGTTTAAGAGGGTTAATAGAATAATAAAAAAAGAGAGGGTTATATTTTATGCAATGGTTTGAAGGAAAAAATGGTATTGTTGTTTCTGTACAAAGAGATGTAAAAAAAGCAAAGGGACGTTTTTTGGCAACCCATCCGGCTATGCTTTTACAGCCGGAGGGGACTGATTGGTTAAATACCAATTTATTAAAATCAGAAGCGGAAGCATTGCCTAAAAGAATACAAAAAGCATTTGAAAAAAAAGAAACCGTTACCTGTATTAACACCGCTTATGGAACAATAGAACAATGGAAGCAAAGAGAACTGGAAATTGTTAAAAATTTTTCAAAAAAGAAAAGAGTTCATTTATTGGCATTGGGAGATGTAGGCAGTACCATTTTAATTGGATTAAAATTATTGGGAGGAAATTGTATTGATGAAATTGGTATTTATGACATCAATGCAGCTGTCTGCAAAAGATGGGAATGTGAATTAAACCAAACTGCATTTCCTTGGGAATATGACAAACTCCCGGAAGTAAAAATTGTTTCAGAAGAAAACTTATTTAATTGTGATGTATTTATATTTTGTGCCTCTAAAGGCATTCCCCCTGTTGGAGCAAATGTCAATGATGTTCGTATGGCACAGTTTGAGGCAAACAAATCTATTATAGAAATATTTGCCAAAAAAGCAAGGCAAAATCATTTTTCCGGTTTATTTGCCGTGGTTTCTGACCCTGTGGACCCTCTTTGCAAGGCTGCTTTTTTAAAAAGCAATCAAAATGATAATAATGAATTTGATGCAAAAGGGCTTTTGCCAGAACAAATACAAGGCTATGGATTGGGTGTGATGAATGCAAGGGCAGCCTATTTTGCCAAAAAAGAAAAAAGGTTTGATTCCTTTTTGACAGAGGGCAGAGCCTATGGACCCCATGGACAGGATTTAGTGATTGCAAACAGTATTATAAATTATGATGATACTATTTCAAGAGAATTGACAAAACGAACCGTAGAAGCCAATTTAAAAACAAGAGAGCTTGGTTTTAAGCCATATATTGCTCCTGCACTTTCTTCTGCCGCCATATCCATTTTATTAACATTGGAAGGGAAATGGCATTATAGCTCCAACTTTTTGGGCGGTATTTACATGGGCTGTAAAAACAGAACCACAAAAGCCGGTTTAGAAATAGAAAGTCTTCCTTTGGATGAATCATTATATGGTCGTATTCAAAAAGCATTTCAAAATTTGGAGGAGATACTATGAATAAAGAACTGATTCTGGTACAGCCTTATTGTGAGGACAAACAAAAGACAAAGAGGTTGGAGCAGGTTTTGGCGACGGCTTTGGAGGGTATTTCCTATAAAAAAATTATAGAAGAAAGGGAATTAAAAAATTTACAGCACAAAAAAATTCTTTTTGCAATTTCTCAAGGTGTTTCCGGCATCAATCTGGAATATTTTCGCTTTTTAAAAAAAATAAGAATGGACAGAAATTTATTGCATGGTTGTGTAGCAGGTATCATTGTAGATGGTGAAAGTGAACTGTTTACAAAATCTATTGCAAGAGAGTTTGCTTTTACTGCCAATATGGCAGGCTGTACCTTTCCCGGCAGGCCTCTTGTAGAAGCAACTGCCTCTTTGCAGAACTTTAATATACAGGCAAAAAATTTTGATACAGACAATATGGGAGCTTATGAAAAATCTGCTAAAATATTGACAGAGCAAATATTAGATTTTAAACCTATCAAAAAAAAACAGCCAAATATATTAGTATTGCATACCAGTAATTTTAAAACCTCCAATACAATGCAGCTTTGGAATATGGTAAAATCACATTTAAAAAATTGCAATATCAAAGAAATCTCATTACGAAACGGCTCTATACAGGACTGCGGCGGCTGTCCCTATACAATGTGTATGCATTTTAGCAAAAGCTCTAATTGTTATTATGGAGGTGTGATTGTCAATGAGGTCTATCCGGCCATATTAGACTGTGATGCATTGGTATTGCTTTGTCCCAATTACAATGATGCTGTCAGTGCTAATTTATGTGCTTTTATCAATCGTCTGACAGCACTGTTTCGCAAAACAAGGTTTTATGAAAAATATATTTTTGCTGTCATTGTTTCCGGATACAGCGGGGGAGATTTGGTGGCAGAGCAGCTCATCAGTGCTTTAAATATGAATAAAACATTTATATTGCCTGCTCGCTTTGCCATGCTGGAAACAGCAAATGACCCAAACAGCATACACAAAATCACAGATATTGCACAAAAAGCACAAATATTTGCAAACCACATTTCTCAAACCATACAACAAAAATAAAACCTATTGTAATTATCAAAAATAAGGAGTATAATAAACGACAAAAATTGACAAAGGAGAATGCTATGAAAGGAACATTATATGGTGTAGGAATTGGTTCTGGAAATCCTGAGCTTTTGACATATCAGGCAGTAAAGTGCATCAAAAGCTGTGATGTGATTGCCATACCCAATAGCGGAAGAGGCGCTTCTGTGGCCTATGATATTGTAATACAGGCTTTACCAGAGCTGTCAGAAAAGCAAATGCTTCAAATTGATATGCCCATGACAAAAGAAAAGGAAATACTAAAAAGGTGTCATGAAAATGGGGGAAATCTTCTTCTGCAATATTTAAAACAAGGGGATGTGGCTTTTTTAACATTGGGAGACCCTTCTATTTATGCAACTTATATGTATTTACATGATTTTGTATTAAAAAAAGGTGGACAAGCACATATGATTTGTGGTATTCCCTCTTTTTGCTCAGTTGCTTCTGCATTAAATATCAGTTTGGCAAAGGGAGATGAGATGCTTCATATTATACCTGCTTCTTATCCTATGGAACACGCTTTATCTTTGCCTGGTACAAAAATATTGATGAAAGCAGGAAAATCCTTTTCAAAAATAAAAAAAATGCTTTTGATACAAAGGGAATCTATTGATTGCTATATGGTGGAAAACTGTGGCATGAAAACAGAAAAAAAATACTTTTCACCAGAAGAAATGCCGGAAGAAGCAGGATATTTTACTACCATTGTTGTAAAAGAGAAAAGGAACTGACAATATGATAACAGAGCTTTTTGAATTATATGCACTGCGAAAAGATTTTTTTTTAGAATTATTGTTACAGCATATTCGCATTTCTTTGATTGTGGGCATCATTGCCGGAACAATCGGTCTTTTGATTGGTATTTTTATCAGTCAAAAAAAGAAGCTTGCACCGTTGGTTATTGGTATCATCAATGTAATTTATACCATTCCCTCTATTTCCATGCTTGGGTTTTTGATACCATTTACAGGAATAGGTGATAAAACAGCTATCATTGCATTGATTATATATGGTTTATTGCCTATGGTCAGAAACACATATACAGGCATTATCGGAATTGACAGCTCTATTTTAGAAGCAGCAAGGGCTATGGGCAGCACGCCATTTCAAGTTTTATATAAAATAAAGCTGCCTCTGGCGGCTCCTGTAATACTGTCTGGCTTTCGTAATATGATTGTAATGACAATTTCCATTAGCAGTATTTCTTCTTTTATTGGCGCCGGAGGACTTGGTGTAGCAGTATATAGAGGCATTACAACAAACAATGCCAAAATGACCATGGCAGGCAGTCTTTTAATTGCGCTGTTGGCATTGATATGTGATACAATCATTGGAAAATATGAAAAAAGAATATCAAAAAAAAGGAGAATAAAATCATGAAATTTAAAAAGTTAACAAAAATCATTGCAGCTATAACAACAGCAGGTGTTTTTCTAGCAGGCTGTACCAGCAGCACAAATACTCCAACGCAGCAGACAGAGGCTGAAGCTTCTGAAGGCGGTACCATTAAAATTGCTTCAAAGCCTATGACAGAGCAATTTATACTTTCTGAAATGCTGGGTATTTTAATTGAACAGGATACAAATTTAGATGTGGAAATTACAAAAGGCATTGGCGGCGGTACAACCAATATTCACCCTGCGCTGTTAAACGGTGAGTTTGACTTATATCCAGAATACACTGCTACAAGCTGGTTTACAGTATTGAAAAAAACAGAAACGCCTGAAAGCGAAGATGCATTATATGATGAATTGGTAAAAGAATATGAGGCATTGGGATTAACATGGACAGGACTGTATGGTTTTAATAATACCTATACACTGGCTATGAATCGTCAAAAAGCAGAACAATTACAGATAAATACCATTTCTGAGCTGGCCAATGTTTCAAATCAAGTCATATTTGGAGGAAATTATGATTATATTGAAAGAGAAGATGGTTATCCTGCGCTGTGTCAAGCATATGGTTTAAACTTTAAACAAACAAAGGATATGGATATTGGTTTAAAATATACTGCATTGGAAGAACAGGAAATTGATGTGACAAACGCTTTTACAACAGATGCGCAGTTATCTTCCGAAAACATAAAAGTATTGGAGGATGATAAGCACTTTTTTACAAATTATTATTGCGGTACAGTTGTTAGAATGGATACATTGGAAAAATATCCTCAATTAAAAACCGTTTTGGAAAAAATGAATGGTATTTTGACAGATACAGAAATGGCAAAAATGAATTATGCTGTGGAAGTGGAAGAGCAGGATGAACATTTGGTGGCAGAAAATTTTTTAAAAGAAAAAGGGCTGATAGATTAAGGAGTGTTTTATGTGGAATCTAACGCCATCATTCGTTTTGAAGATGTTTGTTTTTCTTATGAGCAAAATTCACTGATAGAGCATTTTTATCTATCTATTCCAAATGGCACATTTTTAACTGTTATTGGCAGCTCGGGATGCGGTAAAACAACCATATTAAAAATGATAAATGGACTTTTGCAACCAAAATCCGGTACGGTTTTTGTAGAAGGAAAGGACATTTCAAAAGTAAACTTAATTGCATTAAGAAGAAAAATCGGATATGTCATACAAGATATTGGACTTTTTCCTCACATGACAGTTGCAAAAAATATTTCTTATGTATTAGATTTGGAAAGGAAAAAACAAAAAGAGCAAATACAAAATACAACACAGTACTATGCACATTTAGTAGGGCTGTCTGAAGAAATGCTATGCCGTTATCCTTCGGAATTATCGGGAGGACAAAAGCAAAGGGTGGGTATTGCAAGGGCATTGGCTGCTCAGCCTCATATCCTTCTTATGGATGAGCCTTTTGGGGCTGTTGATGAAATTACCAGAAAAAAACTGCAGTATGAAATCAAAAAAATTTATGAAGAATTGCACTTAACTGTTGTTTTTATTACCCATGATATTAAAGAAGCTCTAAAGCTGGGCACAAAAGTGCTTGTTATGAATTGCGGCAAAATACATCAATATGATACACCGGAAAAAATACAAAAGCATCCGGCAACAGAATTTGTAAAACAGCTTATTTCTATGTAAAGAAGGAAACATTATGTCAGAAACACTTACTGTAAAACAAAATATGATGTTTAGCAACAAAGCAATTTATCAGTTAATCATCCCTCTTATTATAGAGCAAATATTATCTGTTACTGTCGGCATGGCAGATGTGATGATGATTTCTGTGGCAGGAGAAGCTGCTGTTTCAGGTGTTTCTCTTGTAGATATGATTAATGTTTTAATCATCAATATTTTTGCTGCATTGGCCACTGGAGGAGCAGTTGTTTCAGCACAATTTATAGGAAAAAAAGACTGTAAGCAGGCCTGTGATTCCGCCTATCAGCTTTTGATTATTACAGCAGTAATTTCTATTGTTGTAATGGCATTGATATTACTTTTCAAAAGACCCCTTTTACAATTATTGTTTGGGGAAATTGAATGGGATGTTATGGAAAATGCTGTAATATACTTAAATATTACTGCATTTTCTTATCCCTTTTTGGCTATATACAGCTCCTGCTCTGCATTATTTCGTTCTATGGGAAATTCCAGAGTGTCAATGATGTTATCATTGCTGATGAATGTTATAAACATTGGCGGAAACGCCTTTTTTGTATTTTTATTACATTTTGGCATTGCCGGCGTTGCAATTCCATCTCTTATTTCTCGTTTTTTAGCATCTGTTATTATATTATATCTTATTTGTAATCCGAAAAGTCAAATATATATTAACAGAAAACAAAAATTTCAAATAAATGGTATTATGATTAAAAAGATATTACACATTGGTATTCCCAATGGATTGGAAAATGGATTGTTTCAGCTAGGAAGAGTATTGGTTGTCAGTATCATTGCAGGCTTTGGTACGGTGCAAATTGCTGCAAATGCTGTTGCAAACAATATAGATTCTATTGGATGTATTCCGGGGCAAGCCATCAATTTGGCGATGATAACGATTGTTGGACAATGTGTGGGAGCAGGAGATTATAAACAAGCAGAATATTATACAAAAAAATTATTAAAAATTGCATATGCTTTCACTTCCACCATCAACGCCATTATACTTTGTGTCCTTCCGTTTATATTATTGGTATACCATCTATCCGATGAAACATTGCATTTAGCCAAAATATTGATATGGATTCATTGTGGCTGTGCCATTGTGTTATGGCCGGCATCTTTTACACTTCCAAATGCTTTGCGGGCAGCAAATGATGTAAAGTTTACAATGATTGCAGCAATTCTATCCATGTGGATATTCCGTATTGGTATCAGCTATATATTAGGCAAAGAAATGGGAATGGGGGCCATTGGTGTATGGATTGGCATGATTATGGATTGGATATTCCGCATTATTTGCTTTGTATGGAGATATGCCTGCGGTAAATGGAAATTACACAACATATAAAGAAATCGTTAAGATAAATAAAACAGAATATTGCTTTTGCTATTTTTATGTTATACTAATTAAGAGTAGTAAAATCTATTATTTATACTATTTCAAATATTTATTATCAATGCCTCTAAATTGGCAAAAATATTTATAATATGCCAATTTAGAGTTTTTTTATCATATCAAAAAGGAGGCGCAAAATTGTATAAAAATTTAAAAGCAAAAGTAAAAGAATCTTTTTTTTCGGTGATTCCTATTGTAATTATTGTATTATTATTAAGCTGTACCATCGTACCCATATCATATTATACCATAGGCTTATTTTTAGTAGGAGCTGTTTTGTTGATATGTGGCATGGGACTGTTTACATTGGGGGCTGACATTGCCATGATGCCTATGGGAGAGAAAGTAGGAGCACAGCTTACAAAATCAAGAAACATTGTTTTTTTGATATTGATTTCGTTATTATTTGGTATTATGATTACTGTTGCAGAGCCTGATTTACAAGTGCTGGCAACACAGGTGCCGTCTGTACCAAATATGACATTGATATTATCGGTAGCCATTGGTGTTGGCATTTTTCTTGTATTAGCATTACTTCGTATTTTATTTCAAATCAGCTTGGTAAAATTGATTGTATTTTTTTATGTAATTGTATTTCTGCTGGCATACTTTTCACCAACTCGATTTTTGGCTGTTTCATTCGATTCAGGCGGTGTTACAACAGGCCCCATTACCGTACCGTTTATTATGGCATTAGGCCTTGGAGTGGCCTCTGTGCGTGGAGATAAAAATGCACAAGAAGATAGCTTTGGTTTAATTGCATTATGCTCCATTGGACCTATTATGGCAGTATTATTGTTAGGTCTTTTTTTTGGAGTATCTTCTGATGATTATGCAGTTGAAATGGAAAGCTCTGTAAATAGTATCAAAGAAATTTTTTATTTATTTTTTCATGGATTCCCGCATTATTTTAAAGAAGTGGCTGTGGCACTTTCTCCTATTGTAATATTCTTTTTTATATTCCAAAGAGCTGCTTTAAAGCTGCCAAAAAATTATATTAGAAAAATATATGTAGGTATTATATATACATATTTAGGTCTTGTACTTTTTTTAACCGGAGTAAATGTTGGTTTTATGCCTGTTGGAAATCATATTGGAAAAAGCATTGCTGAGTTATCATTTAATTGGATATTAGTACCTCTTGGCATTATCATTGGTATGTTTGTTGTCATTGCTGAACCTGCTGTACACGTATTAAATAAACAGGTGGAAGAAATTACAAGCGGCGTAATTACCAAAAAATCCATGCTGATTAGTTTATCCTGTGGTGTTGGTATTTCTGTGGGGCTTGCAATGATTCGGGTATTAACCGGCATACCTGTTTGGTATTTTTTAATTCCCGGATATAGCATTGCACTGATACTTTCTCATTTTGTACCCAAAATTTTTACAGCCATAGCATTTGACTCTGGAGGAGTGGCATCCGGTCCTATGACAGCAACTTTTTTGTTGCCCTTGGCCATGGGAGCCTGCCAAACATTAGGAGGAGAAATTATGACAGATGCCTTTGGCATTGTAGCAATGGTGGCTATGACTCCACTTGTTACCATTCAAATATTAGGTTTGATTTATACCCTAAATCAAAACAAAAATATCTCTAAAGCGCATATCAGTGAAGAAGAAAATGAGGATATTATTGAATTTTAAAGGAGGTATTATATGGCAGTCATAAAGGAAGTGAAACCATTAAAATTGATGGTAACTATTATTGACAGAGGAAAGGGAAAAAAACTGGCATCCTATTATAACAGTCAAAATATTAATTTCAGTATTTTATGCTTTGGAAAAGGTACTGCCAGTTCTGAAATACTGGATTATCTTGGATTGGATGAAACAGAAAAGGATGTTTTTCTTTCTGCTGTATATGCAGAAGATGTATCAAAAATATTTTCTCAATTAGATGAAATATTAGAACTGCATAAAGCCGGAAAAGGCATTGCTTTTACCATTCCTTTAGACAGTATTGGGGGCATGGCATCATTTCGTGCTTTAACAGGGCAAAAGGAGGAGGAAACAAAAAAATGAGTATGGATAAAACATATGCTCTAGTCATTGCTATTGTCAATCATGGATATTCTGCTGATGCTATGAAAGCAGCCAAAAAAGCAGGTGCAACAGGAGGAACGATTTTACATGGGCATGGTGTCAGTGGAAAGGAAGCAGCCAAATTTTTTGGAATTACAATCAATGAAGAAAAAGAAATTTTAATGATTGTTGCAAGAAAAGAAATTAAACAAAAAATTATGATGAGTATTTCATCTGAAATGGGCATGAGTTCTCCTGCACAAGGTATTGTATTTACATTGCCTGTTGATGATGTGTATGGATTGTTTCCAGGACATATTGAAAAAGCATAATTTTATTTTTTGTGATATTGTTTTAGCATAGCACCATTAAAACATAGCGTAGACAGATATAAAAGCTTGAATATATCTAAAATAGGGCTTATTGATAAAGGCCTATTGTATGACATTTTTCCTAGATACAGGAAATTACCAGTGTTTGCATCATTTTGGATATCAACAAGAAATTATATTATTTAAAGCTTATTAGATTACAAAGAGAGTTTGTCATATCTATACAAATGTTCATAAAAATTTTACTATTATTGCGTTAAGTAATTAATTTGTTGTATATAAGCCTTTATATTATAAAAACCCCTTTTTTGTAACAGAAGGGGTTTTTACTTATTGAAAGGAAGTATCCAATATTTTTTCAGCAATTCTTTTTTCAGTATTAGCTTTGATTACAAGCTGTAATACAAGCATAATATTTCCAATTATTTCATTTTCATAATGTTGCATTTGTTCAATAGCAGAAGTATAATTTCCCTCTAATATCATAGAGGCATTTTTTTGCTGCAATGCTACAAAGTCTTGATAAATTTTTTCTAATAATGTGGAATTTTCATTTTTTGTCAGTTCTTCTGTAACAGGCTTTAATAATCTGCTGATATCAGAAATGGATAAAATAGATTTTAGATGATAAATAATAATCAAAAGCATAATATGGTTTTTGGTATATTTCTTTTTTTGGGGTGGCGGAAAAATTTTGGCCTTTGCATAGTTGTTAATCATTGTTTTTGTTAATATTTTATCTTCTTTATTTCTTTTATATCCAAAAAGGGAGGTCTCTATAAATGTAGTCACCTGATCCATATATAAATCTATATTTGGTATAGATTCTATTGCAATGGTAGAAGAATTGTTCAAGCAATTTGTAATTTCTTGTATCAAGTCTTTTTGTTGTTCCATAATTTCACCTAAACCTTTTTATTGAAAAATGAATTTATTTTTTATTATATAGTATTATAAACTATGTATCAACAAAAATTATAAATTTTTGTTGTAAAATTTAGAATAAAAAGTTATAATATAAATATAATATAAAGTAGTTTTTAAAACTATATATTACGGTGTTATTATTAGAATGGAGATGAATCTATGGAATATGTATTGAAAAAAAGAAAATTCATTAAAATAAAAGAGCCTGTCAATGCGCTCACTCATTTTATTGCTTTTGTGGCTGCAATTCCTTTATTATGTATTTTTTTAATCAAAGCTAACGAGAAAATATCATTGCTTTATTTTATTTCTTTTCTAATTTTTGGGTCTTCTTTGTTGCTTTTATATGGAGCAAGCACAATTTATCATGCTTTAGACATTTCAGAAAAAACAACTGCATTGTTGCGCCGTATTGACCATATGATGATATTTATATTGATTGCCGGAACTTATACGCCAGTGTGTTTAATTCCCCTTTATGGAAGAGGGGGCGTCCTGTTATTGAGTAGTGTATGGATATTTGCCCTTGCAGGCATAGTATTGAAAATTTTTTGGTTGTCTGTGCCTCGGTGGTTTTCTACATTACTTTATGTTATTATGGGATGGTTGGTTGTTGTTGCATTTGTGCCTTTGAAAAATGCAATTTCCTTATCAGGTATATTTGTTTTGACAGCAGGTGGTATTGCATATACCATTGGAGCTATGATATATGCATTAAAGCCATCAAAATTGAATTTTAAGCTATTTGGTTTTCATGAAATTTTTCATGTATTTGTTATCATAGGAAGTACTTTTCATATTATTTTTATGTTTTTGTATATATTATAAAATTAGATATAAAATTGAAAAAAATACAGTAAAAGTATTGCAATTTTTATAAACTTATGATATAAATTTATTCAGAATATGCTAATACGTAGAGAAGGAATAGTACAATGTATGGCTTTTTCAGAGAGCTTTCGTTTGGTGAAAGGAAGTATTGCTATATTTTGGAACTCACCTTTGAGTATCCCATTGAACAATGCAGTAGATGGTGACGGTATCCTCCGTTATAGGATTTGAGTGTGCCTTGTTTTGGCAAAATAGAGTGGTAACACGGAGTAGCCCTTCGTCTCTAATGGGAGATGTGGGGCTTGTATTTTTTTGTAAATGCATGATGTAATGTAAAAACAAAGGAGGAATTAGAATCATGAACAGTCGTTATGAATTCAAACAAATTGAAAAAAAATGGCGTGAACATTGGCAAAAAAATCCCATCAATCAAGAAGATGATGTAAAACCCAGATTTTATTGTCTGGATATGTTTCCTTATCCATCGGGTACAGGGCTTCATGTGGGACACTGGAGAGGTTATGTATTAAGCGATGTTGTCAGCAGATATAAAGTACTGCAAGGTTATCAGGTGCTGCATCCAATGGGTTGGGATGCCTTTGGACTGCCTGCTGAAAATTTTGCAATTAAAAATAATATACATCCTCGTATTGCTACTGCAAACAACATTGCTAATGTAAAAAGACAGCTTCACGAAATCAGTGCCATTTATGACTGGGATAAAGAAGTCAATACCACAGACCCTGCTTATTACAAATGGACACAATGGATATTTGTGCAGATGTTTAAAAAAGGATTGGCATATGAAAAAGAAATGCCATTGAACTGGTGCCCAAGCTGTAAATGTGTGCTGGCCAATGAAGAAGCTACAAATGGTGTTTGTGAGCGTTGTGGTACTGTTGTTACAAAGAAAAATTTAAGACAATGGATGTTAAAAATCACTGCTTATGCAGATAGACTGCTTGCAGACTTATCCAAATTGGATTGGCCTGAAAAGGTGAAAAAAATGCAGTCTGATTGGATTGGAAAAAGCTATGGTGCAGAAGTGACATTTAACGTAAAAGATTCTGATAAAGAAATTGTTGTTTATACAACACGTCCTGATACACTGTATGGTGCCACATTTATGGTGCTTTCACCGGAATATAAAGATGTCAAAGCATTGACAACACCAGAACAGAAGGAAGAAATGGAAAAATATTGTTTTGCCGCTTCTACAAAATCTTCTGTGGACCGTATTACAAATAAAGAAAAAACAGGTGTGTTTACAGGAAGCTATGGCATCAATCCTTTGAATGGTGCTTTGGTTCCTATTTGGGTTTCTGATTATGTATTGGCAGATTATGGTACAGGTGCCATTATGTGTGTACCTGCTCATGACGAACGTGACTTTGAGTTTGCAAAAAAATTCAATTTACCTATCATTCAGGTTATATTGAAAGAGGGGGAAGAAGAAAAGGAATTGCAGGAGGCCTATACCGGTGACGGTATTATGATAAATTCCGGTGACTGGAATGGTATGAGAGCTTTTGATGCCAAAGAAAAAGCACCTCATTATTTAGAAGAAAAGGGATATGGCAAAAAGACAATCAATTATAAATTACGTGACTGGGTATTTTCCAGACAAAGATATTGGGGAGAGCCTATTCCTATTGTGCATTGTCCACACTGTGGTGCAGTTGCTGTACCAGAAGAACAGCTTCCTATTGAATTGCCAGAGGTAGAATCCTATAAACCAACAGACACAGGAGAATCTCCACTGGCACATATTGATGAATGGGTGAATACAACCTGTCCTCAATGTGGCGGACCTGCCAAGAGAGAAACAAATACTATGCCACAATGGGCTGGTTCTTCTTGGTACTTCTTACGTTATGTAGATAATCACAATGATAAAGAGCTGGCAAGTAAAGAAGCACTTAAAAAATGGATGCCTGTGGATTTATATGTAGGCGGTATTGAACACGCTGTATTACATTTGCTTTATGCAAGATTTTATACAAAATTTTTGTATGACATTGGTGCAGTGGATTTTGATGAACCATTTACAAGATTGTTTAATCAAGGTATGATTACCAAAAATGGTGCAAAAATGAGTAAATCTGTTGGAAATGTAGTTTCCCCTGATGATTTGGTAGAAAAATACGGCTGTGACTCTTTGAGAATGTATGAACTTTTTGTAGGTCCTCCTGAGTTAGATTCAGACTGGGATGACAGTGGTATTGATGGTGTATTTCGTTTCTTAAATAAAGTTTGGAAGCTGGTTTGCAATTATAAAGACAGCAATGTAACAGAAACAAAAGAAATGGAATTTATCAGAAACAAATTGATATTTGAAATTACACATCGTTTAGAAGCATTGACCATGAACACAGTTGTCAGTGGTTTTATGGAATATACAAATAAAATGATGGATATTGCAAAAAAAGAAAACGGCATTGATAAAGCAACACTGGAAGCTTTAATTATGTTATTAGCACCATTTGCACCACATATTGCAGAAGAACTGTGGCAAGAAATGGGACATACAACATCTGTATTTTCTGAAAAATGGCCGGAATGTGATGAATCTAAATTAAAAACAGATACCATTGAAATTGCATTGCAAGTAAATGGAAAATTTAGAGATAATATGACAATCGGTACAGCAGATAGCAAAGAAAGTGTTTTGGCACAGGCAAAAGGAGTGCTTTCTGCAAGATTAGAAGGAAAAACGATTGTAAAAGAGATTTATGTACCAAATAAAATTGTAAATATCGTTATAAAATAATATAGTAAAAAAGCGTAGATAATCTACGCTTTTTTTACTGTCTGAGTATAAAAATTTCAGTAATATAAAATAGTACAGTCTTCTTTTTACATCTAACAAAATAAAATAATTTACATTTTCAGAAATAAAAATTATAGAAAGCTTTCAGATTTCAGTATAGTTCTGATTTTACCAAAGCCCTAAAATACGCTGTGCAATTAAACTTGCTCCTGCAATGGCTATCCAACAGCACATTCCCATAAAAATTGGTTTTCCTCCGGTTTTAATCAATTTTACAATGTTAGTATTTAAACCAATGGCGGCCATTGCCATAATGATAAAAAATTTTGACAATTCTTTAAAAAATGAAAATACAGAAACATCAATGCCGGCAGAAGCTGCAATGGTTGTAATAATAGATGCTAAAACAAAAAACAATATAAATGAAGGAAATATATTTTTAATATGAAATTGTTCTGTTTTTTTATTTTTTTGCTTTTTTGATTGAGCTGTTTGTAAAAATGCTAATATTAATGTAATGGGGATGATTGCCAATGTACGAGTCAACTTGACAATGGTGGCAAATTCCAGCGTATTGGCCCCGGTGTGCATACCATCCCAAGCAGTTGCCGTTGCCGTCACAGAAGAGGTATCGTTCACCGCTGTGCCTGCAAACAGCGCAAATCCATCATTTGTCAATCCTAAAATACTGCCCAATGTGGGAAAAATCAATGCGGCAATGACATTAAACAAAAATATAACAGAAATGGCTTGGGCAATTTCTTCATCATCTGCACCAATCACTGGGGCAGTTGCTGCAATGGCAGAGCCGCCGCATATGGAAGAGCCTACACCTACCAAAATAGAAATATTTTTTGGTATTGTCATTATTTTATAGAGTATCCATGCAACAATCAAAGAAGTAAAAATAGTACATAATATAATAGGCAAAGAAGTTGTTCCTACATAAGCAATTTCATATAAATTTAAGCCAAAGCCTAACAATATGACAGCATATTGTAATATTTTTTTAGATGTATAAGTAATTCCAGATTGTGTGGTTAATTTTTTTTGATAAAATAATGTGATTATCATTCCAAATAATATAGCAAAAACGGGTCCTCCAATGATGGGAAGTGTTTTTCCCAATAACCAGCAAGGGATGGCAATGATAAGGCATAATAATATTCCGGGAAGTAATTCTTTCATTTTTTTCATAATTTTTTTCCTCCTACTTCAGTTTTATCCATTTTTTACAGTTTATATACTATCCTTTTATTTCCATAATGTAAAATTATATATGTTTATTTTATCATAATGTTATAATCCAGAGGTGATGTTTTTGTATAGAAACCTTTTTAACTGTTTGTCACGCCATGAATTTTATAAAAGCCACATATCACACCACCTGCTGTATCGAAACACATTGAAATATTAGAAAAATATTTTGGTGCAAAGCTGTTTCAATATCATTGCAAACAATGATATTTTACAGAAGCAGGAAAGCTTCTTCTACGCACAATCATGATATTTTTCATTTGAGAGCTGATATGCAGCAAATTTCTGCTTCCTACTGCCTTTATTTTGGTGTTAACCATAGGGGAGTATACTATGAAGCTGTTGCTTGGCTTATTAAAAATGCAGCCAAATATATAGCTTCATATGATTATATCTAATACAGAAAATTGATTACAACAGTTAGAGAATGGAGAAATTGATTTTGCTATTGCGGAGTTTTTTTTGACAAACAGTCTTATGATAGCTTTATTTATCGTACAAAAAAAATTGATACCGGTTTGCTCCATGGATTATTGTTTTTGCAATAAAATAGATAAATTGAAAGATATTTTGAAAGAAAGACTGATAGTAATGGAAAAAGACTCTGGCACAAGAGAAGTATTGGAAAGAGAATGAAAAGAACATAATTTAAATATTAAGGAGTTTAAATATTTAATAGAAATTGGAAATTTGAATACTATAAAAGCTATGGTATGTGGAGGAGCAGGAATAGCATTTTTTTATAAGCCTGTTGTACAAAAGAACTGGATTGTAAATAGGATTAGAGGATTATTCTGTATCTCATGATTTTATATTTTGTGGCGAAAGGGCAGTATTTTTTCAAAAGATTATAAACAGATATTTCAATTACTAAAAGAATCTAAAACAGAAGAGCAATAAATATTTATTCATTGTATTTCAAAAAATATTATGCCTATTTTCTAAATTATCTATTGACAAATATTGTTAGCTCATATAAACTAATTTATAGTTAGTAATAACTAATATTAATTATGTGGTGCTTATTGCTATTTTTATAATTTATGCTGATACAACAATGGAGGGAGGTATTTATGATGCCTTTAATTATGGCACAAACGGGTGTGGTACAATCCATCAAAAGAATCAACGGAAAGGACGATACAAAGCGATTTTTAGAAAATTTAGGCTTTGTAGTAGGGAGTGAAGTAACTGTTATATCTCAAATGGAAGGGGATGTAATTGTAAAGATAAAAGAGGCCCGTGTGGCAATCAGTAAGTCTATGGCCAGCAGAATTATGGTTTAATGGGGAGGAAAGTAGTTTGAGAACATTAAAAGAAGCAAAAATAGGGGAAACTGTTATTGTATCAAAATTGATAGGAGAGGGAGCCGTAAAAAGAAGAATTATGGATATGGGTATTACAAAGGGTACAGAAATTTTTGTAAGAAAAGTAGCACCTTTGGGTGACCCTGTGGAAGTAAAAGTGAGAGGTTATGAGCTTTCTTTACGAAAAGCTGATGCAGAAATGATTTTGATTGGTTAATTGAGGAGGGGATAAAATGGCTATCAAAATAGCTCTTGCAGGAAATCCAAACTGCGGTAAAACAACTATGTTTAACGATTTGACAGGAAGTTCTCAATATGTAGGAAACTGGCCTGGTGTTACAGTAGAAAAAAAAGAAGGTAAATTAAGAGGCAACAAAGATGTCCATATCATAGATTTGCCGGGAATTTACTCTCTTTCTCCCTATACATTGGAAGAGGTTGTAACCAGAAACTATATTATAAATGACCATCCCGATGTAATATTAAATTTGGTAGATGGTTCCAATATTGAAAGAAATCTTTATTTAACAACACAGCTTATGGAAATGGGTATTCCTGTTGTCATCGCCATGAATATGATGGATATTGTTCATAAAAGAGGCGATTTTATTGACATAAAAGGGTTAAGCAATGCAATGGGCTGCAAAATAGTAGAAACCTCTGCATTAAAAGGCCGGGGAACCATGGAAGCGGCAAAAATGGCATTGGAATCAGCTCAAAATACGGCAAAGCCTATTGGAGAGGTATTTCAGGGAGATGTAGAAAAGGCATTGCAAGATATTTCATCCCTCATTGAAAATATGGTGGACCCAAATCAATTAAGATGGTTTGCCATCAAATTATTTGAAAGAGATGAAAAAGCAGCAGCAAACTTACAGCTAGGAACAGACATTGCAGATAAATTAGAAAAAATCATTTCTAATTGTGAAGAAAAATTAGATGATGACAGTGAAAGCATCATCACAAATGAACGATATGAATACATAAGCAGTTTAATTCAAAAATTTGCTAAAAAGAAAAACACAACCAATATGTCAACTTCTGATAAAATTGACCAAATTGTTACAAACAGATTTTTAGCATTACCCATTTTTGCAGCAGTTATGTGGTTGGTTTATTATGTTTCTGTTTCCACAGTGGGAAGCATTGCAACAGACTGGACAAATGATGTGTTTGTTGGAGAATGGATTCAAGGAAATGTATCTGCTTTATTAGAAGGAGCAGGTGCAGCTGATTGGCTGCAAGGATTGATTGTAGATGGTATTATTGGCGGTGTTGGTGCTGTAATTGGCTTCTTGCCACAGATGCTTGTATTATTCTTCTTTCTTTCTATATTGGAAGATTGTGGATATATGGCACGTATTGCATTTATTATGGATAGAATTTTCAGAAAATTCGGTCTTTCCGGAAAATCTTTCATTCCAATGTTAATTGGCACAGGCTGCGGTGTTCCTGGTGTTATGGCTTCCAGAACAATCGAAAACGAAAAAGACAGAAGAATGACTATCATGACCACCACATTTATTCCTTGTGGTGCAAAATTGCCTATTATCGCATTAATTGCAGGTGCCTTATTTCCAAATAGTTCATGGGTAGGTCCATCAGCTTATTTTGTTGGTATTGCAGCAATTATTTTCTCTGGTATTCTTTTAAAGAAAACAACATTGTTTGCCGGTGACCCTGCACCATTTGTTATGGAATTGCCACCATACCATGTTCCTGCACCAAAGGGTGTCTTAATCCATATGTGGGATAGAGGAAAATCATTTGTTAAAAAAGCTGGTACAATTATATTTGTTGCCTGCGGTGTTATTTGGTTTTTACAATCCTTCAACTGGTCCTTCCAAATGGTGGATGCCAGTGAGTCTATATTGGCATCTCTGGGAAATGTAATTGCTCCTATTTTTGCACCTTTAGGATGGGGTGACTGGAAAGCGGCAGTAGCGGCTGTAACAGGTCTTGTTGCAAAAGAAAATGTTGTTGGTACATTTGGTGTGCTCTATGGTATGAGCGAGGTTGCAGAGGATGGTATAGAGATTTGGGCAAATTTGCAGGTATCCTTTACCCAAGTATCAGCATATTCTTTCTTGGTATTCAATCTTTTATGTGCTCCTTGCTTTGCAGCCATTGGTGCTATCAAAAGAGAAATGGGTAACTGGAAATGGACATTGATTGCTGTTGGATATCAGACAGGCTTGGCTTATGTTGTATCATTATTAATCAATTTAGTAGGAAATGCTTTATTTTATGGTGCAAATCCAGCACCTGCAGCCATTGCAGTCATTGTTGTAATAGCAGTGATTGTAATGATTTGCATGAATGCCAAAAAAAGAGAAAGAATTGTACACAAAGGATTAGCAGCAGTAAAATAATAGATATAAAGGAGGGCATACCATATGATAAATTTTGTGATAGGTGGTATTGTTTTAGTTCTCTTTGTAGCTGCAATTAGAAGTATTATTAAAAATAAAGGAACTTGTGATTGTGGCAATGGTGGTTGTAATTGTTGCCAACATCATTGTCATGAAAAAAAATAAAATATATTTTTTCAAAAAACGGTGTGGCTTTATGGAGCTATGCCGTTTTTTGAATTTATCCGTTTATAAACTAAATTCCATTATTGCTTAGATAGACTTGAGAATTCTTATATAGGCTATTGATAAAAATATGATATTTTGAATCCACAATCAATGGAAAGTAGCTTTTATATTTTATATATAGTAAAATAAACTGATTCAAGATATAAATTTCATTTACATTAGATAATCAAATAAAAATAATTTTTTATTCACACTCAAATCGTATGAAAAACTATACAACACATTACAAATCATTTTGATTTCTCATTTATCAAAGAGTAAAGAGAGTATATAAAAATGATAGATTCATATATTTCAAATCACTATACTGTTTCATAATATAACTTCTGCTATAAAAACAAAAGAAAGTATGCCAATCAATAACAACAAGCCATTCAAAAAAATTCCTTTTTATGAATAAAGAAAAATCAGCAGAATGAAAAAAGGGTGGAGTACTTTTTTTTAATTTTGAGAAATTTTTAGAAGTGGAAAGAAAAAGAGAGATTAGCTTAGCAAATATAATGTATTTTACTTTAAAATGTATATATAATTTTTTCATAAAGCAACCACATTTAAAATATGTATCATATAAAAAGCCAGCACCCAAACAGCACTGGCTTTATCATTTAAAAATAAAATGTTATTGTATTTTTTTTGCCATCTTCTTCCGGTACTTTTTTTTCAACAAAATTTTGACCAGAATAATAATCATATACAGAACCTTCTTTATAAATAGAAGCAATGCCTACATGAGTGAAATTATCCCTTAGCATATTGACACGATGTCCCTCCGAATTAATCCATAAATGAAAGGTGTCTACTGCTAATTCTCGTCCTGCGACAATATTTTCTCCCCATGCAATCGTATTTCGTATTCCAGTTGCCAATATTCTGTCTTTATGTGTATCCCCATTTAAAGAATCGTGTGCAAAGTATCCATTTTCTGCCATATCAATACAATGCTTTTTCGCAGACTCTGCTAATAATTCTTCCCATTCTAATACAGATTTTCCATGATTTACACGAAATGTATTTAATATATCAAAATTTTCTCTTGCTTGTATATCTAAAAATTCTTGTGAATGGTTTACTTCTTCATTTTGATAGGAGGATAAAACAACTAAAACAGCATAAATTTTATCATCATTGTTAGAATCTGTATAAACTGTAATTTGTTCATCGCTCATTGTTTCTGGCTTCAAACCATCATATTTTATTTCGTCATTTAATGCAAACCCTTTGGCATTTGTATAATATCCTACAACAATATTATTTTTTACAGCAATCATAATAAACTCTTTATAATCCTGATTATATATATACCAATCTAAATTATAAATACTTTTTTCAATACGGCTTGGCTCTCCAAAATCTTGTTTTAGTTCTGTTACAGTTTCTCCGGTGTAAACGGATTTTGTACCCAATGTAATTTGTATTTTGTCTGTAACAGCAGAAGTGCTTTCTGTCACAATAGCAACAGTTTTTGTATTACCATTCCATGTCACTGTTGCTCCAGTGCTTTCTGCAATAAAACGGACTGGTACAAATGCTTTTCCATCTATGATAGTAGGGGGAGAAGGGAGAATGATCGTTTTATTTTTGACGGATGCAACAGATGTTTTACCGATTTCTAATGTATATATATCATTATTTGTATTTATTGTAATGGCTTTTGTATCTCCATTCCATATCACAGGAATTTCTAAAGCATTACAAATATCTCTTAAAGGAACCAATGTACTATTTTCAATCAGAACTGGGGGTTGCTCTGTTTCTAGCAATACATTATTAACTGTTATATGAATTGTGTCATCGGTTACAATGCTGCCGTGAACAGGTATTAAAAATGAAAATATGGTACAAAAAATAATAAAAAATTGTTTTAATGGATTCAATATGACAAAAACCTCCTTGTATTATTTTTATAAGACTATTATAATTATAATATAGTTTTATACATTTATCAATAGAGGGGTTTATTTCTCAAGAAAGGAAAAATAAGCATGAATTATCACACAGAAAGATTACAAAAACAAATGGCTTTTTTGCTGGAAGTGGATAAAATGAAAAATATTATAAGACAAACATATCTATCAGATGGCAGCAGAAAAGAAAATGATGCAGAACACTCTTGGCATTTAGCACTTATGGCAATTATTTTATCAGAATATTTTGATAAAGATATTGATTTGCTAAAGGTAGTCAAAATGCTGCTAATCCATGATATTGTGGAAATTGATGCCGGTGATACTTTTTGTCATGACCAAAAAGCCAATGAGGATAAAAAGGAAAGAGAGGAAAAAGCCGCAAAACGTATTTATCAAATTTTACCAGATGACCAAGCACAGGAATATAAATCATTATGGCATGAATTTGAAAATGTTTCTACAAAGGAATCTGTTTTTGCAAATATATTAGATAGACTGCAGCCAAGTATATTAAATTTGTCATCTAATGGAAAATCTTGGCTAGAACATGAGGTTTCTAAAAAGCAAGTTTTAGAAAGAAATGAAATGGTATTTTCCGGTCCGGAAGAAATTGCAGAATATATGAAAATGCTTTTGGATACTGCTGTAAAATCGGGATATCTAAAATAAAAACAGGGGATAGCGAATTTGATAATAATGGTTATATATTTATTCGTAAAACAAAACTTTTGCGAATAAATATATAATAATGAAAAAGACATATCTATTTTTAAGATATGTCTTTTTATCTATTTACTTGCTAAAATATATACTGATATATAAGATTGTAATATCTTTCATACATTCAATTCCAATAATATAGTATAGTTTCTATTTTATAATTTTGTGTTATATCAAATAAGTGACACAATACAACATTTTATTTCTAAAATATAGAAATAGTTTTTTTAATCATGTAATCCTGCAAAAATTTTAATCATTACTTTTTGTATTTTGTTATATTGATATCTAATTGTCAAATATATTTTCTCTTATTTCATCATTATTTATATTCTTTTTTGCCAATATCTGTTCTAAAATGCTTCTTTTCAAAATCCACAATTTCTACTCCTTCATAAGCAGTTTGAATTGCTTCATCCATATTTTTTCCAATTCCGGTAATGCCCAGCACACGGCCGCCTGCTGTTACAAATTTTCCATTTTTTTTGTCTGTTCCTGCATGGAATACGATTATATTTTCTTTTTTTGCAATTTTATCCAGTCCTGTAATTTCATATCCCTTGTCATAAGCCACAGGATAGCCTCCGCTTGCCAATACAACACAAACAGCAGCATTATCATACCATTGAATATCTATTTTGTCCAATGTGCCATTTGTGCAGGCTAACATAATTTCCAATAGGTCTGTTTTCAGTCTTGGTAAAACAACTTGTGCTTCTGGGTCACCAAAACGTGCATTATATTCAATGACTTTCATACCATTTTTGGTATACATCAATCCAAAGTAAATAATGCCTACAAATGGTCTGCCTTCTTTTTTCATAGCATCTAAGGTTGGCTGAAATATGGTTTTCATACACTCTTCTGCCATTTCTTTTGTATAAAACTTGCTGGGTGAAAATGTTCCCATACCACCGGTATTCAGCCCTTTATCATGATCCAATGCTCTTTTATGGTCTTGTGCGCTGACCATAGGAACAATGTGCTTTCCATCGCAAAAAGATAATACAGACACTTCAGGGCCTTCTAAAAACTCTTCTATGACAACTGTATTTCCTGCTGTGCCAAATTTATGTTCCTGCATTATCTCTTTTAATCCTGTTTCCGCTTCTTCTAGTGTATTACAAATCAAAACACCCTTTCCCAAAGCAAGGCCATCTGCTTTTAATACAATAGGCATTGTTTGTGTTTGTAAATAAGCTTTTGCTTTTTCATAATCATCAAATGTTTCATAGGAAGCCGTGGGAATACCATACTTTTTCATTAAATTTTTAGAAAATGCCTTACTGCTTTCCAATATAGCCGCATTTTGCTTGGGGCCAAACACCTGCAACCCCTCTTTTTCAAAAGCATCTACAATACCTTCTGCTAAAGGGTCATCCATGCCAATCACAGTATAATCAACGGTATTTTCTTTTGCAAAAGCAATCAATTTATCAAATTCCATGGCGGCAATGGGTACACATTCTGCCAGTTCCCCAATACCTGCATTTCCTGGTGCGCAATAAATTTTATCTACAAGAGGACTTTGTTTTAATTTCCAAATAATGGCGTGTTCCCTGCCACCTCCGCCTACAACCAATACCTTCATTTGTTTTCCTCCTAAAATCAAAGTATTTTTACATGATTTCCAATTACTTTTAATTTGTTATGAGCAAATAACTGTATAGAAGCAGGCAATATTTTCCACTCTGCTTCTTCCATCACACGTCTTTGCAGTTGTTCCGGCGTATCTCCTTCTAATACAGAAACCGGTTTTTGCATAATAATAGGTCCTGCATCTGTTTCTTCTGTTACAAAATGAACCGTTGCACCTGTCACCTTTACCCCTTTTTCCAATGCAGCTTCATGTACCTTCAATCCATAATATCCATTGCCGCAAAAAGCTGGTATCAATGATGGGTGTATATTTATAATTTTGTTTTCAAAAGCATTTATAAACAAAGAACCTATCACTACCATAAAACCGGCCATTACCACAAGCTCTACACCTTTTTTTTGCATATGTTCTATCAAAGCCATTTGATATAGCTCATCTGTTTCATATTCTTTTTTTCGGATACAAACTGCATCAATACCATGCTTTTTTGCTCTTTCTAAAGCATAGGCATTGGGATTAGAGCTAACAAGTGTTACAATTTCTGTATCCTTTAAATCTCCTGCGCTAATTGCATCAATAATTGCTTGAAAGTTTGTTCCGCCTCCTGAAACCAAAACCCCTATTTTAAGCATATTTCTACCTCTTTTTCACTGGATATTATTTTTCCAATCACATAAGCCTCTTCGCCCATTTCATGTATTGCTGCCAATGCCTTATCTGCATTTTCCTTTGCAACCACACAAACCATACCAATTCCCATATTAAATGTATTATACATATGCATTCTGTCAATATCTCCAGTTTTTTGCATCAAATCAAATATTGGAAGCACAGGCCATGTCCCTTCCTCAATATAAGCACAAAGATGCTTTCCTTTTGGAATACATCTTGGAATATTTTCAATAAATCCTCCTCCGGTAATATTACTGATTCCCTTTATCTCTACTTTTTCAATCAATCCTAAAATTTCTTTTACATAAATTTTAGTCGGTTTTAAAAGAGCTTCTCCCAATGTTTCATTCAATGCAGTGACAAATTCTTTACAATTTGTTTCAGATGGACGAAAAATCTTTCTGACAAGAGAATATCCATTGCTGTGAATACCGCTGGAAGGCAGTCCTATTATCACATCCCCTTCTACAATGTTTTCTCCATTGATTATTTTTTCTCTGTCCACTACACCAACTGCAAATCCTGCCATATCATATTCATTTTCGAGATAAAAACCGGGCATTTCTGCAGTTTCTCCTCCAATCAATGCACAGCCAGCCTGACGACAGCCTTCTGCCACGCCGCTGACAATTTCGGCAATGCGTTGTGGCACATTTTTTCCACAAGCAATGTAATCTAAAAAAAATAAAGGCTGTGCTCCATTGCAAATGATATCATTGACACACATGGCCACACAATCAATACCAACCGTAGTATGCTTATCTTGTATAAAAGCTAATTTTAACTTTGTTCCCACTCCATCTGTTCCTGAAATAAGTACAGGTTCTTTCATTTGAAGACCGCCAAGGGAAAACATACCTCCAAAGCCTCCAATATCAGCCAATACTTCTTTACGAAAAGTACTTTTTACGTGTTCTCTCATAAGCTTTACAGATTGATACCCCGCTTCTACATCTACACCTGCATCCTTATAATCAAGCCCCATCTTCTTTCCTCCTTATGTATAAACCATTTTGAAAAAGCAAAACAGATTTCAGCTTTGAAACCTGTTTTACAAAATAAACCATATCTCTACTTTTATTTATATCATAATTTATCTTAAAAAGCAATAAAAACAACATTGAATATTATAAGTAAGAGGTGATGGAAGAAAATGTATCCTCTTGTGCTCTAATCATATCTTCATTTCCTATGGTGCAAATATTTTGTGATTTTGTTGCTTTCTCCAAAAGCACAACATATTTTTGCAGTTCTTTGACAGAGGTGCTTAAAATTTCATCTCGTTCCCTTTGCAGCATTTCAGGCTTTACATTTGTAAAATATCTTGCTACTGCCACATCAAACTTTTCTCCATTACTCAAAGGCCTATCCAGTGTATTGATTGTTCCTAAAATATATTTTGTCAAATCAGTATTTGTTTTACAAAATTCTTCTAAAAAAGAAAAGGCCTTTTGATATATATCATATGTTTTTTGTATATTAGGATCCCGATAAGAATAAAAATAAATACCGCCATTTCTTAAAAACCTGCTTCCACATCCATAGGCTCCTCCCTGTACACGTACTGTATTCCACAAATATTCCAAATCCAATATGGTTTTTAACACAGACAATGTACCGGAATACTCATATCCATACTCTTTTAAAAAATCAGATTGTATATTGTATTGTATCTTAGAAGAGCTTGTCATGGCTTCCTTTGTTTTGGAAAAAGAAAAGGAATATACTTGTTTTTGAAATACTGTATCAGAAAGCTTGTCATATATATATTCTATTTCCCTTTGATAAGCTGAGAGACTTTTTTCCTCACAGCTTACAGCAGCAAAGAAATTTTGCTTTGTAAAAATATAAGAGGCAGTTTGCTGTATTTTTGAAACCACATCATCTATATTTTCTTCTAAATTCTTTTCTATTTCTGCTAAAAAATGATAATAGGAAGCTCCTTCCACTTCCTCTTTTATTTTGGAGCCTAGTCCAATATGGCTCATACTTCTTACTACACCAACCAAATGAGGCGCATTTTGCATATAGCTTTCAAAATTAATTTTAGCCGTTTTGATAATTTTCTTTAAGTTTTCTTTTTGACTAAAGTCTGTTTCAAATAATATAGATTGAATCAATTCAAATAATTTAGGAATATTTTTTTCCAATACCTTTGCATTGACTGATACAAATGAAACAGCATCCTTATCCGATTCGGAATAAATATCATTGCTAAAATGAATTCCTCCTGTATAAAAATTGATTTCCAATGGTAATGTATCAAAAGCATATTTTTTGGTGTCCAGTTTTGAAAATACAGAAGTAATCAAACCCGCATAAGGAAGCAGATTTTGTGGTACACAAGCTGTGTCAAAAAGTAACTGTGCATAAACAATACCATTTGTATCCAAAGGTGTAAAAATCATATTGTATTTTGATTGCACTTCATTAATTTTTAATATGTCTGCTTTTTTCTCAATATCCTCTATTTTTAAAAATGGAATTTGATTTAATATCTCTGCTGAATCTAATTGCTGCTGGTATTGTTCCAGCATTTGATTTTCTTCAATCAGTTTTTGTATTTCACTTTCAGAAAGACCTTGTTTCATTTGTATCATTTTTTGTTTAAATGCTTGCTCTATTTTTGATTGCTTTCCTTTTTCCGGAGAAACAACTACAATACTTTTATTGGTATTGTTGAGCAGCAATGCTTCAATCAAATGTTCAAAATAATTTGTAGTAAGAGCAGATTTTACTGTTTCAAAATGCTTCCAATGGCGAAGTGCCTCTATGGGACTTTTCTCATGAAGCCAGCTTTTCATCAGCTTCATACCATATGTTAATCCCTTTGGACGATTGCCAAAATATTCCTCTTTTAAATAAAATTCCCAACGGTTTAATGTAGCTTCAATCAGTTTTTTATCCAAACCATTTTTCACAATATCCTGCAATGTTTTTTCAATCACTTCCTGAAAAACAGCGGCATTTTCTTTTTCAGATTTTTTGGCTATAATGCTCAATACCATATCATAGCTGGAAGAATCAAACCACCCTTCGGTATCATCGGCAATTCCTGCATCCACCAATGCTTTTTTTAAGGGAGAAGCATTGGTTTGCAATAAAATATAATTTAATATATCAAAAGAAAGTATCAATGCAGGGTCAGTAGACTTGCCAATGCGTACATTATAAGAAAGAAATGTATTTTTTTTGCTATCTTCTTCTGAAGAAACAGAAAAAGTATCCTCTAGCTTCATTGGATTTGAAAAATCTTTTTCCAAAGAAATTTTTATAGATTTTTCTGATTTATTAAATTTACTGAGGTATTCCTTATCAATCCATTTTAATTTTTTTTCAATATCCATGTCACCATATAAATAAATATAGCTGTTGGATGGATGATAATATTTTTTATGAAATGCTAAAAAATTTTCATAAGTCAGTTCTGGAATGGCCTCCGGATTTCCTCCTGATTCAAATCCATATGCTGTGGTTGGAAAAAGGCTTCTGGAAATGGCATTGCTCAGCACACTTTCCGGGTCCGATAAGGCTCCCTTCATTTCATTGTATACCACACCCTTTATAGATAAATCTGAAGCCTCATCCTCTAAAACATAATGCCATCCCTCCTGCATAAATATTTCCTTTTTTTCATAAATACGAGGAAAAAATACAGCATCTAAATAAACATCCATCATATTTGAAAAGTCCTTTTCGTTTCTACTGGCAACAGGATACATTGTTTTATCCCCATAAGTCAAAGCGTTCAAATAGGTATTTAAAGAGCCTTTTGCCAATTCATTAAAGGGGTCTTTTGCCTGATATTTTTTTGAACCACATAAAACAGAATGCTCCAGTATGTGAGGAGTACCACAATCATCACTTGGAGGTGTTTTAAAAGATATAAAAAATACCTTGTTATCATCTTTATTTGAAACATAGAATAATTTGGCTCCACTTTGGATATGCTCAAATAAATAGCCGGTAGAGTGAATATCCTCTATCACAGCAGATTCTTTTAACAAAAAACCATAATATTGTTTTCCAACTGCAAATGCATCCATAAAATACTCCTTTCTTTCCGAGAAATAAATGGTTTGAAACACTAAGCCTTCAAACCATTTATTATAGTTTAACATATTTTAAAAAAATTTGGAAATAATTTTATTGAAAAAAGGTTGACAACGCATCAATTCTAATTTATAATAGTTATCAGTTAATAATAGTTAAAATTAACTGTTGCTTTAAAAACTATTAACATTATTGTTTTTTATTCAAAGGAGGATATAAAATATGAAAAAATTTGTTTGTTCAGTATGTGGTTATGTTCATGAAGGCGATTCCGCACCAGAGGTTTGTCCAATCTGTAAAGCAGGTGCTGATAAATTCACAGAACAGGTTGGCGAAATGACATGGGCTGCTGAACACGTAATTGGTGTTGCACAAGGCTCCAGTGAAGATATCATGGCTGATTTAAGAGCAAACTTTGAAGGTGAATGTACAGAAGTTGGTATGTATTTAGCTATGGCTCGTGTTGCTCATAGAGAAGGTTATCCAGAAGTTGGTTTATACTATGAAAAAGCTGCTTGGGAAGAAGCAGAACACGCTTGCAAATTTGCTGAGCTTTTAGGCGAAGTTGTAACAGATTCTACAAAGAAAAATCTGGAACTTCGTATTGCTGCTGAAAACGGCGCAACAGCTGGTAAAGTAGACTTGGCAAAACGTGCAAAAGCTGCAAACTTAGATGCAATCCATGACACAGTACATGAAATGGCTAGAGATGAAGCTAGACATGGTAAAGCATTCCAAGGTCTTTACAACAGATACTTCAAATAATTTAAATTATAAAATAGAGTGCATCAAAATGATGCACTCTATTATTATACCATCATTTACGACCTTTTAAAAGAATTTTTGATTTCTATACTGATATTTCTATTTCCTAAATATCATCAGTATTCTATTTTGCTCTGCTTTATTTTATTTCTAAACATACATATTTTACATTCATTCATAAAGATTTAAAAAATTTTATTCATATAATGCTTTCAGCATTGCTACTAAGCTTTTAATTTAATGCAAAATACAATATTGTTCCATATACATTTCCATAGCTTTCAAAACAGTTTCATAATTCCCCTGCTCCTTTAGATATTCATAAATATCCTGTACAGATAAAATAGAATGTACTTCTATGCCAAACTCCTCACTTACCTCCATAATTGCTGTTTTTCCTGGAATCTGCCCTACTTCGCAGCGATTTACAGAAATAAACATATGCTTTACTGTCACATCAGCCGCATTTTTTAATACAGGCATAGTTTCCCGAATTGCTGTTCCTGCTGTAATCACATCTTCTATGATGACAACTCTGTCACCGTCTTTTGGCTGGTATCCTACCAGATTTCCGCCCTCTCCATGGTCTTTGACCTCTTTCCTATTAAAAAAATAAGGCTTATCCATATCATGTACTGTTGCCAAAGAAGCGGCTGTTGCTGTCACAAGAGGAATTCCCTTATAGGCTGGTCCAAACATACAATCAAAATCATTGCCGCAGGTTTTTTTTATCAAATCTCCGTAAAATTTTCCAAGTGTGGCAATCTGCTTTCCTGTTTTATAATTTCCTGTATTGACAAAATAAGGCGTTAATCTCCCACTTTTTGTTTTAAACTCTCCAAAACGCAAAACGTCTGCTGACATCATAAATTCAATAAATTCTTTTTTTGATTTTGTTAACATAATAATCCCCTTTTTATTCTATGATTCCTCTAATATCACTGATATGTGAAATATGATATTGTTCCATATATTTTTCAATTCCCTCTATGGTTTCTATGGTTACCATAGGATTTGAAAAATTGGCTGTTCCAACTGCCACCGCTGTTGCACCTGCCATAATAAACTCAATGGCATCTTCTCCATTGGAAATACCGCCCATACCAATAATCGGCACATCAACTGCCTTTGCTGTTTGATATACCATACGCAATGCAACCGGTTTGATAGCAGGACCGGAAAAACCACCTATTTTATTGGCCAATACTGGCTTTTTACCATGAATATCAATTCTCATCCCCTGCAATGTATTGATTAAAGACAGGGCATCTGCTCCGCCGCAAACAGCAGCATTGGCAATCTCTGTGATATCTGTCACATTAGGCGTCAATTTTACAATCAAAGGCTGTTTTGCATATTTTTTGACCTCAGAGACCACTTTTTCCGCCATTTTAGGCTCTGTGCCAAATGTGATACCGCCTGCTGTCACATTGGGACAAGAAATATTTAATTCCAGCAAATCAATGTCTGCATCTGACAGCTTTTCTGCCACTTGGCAATATTCCTCAATGGTATGCCCACAAATATTGACAATGATTTTTGTATCATACTGTCGCAGAAATGGAATATCGTTTTCAATAAAATAATCTGCACCAGGATTTTGTAATCCTACGGAGTTTAACATACCGCCATAGGTTTCTGCAATACGAGGGGCATCATTGCCTTTCCAAGGCACACTGGCAACGCCTTTGACAGTGACAGCACCCAATTTATTTAAATCTACAAACTCTCCAAATTCTCTGCCAGAGCCAAATGTGCCGGAAGCAGTGGTCACAGGATTTTTCATTTCTACACCGGCAATGGTGACAGTCATATTTTGATTACTCATTCCAAACCACCTCATTTCCCCAAAATACAGGACCATCTTTGCAGACCTTCAAATTTTCCCAGTCTGTTTGTCCTTGTTTTTGTATTTTGACAGCACAGCCAACACAAGCACCAATCCCGCAAGCCATTCTTTCCTCCATAGATACTTGTATAGGCATTTTTTGTTGTTCTGCCCAGTCAGAAACAGCTTTTAACATGGCTTTCGGACCACAGGCATATATCATATCCCCTTTTGGAACATTCTGTTTTAAAATGTCTAGTACAGTTCCGTGTACGCCATGACTGCCGTCATCGGTTGCCACGAAAACAAAAGCACCTGTTTTTTCAAATTCTTCTATGAGTATAGGATTAGATTTTGCACCAATCAATACAGTGATTTCTCCCTGCAATGCTTTGGCTAATTCCAATAGAGGAGGAACACCAATTCCTCCACCTATTAAAATATGTTTTTTCCACTTTTTGTCTGTCAAAAATCCATTTCCCAGAGGTCCCATTACTTTTATGACATCATTTTTCTGTAATGTGGAAAAATATTGTGTACCCTTCCCTGCTGTTTGATACAACAAACGCAGTGTACCCTTTTTTGGATTGATTTCGCACAGACTGATAGGACGTGGCAAAAGCATTTCCCCCTTGCCTGTGTACAAATTTAAAAATTGTCCCGGCTGTGCCAGCTCTGCAATCTCCGGTGCAGAAAGCACCATGTCAAATATACCATCTATATAACATTCATTTTTTAATATCGTTGCTTGTACTAATTTTTTCATTGTATACCCCTTTTTATCGTACACGGTTTAAATCATCACGCATATCTATCACAGCCTGACGGGAAGCCTGTGCAAATTCTTTTTCAGAAAATGCCGTACTATATTTTTTATTTTTGTAAGCGGCAATGATACCACGAGAAGAATTGATAACAGCCCCCAGACCATCTTTGTCAAAACATACAGATAAATCTTCTGCTGTACCGCCTTGTGCGCCATATCCTGGCACCAAAAAGAATGTGTGAGGCATTCTTTTTCTCAAATCTTGTGCTTGTTTGGAATGGGTTGCCCCTACCACAGCACCCACAGAAGAATAGCCATATTTTCCTCTCAGGCAACTGCCCCATTCTTCTGTCAATTCTCCTACTTTTTCATATAATGTCATACCGCCTACATCTAAGTCCTGTAATTGTCCGCTGTTTGGGTTTGAAGTTTTTACCAATATAAACAATCCTTTTTCATAATTTTTGCAGTTTTCCATATAAGGCTCTATGGAGTCCCAGCCCAAATAAGGATTTAATGTGATAAAATCTTCTCTGTAAATTTCAAAGCTGTTTTCTTCTATGGATACTTTTCCGATATGTCCATCAGAATAAGCCTCTGCTGTGGAGGCAATATCGCTTCTTTTAATATCCCCAATGACAACAAGTCCCATTTCTTTGGCATATGCCACTGTTTTAATATAGCAGGCAATACCATCTGCACCAAATTGCTCATACATAGCAATCTGTGGCTTTACAGCAGGAATCAAGTCATATGTGGCATCAATAATGGCTTTGTTAAACTGCCAAAAAGCCTCCATAGCACCAGAAGGTGTGTTTGCAAATTTTTCATAGGCTTCTTTTTTAATAAAATCGGGAATATAAGAAAGACGAGGGTCCAGGCCTACCACAGTAGGATTGTTTGTCTGTTTTATTTTTTCAATTAAAGTATCAATTATCATGCCAAATCCTCCACCAATACACCATTTTCTACTACAACATTTCCATCTACCAATGTATATAATACCTTTCCTTTTACATCAAATCCGCCAAAAGGTGTATTTTTACTTTTGGAGGCAAATGTGGCAGGGTCTATTTGATATTCCGCATGGGGGTCAATGATAGTAATATCTGCCGCTTTTCCCACAGATAATGTGCCTTTTTCAATACCAAGCATTTTTGCAGGATTGTATGTCATTTTTGCAATCAATTCCATAGGAGTCAGCCAGCCGCCTTCCACCAGCACTTTGATGCCAAGAGGCAAGGCAGTTTCCAGCCCCACAATACCAAACGCTGCTTTTTCATATTCACAGTTTTTTTCGTCCACACCGTGAGGCGCATGGTCTGTTGCAATGATTTCAATGGTATTGTCTTTCAAAGCCTGACAAATTGCCAAAACATCTTCTTTAGAGCGTAAAGGCGGATTCATTTTTGTGTTTCCATCATAATCTGTAATAAAATCATCGCTTAATGTAAAGTGATGTGGAGTGGCTTCTGCTGTCACAGATTGTCCGGCAGCTTTTGCTTGTCTTAACAGCTCTACACTGCCCTTTGTACTCATATGACAAATATGCAGTTTAGAACTTGTACTTTTTGCTAATATTATATCTCTTGCCACAATCACTTCTTCAGAATCATTTGAAATCCCCTTCAGCCCCAAAAGCTGTGCCGCAGGTCCTGCATTCATGGAGCCGCCTCCTGCCAAAGCAATATCTTCGCAGTGAGAAAGTACAGGAATATCAAACATTTTTGCATATTTCATAGCTGTTTTTAACAATCCGGAGGAAGGTACACTTTTACCGTCCTCGCTGATAGCACAAGCACCGGCTTTTGCCATTTTTCCGATATTTGCCAATTCTTCCCCTTGTTGTCCTTTTGTAATGGCACCAATGGGCAAAACGTGTACAACACCCTCTCTTTCTGCTTTTAATTTGATATATTCCACCATAATGTCACTGTCGCACACCGGATTTGTGTTTGGCATAGGGCAAATGGTTGTAAAACCGCCCTTTGCAGCACTGCGTGTACCTGTTGCAATGGTTTCTTTGTATTCATATCCCGGTTCACGCAAATGTACATGAACATCTATAAATCCGGGCGTTACCCAACAGCCGTTGGCGTCAATGATTTTGTCAGCATTTTCTGTAATATTTTTTTCTATTTTTACAATGCAGCCTTCTTCTACCAATATATCCTTTATTTCATTTGTTTGAGAAGCTGGGTCTATGACTTGTCCGTTTTGAATTAAAATCTTCATTTTTTTCCTCCTTCATATAATAGCTTTAATATAGCCATTCTTACAGCAACACCATTTTTTACCTGTATATTGATAACAGAGTTTTCCCCGTCAATAATGTCTGTGCTTAGTTCAATGCCTCGATTGACCGGACCGGGGTGCATAATTAAAACGTCTTTTTTGGCATATTTTAATATTTCTTTGTTGATACCGAATAACTCACGATATTCTGCTAAATCGGGAAAAGCCGTTGTTTTTTGTCTTTCAAACTGTATTCTCAATCCCATCACAACATCAGCATCCTTTACAGCCTCTTTGACATCAGGTGTTGTTTTCACACCCAATAGGCCGGAACCGCCCAACAGTGTGGAAGGACCTGCCAATGTTACTTTAGCTCCCAGCTTAGATAGTCCAAAGACATTGCTTCTTGCCACACGGCTGTGAGAAATATCCCCAATGATAGCTATTTTTAAGCCTTCAAAACTTTTTTTATATTCAGATATGGTAAATAAATCCAGTAATGCTTGTGTAGGATGTTCATTAGAGCCATCTCCTGCATTGATAACATGGGCTGATACATTTTTCGCCAGTATATGAGGAGCACCTGTCATGCTGTGACGCATTACCATAATTTCTACGCCCATCTGGTCTAATGTTTTTCCGGTATCAATAAGACTTTCCCCTTTTTTGACACTGCTGGTGCCTACACCTAAATCTTGTACAGTCGCTCCTAAATATTTTCCGGCAAGAGAAAAGGAAGTTTTTGTTCTTGTACTGTTTTCATAAAATAGGCTGACAATACTACATCCCCTAATTTCATTGACTCTTTTACTGCTGTCATCAATACGAAGCTTCATTTCTTTTGCAGTTTCCAATATTTCTAAAATTTCTTCTCTTGTCATATCCTTTAATCCAAGAATATCTTTTTGATTCAGCATAATACTCCTCCTTTATACAGCTATAAAAAGAAAGACAATCAAAAGAAAAAATATCTTTTCATTGTCTAATATACACAAAAAAAGAAAGGATATAAATAAAAAATCTTTTTATATTTTTTTATCATATCCAATCCCTCCATTCGTAAATTTTTTTTATTGTAACACATATTGCTATAAAATTCCACTTATTTTAACATATACTATATTTTTACGCAAGTGATTGCAAAACAAAAAGACCTCTTCTTAAAAGAAGAGGCTTTCGTTAAGCATTTGCCAAATAATAGGTTAAAAGCATCATGGTATTGATTTCTGCATATTTCTTTTCTGTTACTTTTTTCTCTTTTGGCAAATGGTATTTATTTTTCACTATTTTTTGTTTCTTTTCTTGTTTTTTCATAAATATTACCTCCAAATCAAACTGTTTTTTTATATGATATAAACAAATACTTTTTTCTGATTGATATGATTGTTATTATTATACCTGCATAATTTGTATAAATTATGAACGAAGAATAAAGAATTTCTAAATAAAAACTATTATTTGTATTAAAAAATAATAAAACTTATTAAAAATCAAGGCTGTACCCTTTTCACCAAAATTTTTTTATGGTACTATAATGCATGATAAGTTGATTTAAGGAGGCAATGATATATGAAGCGAGCTTTAGCAGTATTATTTACATTTGCTTTTCTTTTTAGCACTTCTGGGTGTGCAAAGGACAGTACTGCTCAGACAAATTCTGAGTCAGAACAGACAACTCAATATAATGAGGATACCACATCAGAGCTGTCTGACTATCAAGCATTGGCACAGCAAAATATGCAAAATGTAAAAGAAATTACACTGCATACTTCCTTTGGAGATATGGAGGGGAGCTATTCGGGAGAAATGAAAGACAACCTGCCCCATGGCCAAGGAAAATTTGTTTCTCAAAATCAAAATCAAAGAGGCTGGTTCTATGAAGGTACATTCCAAAACGGTCATTTTGAAGGAGAAGGAAAAACTGTTTTTGAAAATGGACAGGTTCAAGAAGGCACATATGTAAATGATATTTGGCATCCTAATACCATACAATATTTTGAGTTTATGCAAACACTTCCGGGCAGTGATTTTACAATCAACCAAAAGGCAAGAAGTATTTTTACAGCAGAAAAAAATTATTTTCCTGTTTCTTCTCCTCAAGAGCTGTCCTCTATGATAGATGAAACCATCACATATGAAGATGTTTTATACAATCCAGAGCAATACGGTGACAAATTTTTGTCTGTTTCCAACTTAACAGTAAATCTTTGTTCCACATTTTCCATTACAGAAAATCCAGAAAATCTTGCTGAATTAAGAGGTGTTTATATGGAAACATCCAATGACCAAGGAGAAAATTATGCTCTATATTATCGTGGAAATATTGAAGGTATAAAAGAATCCAGTATAATAAATTCAGCCATAGGCATCCCTCTTGGTGTTATGCAAAAAACAGATGACTCGGGAACAGAAAAACAATATGTTGTTTTAGCTGTTGGTTATGCTGCTTTGGAACAAACAGCCACAGAATAAATAAAACCACACTCATTTGGTGTACTGATTATTTAAAGTATCATAAATCCGTCAGTCAATAAACTGACGGTATTTTTATGCGATAAAATATCAATTGCTGTCATAAATATGTAAATGATACTATGAATATCAATTATGATTGTAATGCATATAAAACTTTATATTTTAGAAAAAATATTTTTTTAAATGTAAAATGATTTCTATCATATATCCATATTCCTCATAATTCTTCCAATGAACTTATTGTCAACGGCTTCGGTCACAGCTTGTTTTATATAGTGTATAAAATACCTAAAGCAGTACTGCCGGAATACACACTCAATACAACATATAAGCTGTCCGCCTCCATGCTTTGCACAAAATTCTCTGTCTCAAAAGAGATTTTTGTGCTATCTGTCATTTCTATTGTTTTAGATATCTATCTTGTTTGCTCTCTTTGTATGTTAATGCAATATGGAACATATTTTCTGTTTCAATTCTATATTTTGAAGCTCTTTTTTCATTTAAATATTATTACATTATTTTGACATTGCCCATTGTATTTGTTTTACTTTTTGGGTCATAAAATACCCCTCACCATTTTTTATATTGCAGTGTTCTGTTGAAAGATATTATAACTATTTCATAATATTTTACGTCGAAAATTCTTTTTTAAAATAAATCATATCTACCAGCTGTACCCCTTCTTCAATAATAGGATGGTCATAATGTTCTATAAAAAAATTTTTCACTTTATGAGAAAAAACAAATCCACAGCTTTCATAAAATGACATGGTAGCAATGCTTTCCCCTGTTCCTACAAATAAAATATTACCAATTTTACCATAAACATCAAAAATATGTTCCAATAGCTTCTTTCCATATCCCTTTCTTTGAAAATCCACACGAGTCACCATATTTTTGATTTCATATCCATAGCTTTCTTTTGTCACCACACAAATGCTAACTGCTATATTTTTATCATATAATACAAACATTGTTCCTCTTTGTAAATATTGTTCTATCATGGATAGCTGCTCATCTGCCAAAAGAAGTAAATCCAAAAACTGCTCTTTATACTGTGTCACTATTTTGATTTCCATTTTTTTCCCTTTCCAAATAAGCACTGAAAATGTGTCAGCCTTTTACATATAAATAATATCTTTAAAATGTATTGATAAAAAAAGACCTTGAATTTGCTTCAAGGCCTTTTTCATGCGGATGGTGGGAATCGAACCCACACTATGTCACCATAACTGGATTTTGAGTCCAGCGCGTCTGCCAGTTCCGCCACATCCGCATATTATGTTTTTTTGTTTTTTCCTTTTCTTTACTGCTTGATTATAATACCATACCTTTTTTAAAAATGCAAGCAAAAATTTCATTTTTTTTGTATTTTTTTGAAAACAATATAATCTATGTTTATGATAAATAAAAATAAGTTGACTGTGAACCAATGGTTGCCATACAGCTTGTTTTTTATACAAAGCTGATTATATGGAGAAAAATATTTTTACGAAACTTTTTTATTCCTTCTTTGTTTCATAGCAAATTATTTATCATATCGTTTCAAACTGATTATATTAGTTCATAAATTAGTCTAAATCTAAAAAGAAATAGGAAAATGCTTTGTGAGAATATACATCTAATGGGCAGCAGTATTCCACTCCAAAATCAAAACATAAAATTTATTTCTTCTCACATAAGCCAAATCCTATCTCCAATAATCATATTTTTCTAACATTTACAACACTGCACAGCCTCATAATCCACTTGCTTATCCGGCGAAGTATAACACTTTAAAAACCATCAAAATGAGTTGGCTGAGGATAATCCTCTCCAAAAAGCTCTACTGTCACACTTTTCATCACCTGAGGTTGTTTTGGCATATCATTTCTGTCTGTTTTTGTTTTTGCAATGGCATTGACTGTTTCCATACCTTCAATGATTTTGCCAAACGCTGCATACTGCCCATCTAAATGAGGGGATTTTTCATGCATAATAAAAAATTGAGAGCCGGCAGAATTTGGCATCATAGACCGTGCCATAGAAATAACACCTGCATCATGCTTTAAATCGTTCTTGATACCATTGCCATCAAATTCTCCAATAATACTATATCCAGGACCTCCCATACCAGTTCCCTCAGGGCAGCCCCCTTGTATCATAAAACCTTTTATCACTCTGTGAAATGTCAAACCATTATAAAATCCCTTTTGTACCAAGCTAATAAAATTATTTACTGTATTTGGTGCAATTTCAGGATATAATTCTAATCTCATAATACTTCCATCTTCCATTTCTATGGTAACAATAGGATTTTTTGCCATAAATAAATCTTCCTTTCTTTTTTTACTGCTTTTCATTATACCATACATTTTTATTTATTCAATAGATAATAATGTTACAACAACCAATTCCGGCCTGTTATGAATACGAAAAGGAAATGTACTGTTTCCTAAACCTCTGCTGATGACCATGGAAGTATTCTTTTGAGTATGCATACCGCTTGTATATTTTGGAAAAAATCCCTGATGAGGAGCAAATATGCCTCCTACAAAAGGAATGCGAATTTGTCCCCCATGAGCATGGCCTGTAAATACAATATCAATAGGATTTTCTGCATAATCACAAAGTAGTTCCGGTCTGTGAGAAAGCAATATTTGAAATTGTGATTGCTGCTCTTGGCTTAAATCAGAAAGTATTTGTTTATATTGAGGATTTACTGATTTATCCTTCAATCCTAATATGGAAATATATTCGGAGTCTTTTGTTATTTTTTGTTTTTCATTTTCCAATACAAAAACACCATGCTCTTTTAAAAAGGAAATCCATATATCATATGCTCCCGACTGGTGTTCATGATTTCCGGAAACATAATAAACAGGAGCAAGCTTTACAACATTGGCAATGAACTGTATTGCTGATTTAATATTGGTTCGATTTCTATCCAGCAAATCTCCTGTAATGACAATACAGTCCGGTTTTTGCTTTTCAATAGCAGACAATATTTTTTTATGCTCTGCTCCAAATTCTTTATTTTGTAAATCAGAAATCTGCAAAATTTTATAACCAGAAAATATCTTAGGCAATTTTTTGCTGTAATAATGATATTTTGTAATCATCAATCCGTTGTCCTGCCAATATAAAAAAGCCGCCAATGCTGCAATGCCAGATAAAGCTTTTTTCCATGTTAATTTCATATTTTTGCACCACCCATCAAATTCTTTGCCGTACTGCCTCATACAATAGTACGCCTGCCGCAACAGAAGCATTTAAAGATTCTGCTTGCCCTATCATAGGCAGCTTTACAAGCTGAGTACATTTTTTACTTATTTGTTGAGAAATTCCCCTGCCTTCATTGCCTATCAATATAGCACAGCCCTTTTTCAAATTAACTGTATAAGGATATTCCTTTGCATCCAAATGGGCAGCCAAAACAGCAATTTGATTTTGCTTCATTTGTTCAATACATTCACTCAAATCAACATTTTGCATAATGGGCAAATGAAATATAGAACCCATGGTAGAACGCAATACCTTAGAATTATATAAATCCACACAGCCCTTTGAAAGAAAAATACCATTGACTCCACAAGCGTCTGCGGTTCTTATAATGGTTCCCAAATTGCCGGGGTCTTGTATTTGTTCTGCCAGCAAATAAAATCCATTTTTTTGCAATTGCAGTTTTTGTTTGGCTTCCTGCTTTTGACAAACAGCCAAAATCCCCTGGCTATGCTCTGTTTCAGAAATCATTTGAAATATCTCATCACTGAAAACAAATACTTCTGCTCTTTTTTTATATTCAGAAATATCATTTTTGTTTTGAAATGTATCAGAAGCAGCATAAAAAGCAATGGGATATTGAGTAGGAATTTCAGATAAAAATCGAATTCCTTCTACAATAAACATATTCTCTTTATCTCTATATTTTTTTTGCTGCAAGAGCTTTATTTTTTTTACTAATTGATTTTTAGAACTTTGAATCAAAATACACTCATCTCTTTTTCTTGTTTAAAAATTTTTGTATATTTTTATTTTCTCCCAGCACAATGAGTATATCCTCTTGTTCAATCACATAGCTGGGCTTGGGAGAGGCAATAATCTTGTTTTCCTTTCGTATGGCAATAATATTTAAGTCATATCTTGCACGAATATCAGATTCAGAAATTGGTTTTGCAATCCATTCTTTTGTGGGTGTCAGCTCTGCAATGCTGACATCCTTAGAAATTTCTGTCAATTCAAAAAAATTTCCATACATTAGCTTGTTGGCAATATGAAATCCCATTTCTCCCTCTGGCAATACTACCCTGTCAGCACCAAGCTTTTCTAATATTTTTTTATGGTTTTCATCAGGTGCCTTTGCAATCACATAAGGCACGCCCATTTCCTTTGCCTGCAATGTTGCCAAAACGCTTGCTTCCAAATGATTTCCGGTAGCAATTACAGCAACATCAAAATTGCTTAAACCCAAATTGCGTAAATCAATTTCATCTGCAATATCTGCCGCAACAGCATGAGTAACATACTCTGCCATATCCTGTACTACCTCTAAATTATTATCAACAGCCAATACCTCTGCGCCATTTTCTGAAAGTGTTTTTGCAACACTTCTGCCAAATCGTCCTAAACCTAATACTACAAATTGTTTTTTGATAGACATATACGATTCTCTCACTTTCTATTAACCCACAATGACTTGTTCCTCTGCATATTGTATTTGATTTTGCTTTTGTTTTCTTGCTAAGGCAATTACAATGGTAATAGGTCCTATTCTTCCCATAAACATAGCAATTGTAATAATAATCCGTCCCACAGGAGAAAGATAAGGTGTAATACCTGTTGTAATCCCTACTGTTCCGAGGGCAGACACTGTCTCAAACAAAATGTCAATAAAGCTATGCTCTATGGCGATATTTCTTTCTGTAAAGCTTAACAACAATGTAATCAGCAAAACAGTAATCAAACTAATAAAAAATATAGCCAATGCTCTTTGCAGTGTTGGAAATGGAATATTTCTATGAAACATATGTGTATAGTTGCTGCCTCGAATGACAGAAAGCACAGCAATCCACAATATACTCAATGTTACTGTCTTGATTCCCCCCGCAGTTCCTGCCGGAGAACCTCCTACAAACATCAAAAGTATGGATATAAATTTTGATACCTCTGTCATTGCCCCCTGGTCAATACTATTAAAGCCTGCCGTTCTTACTGTAACTGACTGCATACAGGAAGCCAATATTTTTTCTCCCAATGGTAATTGTCCCATTGTGTTGGGATTGGACCATTCCCATAAAAAAAACAGCACTGCACCAAAAAACAACAATAAAGCAGTAGATAGATATACAATTTTACTATGCAGTGAAAGTCTCTGTATTGCTGTAAAAAAAGACCAATTTTTTTTCTTTTTTTGTTTTAAAATGCGTATGGTGTCTAGCCAAACAGTAAATCCCAGACCGCCTACAATAATCAAAGACATAATCGTAACATTGAGCAATACATTTCCTACATACGGCATAAGACTCTGCTCACTGATAATATCAAAGCCTGCATTACAAAAAGCAGATATAGAATGAAAAATACCATAAGCAATTCCTTCATAAAATCCAAACAGCGGAATAAAAACAATGGATAATAAAATTGCTCCAATCCCTTCTATACAAAGTGTACCAAATATAATTTTTCTGATATAAGAAACCATTCCTGTCAAAGAATTTTGGTTATAAGACTCTTTAATCAATATTCTGTCTGATAATGTGATTTTTTTACGCAATACCATAAGACCTAATACAATAAATGTCATAAATCCCAAACCGCCAATTTGTATTAAACAAAGTATCACTATTTTTCCAAAAACAGTCCAGTGTGTCATGGTATTGACTACAACAAGCCCTGTTACGCAGGTAGCCGATGTGGCAGTAAAAAGTGCATCCAACAGTCCTATGCTTTTTCCGTCTGCACTGGATATGGGCAGTGCAAGCAGTATTGTGCCAATACAAACGACAATGAAGAATCCTAATACAATGATTCTGGTGGGATTATATTTTAATGTCTTTGCTTTTTTCATATTCATCATTTTAGCGTCCTTCTTTAAAAATTATATATCATATTTTTATGGGAAACATTATAACATAAAAAAAAGAATTGTCATATAAAATTCTTCTCAAAAATTCTAATTTTGAAAAATACTGTAAAAAAATAGATTTCTATGTTAAAATAATAATGATATTCTATAAAAAATGAGGTGAAAAATATTGGCCGGTTCTATATTTGGTAAATTGTTTACCGTTTCTACATGGGGAGAATCTCATGGAGAAGCACTCGGTGTTGTGATAGATGGTTGTCCAGCAGGCATTTCACTTTCTTCGGAGGATATCCAAAAAGAATTGGACAGAAGAAAGCCCGGTTCCAATCCTTATGGCACAAAAAGAAAGGAAAGCGATACCATTCATATCCTTTCAGGTGTATTTGAAGGAAAAACCACAGGCACCCCCATTTCTATGGTTGTTTATAATAAAGACCATCATTCCTCAGATTATGGTGAAATTGCATACTATTACCGTCCGGGCCACGCTGATTTTACATTTGAAAAAAAATATGGCATCAGAGATTATAGAGGCGGCGGCCGCTCCTCCGGTCGTGAAACCCTTTGTCGTGTGGCAGCAGGTGCTGTGGCAAAAAAAATATTGTCTGCACTAAACATTGAATTGTTTGCCTATACAAAATCCATTGGAAATATCTCCATTTCACAAAATTGCTTTGATAAAAACAGTATAACAAAAAATAGCCTTTTTATGCCTGATGAAAAGGCTGCCCAACAAGCAGAAGCTTATTTAAAACAATGTATGGCACAAGAAGATTCTGCCGGAGGTATGATAGAATGTGTTGTGGAGAACTTGCCCGTTGGATTGGGTGAAACTGTCTTTTATAAATTACAGGCTGTTTTAGGTCAGGCATTGTTTTCTATTGGTGCTGTAAAAGGAGTAGAGTTTGGAGATGGCTTTGCTGTTTCCAGAGCAAAGGGGTCTGAAAATAACGATGCTTTTTTTGCAGATGATTTTGGAAACATACAAAAACAAACAAATCATTCCGGAGGTATATTAGGTGGTATGAGTGACGGTTCTCCTTTACTGTTTCGGCTGGCTTTTAAACCCACTCCGTCTATTCATAAAACACAAAAAACCGTCACAAAAGATGGCAAAAATATGGATATCAATATCAAAGGCCGTCACGACCCTATTATTGTTCCCAGAGCAGTTGTTGTGGTAGAAGCCATGACAGCCATTGTACTTGTAGATTTATTATTTCAAAATATGATTTCCAATATGGAATCTATTATAAAAATTTATAAAACATGAAGGGAGATTTAAACATGACAACACCACTTGAATCCAGAAATGCTTTATTGGCAAAAACAGTTGTATCCAATCTGGAAAAAAGACATTTTGAAGCATACTACTGTCCTACTGCACAAGAAGCATTAAAAAAAGTATTAGATTTAATTCCTGAGGGCAGCTCTATCGGTTGGGGCGGCTCTATGAGTATTAGAGATATGGGATTGACAAAAGCCATTCATGAAGGAAATTATACTGTAATCGACAGAGATTTGGCCCAGACTCCAGAAGAGGCAGCCCAAATGCAAAGAGATTGTTTGCAGGCAGATTATTTTATCACCAGTGCAAATGCTATTGCTGAAGAAGGTATCATGGTCAATATTGATGGAACAGGCAACCGGGTTGCTGCCATTTGCTTTGGTCCGAAAAATGTTATTGTAGTTTGTGGCATCAATAAAGTAACACAAAATTTAGATGCTGCCATATCCAGAGCAAGATTTGTGGCTGCACCAATCAATGCCGGCCGCTTTGATATTCAAACACCTTGTAAAATTACAGGAAAATGCCATAACTGTACTTCTGCTGACAGCATTTGCTCTGAAGTGCTGATTACTCGTACCAGCAGGCCTGCAAATCGTGTTAAAATCATATTAGTAGGAGAAGACATGGGCTATTAAAAATAAGCAGTTATCTGCCTATGAAGTGTGCCTTAAATATGAAATAAATAGGAACCTGCAAGAGAATGGGTTTCGTATTGTATCGGGCTTTAAAATCAATACTTTCATTTTTGCAGTAATAATTACTTTTTGAGGGAGTTGATGAATTCATCAACTCTCTCAAAATACTCCTCATAACATATTTTGACTTTCATCCTGTCAAATCAGCCTATCAAAAAGGTTTTCCATGATACCATTTTCCATGCAATTGCCTTTTTTTACATTACTCTGTTTGATGTTGTATTCAAATAACAGTCTTTACTATTCTGTATACTGATATTGTTATCATTAGTTTGAATGAAATATGGGTTTTGCAGTTTTTTGAATAAACCATTGCGCATATCTCTGATTTGTTACAAAGCAGCACTTCATGAAATTGCGTAAAATATGATTCTATCATAAAACAAACCAAAAACAGGTAATAAATATACTTTCTGGTTGCAAACATAAAACTGTTTCATCACATCTGCTGCAAATTTTTCAAAGAGCTTGTCTGCTGTTTTTTCTGTTATATTTTTTGGCTGCCTTTTGAGCCAAATTCTTTCATTCGTTTTGTACAGTTTTATGATTTATTTATTTCCTGCCTCATGCAATTTTTCTGTGATTCTGCCATAGCCATATCTGCCTTTGTGATTTTTAAATGCTTCTGAAATTTTTTATATATTTATTGCCGTTTATATGACTTCCGGTAATATCCCGTAATATTAGAAGTCCTTTCAACTCATATCTCTGCATGAGTTTGGAAACAAGGATTGCTTTTTGTTTTTTCTTTCTCTTGTGTAAGAACAAAAGCACTCAGCTTTATATCCATTGGCAGATGTTAATTTTCTGTTGTGAAATCTTATCCAATCCTTTTATGCTGCTTTGATGTTCTATCTTTCTTTCGTATTTCCTCCATAGTACCTTCTGCTTCTTATATGCCTTGCCAATTCCTCAATGTATGAAGATATTTATGTTCTTCTGTTTGTGAAATTTTTTGTTTTACAATCATTTCTCTGTGTCATACACATTTTTCTTTCCTTTCCGTTATAACAGATATTTTAAATTCTGCACCATATATTTTATTTTTCCATAGGCTCTTTTTCATAAAAATATGCACTTCCAAAAGTGATTTTTGGGTGCCTATCATAAATGAATGGTTTTCTTTATACAATAATAAAAAACCCCTTAGGGGGGTTTTTATTATTCATACAAAGGATATTTATCTGTCAAAGCTCGTACTCTTTTTGCAGCCTCTTGTTTATTTTTTTCAAAATCTTTTAAGCAAAGTGCAATCACTTCGCCAATTTCTTTCATGTCCTTTTCATCCATTCCTCTTGATGTTACAGCAGGTGTACCAATACGGATGCCGCTTGTTACAAATGGAGATTGTGGGTCATTTGGAATGGTATTTTTATTGACTGTAATCCCCACTTCATCTAATATTTTTTCAGCTTCCTTTCCTGTAATGCCTAGCTTGGATAAATCAGCCAGCATCAAATGATTGTCTGTGCCTCCGGAAACAATGGCAACACCATTTTCCATCAATGTCTGTGCCAAAACAGAAGCATTTTTTACAACCTTCTCCATATATTGCTTAAAGGAAGGCTCTAAAGCTTCTTTAAAACAAACTGCTTTAGAAGCAATGGTATGCATCAAAGGACCGCCTTGTATGCCGGGGAATATAGCTTTATCAATGGCCTTTGCATATTCTTCTTTGCACATAATCATACCGCCTCTTGGGCCTCTTAATGTTTTATGTGTTGTTGTAGTAACAAAATCAGCATAAGGTACGGGAGAAGGATGGAGTCCTGTTGCCACAAGTCCTGCAATGTGAGCAATATCTACCATATAGTATGCTCCTACTTCTTTTGCAATGGCACCGATTCTTTCAAAATCAATGGTTCTGGCATAAGCACTGGCACCTGCCACAATCATTTTAGGTTTATGCTCCTTTGCCAGTCTATGAAGCTGTTCATAATCCAATATACCATTGTCATCTACACCATAAGAGATGAAATGAAAATATTTTCCTGAAATATTAACCGGGCTTCCATGTGTCAAATGGCCTCCTTGGTCCAAATTCATGCCCAGTACCACATCACCCGGTTCCAGCATTGCAAAATAAACCGCCATATTTGCCTGAGAGCCGGAATGTGGCTGAACATTGACATGGTCACAGCCAAATAATTCCTTTGCCCTCTCTCGTGCAATATTTTCGACAATATCAACCTTTTCACAGCCGCCATAATATCTTTTTGCAGGATATCCCTCTGCATATTTGTTTGTAAGAGGTGTCCCCATAGCAAACATAACTGCCTTGGAAACAATGTTTTCAGAAGCAATTAATTCAATATTGTGTTGCTGACGCTCCAGCTCCTGCTCCACAGCATCTGCAACAGCAGGGTCCACTTTTCGTATTTCACTAAAATCTAACATGATATAACCTCCCTCTTTCATTGCTATAATACAAATAATTATATCATATTCTATTAAAAAGACAATCTTTTTATTAAAAATTACAAATCCTGTTCCTTTCTTTTGCCTTTTTTGTTTCTTGGATTGTCAAGTCAAATGCAGCACTTTTGAACAATAAAACCCATAATGTGTTTGATATTCTAAACATTTTTCGGGAAATTTGCTGGATTCATCCACTTTATCTTGTAGATATCCTTCACTAATGATGGTTAGATACTACCCCTTTGGAAAATTTTCTCCAAGCAATTTATATTTGTTCCTTTTTGCCCAGTATGATGAGGAAAGGGGAAATAAAACGATACTTTATCTAATTCATCTGTTGTTTGAAAATATGATGCAAACTTCTTCTCTGTATTAAAATAGCATGATTGTTTCTTTAGAGTGTTATTTCGCCTGTGAAATCAGCTTTCCTGTTTTTTGCTTTCCCTGCTGTCAAACATCCTCTTTTCCTTATATATACCAAAACTGTATCAACTTCTTAATCCCCACTTTTTCTGAGTTGATTTGTATCGACTATTCTGTTATCAAATGACTCATTTGTAATTTTTTGTATGATAACTCTTTTATGATGATGCAGTTTTCTGACTGTCACAGAAATAGCACTGTTTTTTTATATCTAACATACCTGTATGGATTGCTCTTTAAATTGTTTCATAAAAATCTGCTTTTTTCAAACAAAATCTTCCAAAAATCTGCTCTGGTGCCTTTCAAAATTTGTCTTTTACATATTCATATATAATAGGATTTTCCAGCTTTTTATATGGTTTACCGGCATATCTTCTTATTTGATATTTTTACTGTACTTCTGTTTATAAATACATAGATTTACCTATATTGTACTTACCTTCTCTTAAAATGGCGGCTTTTCTTCATCCAAGTTTTCTGGCTAATATAATCTGTTTATAGTAACTTATAGTTCCCTCTGATTTCATGGATATCCTCACAAGCACCATTTTGTCAGAAACGATGCGTCATTTTTAGTTGTTTTCCTTAATTGTAAATTCAAGTTGAAAAAAAGGACAGCTTATATATAGCACTCATTTTTGCAAGCTACATATGATATAAAAGAATCAAATAAAACAAATTTTAAAAGGAGGCTTTATATTATGGGAACATTTGATTTTGAAAACAAACCTGATTTGAGTGCAGAATGCAGAAACAAATCTACAAATGAAGAATGTATCATTGCACAAAAGATATTTGACCAGTTAAGATTTCAAAAATGTCTTTCTCCTGCCATTATTGGTCCTGCAAGAACAGCAAGAAACATTTCAAACAGCAATGGGGATATATTCTGCGAAGGAGATGTGATTGTTCCTCCCTGCAACGCAGTCAGTGTATCCATCAAAAATACAAAATTATCTAAAATCGACATCATCAGCAAAAAGAAAAATCCTTTCCGTTCTGGCTGCTGGGATGTGGAGGTAAAATATACTTTCACTTATACATTGGATTTTAGAAACTGCGAAGGTGTTTGCATTGGCACCATTGAGGCCACCAATTCCTACAACCAAAAAGTAACATTGTTTGGAGGGGCAACTGGTTCTTCCGATGCAGAGGTTACCATTGCAACAGATTTATATCACTGCTTTGATACTTCCTCACCAGGTCCCTTTGTCAGCGTAGAAGGAACAGGTGTTGGATTGTTAGCAGAATTAAAATATGCCAGCAACTGCTCTTGCAGCTGTACTCCATGCAGCTGCACCGACTCTCGCTCCTCTGATGGCAGAGCCATGGATGATATCTCATTTGGCGCTCCCATTGCAGTGGATGTGACACTGGGGCTATTCTCCATTATCAGAATGTTCCGTACTACAAACTTATTAGTACGCACATCCGGAAACTGTATTCCTGAAGAAATCCGTTGTGCAACCAATCCAGACCCTTGCGATTTCTTTGACAAATTAGAATTCCCTATGGAAATTTTTGAACCAAAAACCAGCATCAATCACTGCCGTGGATTAGGCGGCTGCAGCTCTCCAGGTATGGGAAACTCAAACAACGATTGCAACTGCAACAATAATATTCGTTTTGAAGAAAGCAGTGGAACCATGCATTTTGAGGATAACTGCACAAGCAACCCACAACAAAAAAATAATTATTACTCCGCAAGAAGTAAAAACAATATGCAAAAAAGATAATCTTATTTTATGATATGCCATAACCCCTTCCTTCATACTTGAAAAAAGCATTGTAAATTTTATTTTACATTGCTTCTACCTCAAAGTTTATATATATAAAAGCAGACAGAATATTCTGTCTGCTTTTGATTTTAATTTTTTTGTATAGGATACTCCATATTTTCTTTTTTCATTTGATACAAAACCTCTTCCAAAAATTTGCTGCACTCTATTTTTGTAATGCCCAAATTATGGTCTAAATAATTTCCACACATATGAGACTTTGCAGCGGGAATTTCTTCCTCAAAATTTTCCATATATTCGTAGCATTTTGTTATAATATCCAAAACATCTTCTGAAGACAAATCCCCTTTAAAAATAGCATACATACCTGTACGACAGCCCATGGGACCAATATAAATTGTTTTATCTGCCCATTGCTTATGTCCTCTAAAAAATGTAGCCATCAAATGCTCTATTGTATGCATAACAGAAGTATCCAACACCATTTCTCTGTTTGGCTCCTTCATACGAATATCAAATGTTGTCAAAACACCGTTTTCTACTGTATCTTTTCTGGATACATAAATACCTCTCAAAAGTCTGTCGTGGTCAATTCCAAAGCTTGTTACATCCATTTTTTTCTCTCCTTTTACCAGTATAATATTATGCTATATTAAATTATAACATATTATTTTAATAACATACAATACTTTTTAAAAAACAACAAATTAACAGGCTTTTTAAAATAAAAAGCTTTTATGGCTATCCATGAAAAATAAATATATATTTTCAAAAAACAAATTGAACAAAAATACAAATTACATTCTAAAAGTAATGTTTTTACCCCTTTTTATACAAAAAAATTTTTATTCTATTTTAAAATACAGCATTGTTTTAAAAAACATAAAAACACAGTCAAATACCTTGCAGTTTATTTATCTATGTTTTATACTTAAAAGAAATGGAGGTTATCAAAATGTGTAAAAAAAATGCTTACATTACAACCTATTCCAAAATACATTTTACACCTTGCTGCCCTAACCCGGAAGATATCAATATACAAGACATTGCCCATTCCCTTTCATTGCTTTGCCGTGGAAACGGGCATTATAAAACATTTCATTCTGTGGCTCAACACAGTATCAACTGCTGCAATGAGGCAAAAGCAAGGGGTCTTTCCAATAAAATACAACTAGGCTGTCTGTTACATGATGCCACAGAGGCTTATCTATCCGATATTACAAGACCGGTGAAACAGTTTTTAAAAAAATACATAGAAATGGAAAATACTCTTTTTGATTCTATTTTGCAAAAATTTCATATGCTTCCTATGACACAGCAGGAGTATAATGCCATTTTTGAAATAGATGACCATATACTTTATTTTGAATTTTTACATTTTATGGGAGAAAAAATCAATATCAAAAATCCATATTTAAAAAGTAATCCGGATTTTTTACAAAAATCATTTGAGGAAGCAGAGCATTGTTTTTTACAGCTTTATGATGCTTTATTCAATGAATCGCTTTGATGGTTATCAGTGTTTTTAACACAGCAATTTCCGCAGGAAAGGCAGTAAAAACACGAATATCAAAAATAACCTAAAAATATAGAAAAGAAAGAGGGAAATTTTATGAGCATTACAAGAGAAGAAGCATGGAATTTATTAACAGAATTTAATAAAGAGCCATTCCACATCCGCCATGGAGAAGTGGTGGAGGGCATCATGCGTTATTTTGCAAAAGAACTGGGATATGGTGATGAAGAAGAATTTTGGGGCATTGTAGGTCTTTTGCACGATTTGGATTTTGAGCAGTATCCACAGGAGCATTGTATCAAAGAACAGGAAATTATGAGAGAAAGAGGCATTGATGAAAGAATAATACACGCCACAGCAAGCCATGGCTATGGTCTTGTATGCGATATTGCGCCAGAGCATGAAATGGAAAAAGTGCTTTTTGCAGTAGATGAGTTGTCAGGATTGTTAGGTGCCGCCGCCATGATGCGTCCTTCCAAAAGTGTGAAGGATATGGAATTGAAATCTGCCAAAAAAAAATTTAAAGACAAAACATTTGCCGCAGGCTGCTCCAGAGATGTTATCCGCAAAGGAGCAGAAATGCTTGGCTGGGAATTAGACGATTTAATCAGCAAAACAATACTTGCTATGAGAGAAGACCCCAGAAATTAAACCACAAAAAGGGCTGCCGTATCAATGACAAAAAAATCATAGATGCGGCAGACCATAGAGATTGCATGAAGTAAAAGCCAGCATAGCTAATTGATAATAGGACTGGTGCAAGCTATGTCTTTTAGGCGTGGCTGTGAAAATATCATCATGATATCTGAAAAAATGCTTTTGTGTTGTTGGTGACAATTTCTGCCAGTTCCTCTTCTTCTTTGTTCAAACATTTTGCAATGGTTTTTAAAATATGTCTCAAATAGATAGGTTCATTTCTTCTGGAATTTGTTTTCAAATCTCGTGGTATCAAAAATGGTGCATCTGTTTCAATCATCAGTCTGTCAAGAGGTATCATTTTGATTAGTGTTTTCAAATGCTGTCCTCTTCTTTCATCACAAATCCAGCCTGTAATGCCAATGAAAAATCCCATTTTTAAATATTGCTGCAATTCTGTGCCATTTCCTGTAAAACAATGCACCACAGAACGGCTGCAAATTTCTTTATGCTCCAGCATCATTTTTTTGAAATCTGTAAAAGCGGCTCTTTCATGCAAAAATAAAGGCATATGCAGCTCTTCTGCCAGCAAAATCTGTTCTTGAAACCACTTTCTTTGTACTTCTCTGGGCGAAAAATCTCTGTCATAATCCAGCCCGCATTCTCCAATGGCACAAACCTGTGGCTTTTTTGCCAGTTTTCTCAACTCCAAAATGGTATTTTGATTGCAGGTTTTGGCATCATGTGGATGTACACCGGCAGTGCAGTATAATTTGTTTGGATATTTTTCTGCATAATCTGCCGCTTTTTTGCTGTCGTTTAAATGCACTCCTGTAATAATCAAAGGTGTCACATTTTCATTTGCAGCATTTTCCACCACCTTTTCTCTGTCCTTATCAAATTGTCTGTTCATCAAATTTAATCCAATATCAATAATTTGTTTTTTCATAGAGTGTTTTCTCTCCTTCATTCGTAAATATTTTTGATGCTTACCAATATTTTGCCCTGGCAGTTCCCATAAGGAACACAGCAAAAACACGAGTATCAAAAATAGAAACGGTTTTCGCCAAAAGCGAAAAAATTGCCTTCATCAGTGAATAATTTTCATGCTTCTTTGTCACACCAGTCAACTTTTAATTATATCATCACTTTTTCCACAAAAAAGTCTATCTGGGGCAGTTTGCCCTTTCTTGGGCAGTCAGTTTATCCTTTTTGCTTTGAAAAAAGCAGCCAGCTATTGCCCTTTGCTTCATGTGAGCTATGTTTAAATGCCTCATTTCCACCGGGAGAACACAATAAAAATACAAGTATCAAAAAGAAATCTTTTATCAATAGCAAAAGAAACCGATTTGAAAAAATCGGCTTCTTTTTGTTTTCAAATTATTCTTTTGCTTCATCAATTACAAAAGAAATCAGCAATTCTTCCTGTGTTACTTTGTCGCCTTCTTTGATGTATATTTTGTCTACCACACCATCTACCTTTGACAATACGGAAGTTTCCATTTTCATAGCCTCCACAGTCATCAATACCATGTTCTTTGTTACTTTATCCCCTTCTTTGACAAATACTTTACCCACAGTACCAGGAATGGTAGAGCCTAAATGGCAAGGATTGTTTTTATCTGCCTTTAATATTTTATTGGTGTTTACTTCTAAGTTTTTGTCCTGTATTTTCACTTCTCTCATTGCGCCATTGATTTCAAATGTCAAAGAACGCATACCTTCTTCATTTGCCTCAGATGCATCAATATATTTTATGATAATGTCTTTTCCTTGGCCAATGTTGATACTGGTTTCTTCCCCTTTTGCTAAGCCATAGAAGAAAATATGGCTTTCCAGCTGAGAAACATCATTATAATATTCTTGATAATCACAATAATCATCATACACCTTTGGATATAATGCGTAACTGATGATGTTTCTGTCATTGATATCTTTCATGGCATGAGATTGTGTCAAATGTGTTCTGATGGCTTCAAAATCTTCCGGTGGAAGCAGCTTTCCAGGACGTTCTGTAATGGCCTCTTTTCCTTTGAGTACAATTTTTTGCAGCTCTTTTGGGAAACCGCCGTCAGGCTGTCCAATGTTTCCGGAGAAATAGCCTACAATGGAATCAGGATAGGACAAATCCCTTCCCTCTGTCAATATGTTATCTTTGTTGAGTCCATTTTTAGACATAAATATTGCCATATCTCCCACCACCTTTGAAGATGGTGTTACTTTTACAATGTTGCCCAGCAAATCATTTGCCTGTTTGTAAAGGTGTTTGATTTCTTCAAAATCATCGGCAGAGCCCATTGCTTTTACCTGCGCCAAAAGGTTGGAATACTGTCCTCCTGGGATTTCATATTTATAAATTTCTGTGTTTGGTGTATTCATTTCACTTTCAAAGCCTTTGTAAACCTGTCTCACACCGGCATAATATCTGCTCAATTCGTTTAGCTCGTCTGGGTCTAACAGCGTATCTCTTTCTGTGCCGTGCAGTGCCTCCACCACAGCATTCATAGAAGGCTGGCTTGTCAAAGAGCTCATAGACTGTATTGCCAAATCGGCAATGTTTACCCCTGCCTCTGCTGCCATCAGCACTGTGCTGACACCGTTTCCGGTGGTATCATGGGTATGTAAATGCAGAGGAATATGAAGCTCCGATTTCAGTGCTGCAAACAGTTCTTTTGCTGCATATGGTTTGAGCAGGCCTGCCATGTCTTTAATGGCAAAAATGTGACAACCCATGGCCTGCAATTCTTTTGCTTTGCCTAAATAGTAATCAATGGTATATTTTTTCTCTTTAGGGTCTAATATATCGCCTGTATAGCAAATAGCCCCCTCTACAATTTTGCCTGTTTTTAATGCTTCTTCCACAGGCATTTTCATATTTTCAATCCAGTTTAAGCTGTCAAATATTCTAAATACATCAATACCTCTTTCTGCGGAAACATGAATGAACCGTTGCACCACATTGTCAGGATAATTTGCATATCCCACAGCATTGGATGCTCTTAAAAGCATTTGTATCAATGTATTTGGCATATGCTCACGCAGCTGCTGCAAACGAACCCAAGGAGATTCTTTCAAAAAACGATAAGCAACATCAAATGTTGCACCGCCCCACGCCTCCACAGAAAAAGCATTTGCCATGGCTTTGTTGGTGGCAGGAGCTGCTTTTACAAGGTCTGTGGTTCTCACACGGGTTGCCATCAATGACTGATGGGCGTCTCTCATAGTGGTGTCTGTCACAAACAATCTTTTTTCTTTCATCAGCTGTTGTGTATATTCCTTTGCACCCAGCTTCAAAAAGGCATCTCTTGCACCAGTTATATTTTCTGTTTTTCCAAATGCAGGAATGGGAATAGGCTCTAGCTCAGGTTTATGTCCATGGGTTTCATTGACAATTTGATTGCCTATAAATTCCGCAATTTTAGTTGCTCTGTCCTGTCCCAATGTAATTTTGAACAATTCAGGTGTTTGTTCAATAAATGTTGTAGTACATTTTCCTTCAATAAATGTTTCGCTTTGCAGCACATTGATTAAAAAAGGAATATTTGTTTTGATGCCTCTGATTCTGGTTTCCTTCAATGCTCTGACCGCTTTTTTGGCAGCACCTTTAAAACTTCTGTCATAAGCAATGACCTTTACAAGCAAGCTGTCATAATATGGTGTAATTTCGCCCCCTGTATGGGCTGTACCGCCGTCCAAACGGATACCATGGCCCGCTGCAGAACGATACACAGAAATTTTTCCTGTATCTGGCAAGAAATTGTTGGCAGGGTCCTCTGTTGTAATTCTCATTTGTATCGCATGGCCATGACATTCTATATCTTCTTGAGAAGGGATATTGATTTCTGGAGAATGCAAAGGATAGCCCTCTTCAATCAATATTTGTGCTTGTACAATATCAATGCCTGTCACCTCTTCTGTCACAGTATGCTCTACCTGTATACGAGGATTCATTTCAATAAAATAATAATTTTCATCTGCATCTACCAAAAATTCCAGTGTACCTGCATTTTTGTAACCAACGTGTTTTGCAATTTTGATGGCATCTGCAAATATTTTTTCTCTGGTTTTGTCGCTTATGGTAGAGGCGGGAGCATATTCCACCACTTTTTGGTGGCGTCTTTGTACAGAGCAGTCTCTGTCAAAAAGATGTACCACATTGCCATATTTATCTCCCAATACCTGCACTTCAATATGTTTTGGATTTTTTAAATATTTTTCAATAAATATTTTGTCATCGCCAAATGCTTTTTTGGCTTCATTTCTGGCCTCTTCAAATTCCTTTGGCATTTCCTGGGCGCTGTTTACAATACGCATACCACGTCCGCCGCCGCCGTTGGATGCTTTTAACATCACAGGATACCCTACTTCCTGGGCAATTTTCATCACTTCTTCTTCAGATTTGACAGCATGGTCCACCCCTGGGATGATGGGTACATTGCATTTGATAGCAATTTGTTTGGAAGAAATTTTATCCCCCATAGCATACATAACTTCTTTGCTGGGACCAATAAAAGCAATTCCTGCTTTTTCACAAGCATCTACAAATTCAGGATTTTCAGACAAAAACCCATATCCGGGATGAATTGCGTCTGCTCCTTTTGTTTTTGCAATGTGAATAATTTCCTGAATATCTAAATAAGCATCAATAGGTCCCTTTTCTTTATCCAGCATATAGGCTTCATCTGTTTTGGTGCGAAACAAGGAATACTTGTCCTCTTTTGAAAAAACACCTATTGTCTGAATCCCCAGTTCATTTAATGCCCGATAAACACGTATGGCAATTTCTCCTCTATTTGCCACAAGCACTTTTTTAAATTTTTTGATATTTACTTCCTGCACAGATACATTCCTCCTTTATAACTTTTTTTGTGAAAATTACCCCCCATTATAGTATAGTATTATACCACATTATTTTTATAACATACAATACCTTTTCAAAAACACTAAATTAACAGCATTTTTTAACCTAAAACTATGGATAACCATTCATAACTTCTCATAACTTTTGTAGAAAAGTGGGACAAAAGTGGGACAAAAAAAGCGTATGGGCGGCTTTGATAAAATATAAAAAAGGAAGGCTTTTCCCTTCCTTTTTTTAATATTTCACAGAAAGAGAATTCTTTCATGTGTAGAACGTCACTTGTGCTTGGTCGTGCGATGGCGTTCTTTTATTTTAGCTTTGTTTCCAACATTTTTATCCCCTGTCTAATCCCTTCTGTTTTTTTTATATTCTCTTGGTTGCAATACCTTTCAAAAATATTCAAACTTTCATTATCAAGTCTTACATGGATAGGATTCGATTTTGGATTATTTGTTGGTCTACCCATCTTTTTTTATCGGGCATTTTCTCACCTCACTTTTGTAGCCCATAATTCAATTATATACTATGTAGCCCAAAAGTCACCCCTTTTTTGATACTTTTTTACTTTGGAAAAACTGTAAAAGAATAACTATAATCTGTAAAACTTTTTGTATACTCCGCTTCATCAGTTGTATAGATAGCAAAATCCTTTGATACAAAATCTGTTAAATGAAGATTTTTTTCCATTTCATCTATATCGGGGTTTAATCCCAGAGCAACACTGCCCATAACCATATAATTTTGTACATCTGGAATGCTGTTTTCTTTTATTTTGTCTTTATCTATGGATACTATAAAAAATAAAACATGATTTGTTTCTGCATTTACCACATATCTTACAAATATATCTTCATTGGTAGTAAGCATATAATCATATTCCTTTATCACACCTTCTTGTATTTCCCTTTTTTCAAATTCTCCCAACATTAATCTAGGTTCAATTTCTGCTAAGGCTTTATTGAACACCTCTATAAACATATCTCCTGTGACATCAAACTCTAAAAGTGCTGTTTCTCTATATCGTAACTCTTCTCCCAAAACACCGGCTAAATTATCTCTGTCTGTTTTTATATCTTCAATATTAAGTGTTTTATCCTCTTTTATATCAAAATCTCCATTTAAAATACGAATATAACTTTCAATTCCTGTGTCATTGCTTTCTCCTACCCTCTCAGTCATACTATTTAATATTTCATATGCTTCTTCCTTCTCTATTTCTGCATCTAAATACAAATCTACTGCTTCCAGTGCTTTTGTACCATATGTATAAATGTCGCTATTTATCCCCTCTGGCTTTTCTGCCTCTGTCATTTGACCTTGTGCCGTTTCGTCCGTACCATTATCAGAACACGCCGTTCCTCCCATTATCAAACAACAAATCACTAACATCATGATAATCTTCTTCATATAATCCCCCTTCTAAAGTCACTACTTTTTACTAAAACATATCATAATTTCATCATCATTACAAGATATGACATAAATTTATTCTTTTTGTAATGAGGCAAAAAGTCAAAAAGTTACACAAAGATTGTCAAATTTTCAAAAGCAAAAAAGAGTAAAAATTCTTATATTCTGCTTTCTTCAAATCCCTTAAAACACTTAATTTTCATTGAAAAATCAACACTTTTTTAAATTATATATATTTTGTAAATACACTTAAAATCATATAAAATGTCGTATAAAGTCGTAGTAAAAAATGCGGCTGTGGTATTTTCTACAAATCAAAAACCATCAAAATAAAAATTATTTTATATAAAAAACTTTCCTGATTCAGTTAAAAAAGGGATAGCATTTTTCTAATTTCTTTACTTCTACATGATAACTTAAACTTATAAAATAGCAAATTCGCTATTGACATTTTATAGCAAATTTGCTATAATAAAAATATAGAATAGAAAGGAAGATGAACAATATGCCAACTATTTCAATGTTTTTTGGTATCATTATTAGAATGTATAATACTGGCGAACACAATCCGCCGCATTTTCATGCTTCTTATCAAGGATACAATGCAGTATTTAATATGGAAGGTGAATTAACAGAAGGTGATATGCCAAAAAAACAAATAAAACTCATTTCCGCTTGGGCTGAAATTCATAAAGACGAACTTTTAGCCAATTGGGAATTAGCAATAAGCGAACAGCCTCTATATAAAATTGCCCCTTTGCGTTAAGCAGGGGTTCCCTTTTTTTCATTGAAAGGAGAGAAAATACTATGAAAACACCTGCTTGGGTAGTAAAAGATGTAGTGGCTCAAAAGGACTATACTTTGCTTATTACTTTTATAGGAGGAGAAAAGCGAATATATAATGCTCGACCACTTCTTGATAAACCCATTTATGCTCAGCTTAAAAATATTTCTTTTTTTCTAAGTGCAAAAGCTGATTGTGGCACTGTCATATGGAATGACGATATTGATATTGCTCCAGAACATTTATATGAATATAGTTTGCCTATTGGAGGTACAAATGATGAATGAAAATTGCTCTATAATTATCGACCGCCTGATAGAAGAAAGGCATAATAAAGGAATGACGCAAAAAGACTTAGCACAAGCTGCCTCCCTTACACAATCTGTTATTGCACGCCTTGAAAGTAAAAAAGCCACTCCTCAGCTTAATACATTATTGAAAGTTGTTTCTGCTCTGGATTGCAGCCTTGAAGTTGTTCCTATCGTTCAAATACAATAAAATAAATATTGTAAAAAAGACTGGCTTTTGCCAGTCTTTTTCTTTCTTTATCAATGATACAATCCAGCCCTATCATTTACCACAAATATTTTCAGCATAGTATCATTCAGTCCCAGCTCTCCCTTTTCATTGCCGTTTAAATAGCCCTTATCCACCAGCTTCTGCACTGTTGCCCTTGCCCACTTAGGCATATTTTCATCAATATAGTTATATATCATTTCTGTTTCCTCCTCTTTTTGTTCTGTTTGTTTTGCTAACTTTTCTTTAAAATCCTGCCACTGTACTTGGTTTCTTACAAATGGCTCCGGACACAGTTTTCCTGTGATATCATAATGCCGCAGCACATTCTCCAACGGCACACCGTATTTTCCCATAAGCCATTTTACCACTTCTAACGCCTTTTTCTGCGTTTCCTCATTGATATAATACAGCCCGTTTCCGTCCTTTTCAGAACACATCTCCACGCCGATACTGTTGTCATTCCTGCATTTGTTATGCTTATAGTTCTTTGCACCGCAGTGCCATGCGGTATCACTGTCCTTCACACTTTGCACCACATCATTTTCATCCACAAAATAGTGGGCAGAGGCGTTTCGATTGGGCTGTTGAAAATATTTGCCGTTGCTCTCCGCCCTGTCCCCGTTATTCGCCGTATAATGGACCACAATGTATTGTACTGCCTGCTTTCTTCCCTTTGTATAATTGCCAGCATTTGCTAACATTTCTTTTATTTCCATACCTTTTCCCCCTTTCAAAACAAAAAAGTACCTATCAAATGAAAGATAGATACTTTACAAAGTCTTTTTCTGTGTTATAATAAAACTAAGTAGGAAGCCGCCGCCCTTTGCCCAGGGCAGTCAGGCGGTTAACCTCAGCATTTTACTTTAGGCTGCCCTAATCCGCTAAGATTATAAGATGGGCAGCTTTTTTATTTACTTTCTTCTATTATTATTTATGTAAGAAAGTAAGGCCAGCAGGAAATTACCAGCCAAAAACAAAAGTGTTAATACCTGATAAATTTCGTCCATAAGCCTCGCCTCCTTCCTTAGTAAAAGGAGGCTAACCAACCCATCCGGCTTCCATAGTATCTATATTACCATATATTCTATTTTTCTACAATTTTTTATTTTAGAACAAAACCTTACTCATAAATAATATCCAACCCATAAGCTACCGCCGCATCATGTTCTATTTTGCACCCTCTTGCTTCTTCCCAGCCTTTGCAAAAATATACAGCGTGACATTTCGA
>CALWSR010000011.1 GCA_944384265.1 uncultured Clostridia bacterium
CAAAAGCTGGCACTGCTGTGCTTACTGTCATTGCTGTGGACAGTAAAAACGCAATTGCTTGGTATCTTTTCATTTTTTTGTTCCTCCTTAAATTATTTGTTTCTCAAGATACTTTTGCTACAAAAATTCATATAGCTCATTCTCAAAAGGTATACTTTTTGGGAATTTTTTATGTCTACACAGAAAAATACATTTTATATGAATTTTTATGGCTCTACTATAACACAAATTATCCAATTTGTCCAAGAAAATTTTAAATTTTTTTAAAAATCCATTAAAAAAATATTTCCTCAAAAGGTATACTTTTTGAGAATTTTTGTATCATCCTAATTTTATGACTTTATGAATAAAGTATTGAAAAACCATTTCATTTTTTATTGTTTTGTACCGTTTATTTCCTTTCCTTCTAAAATGCTTTTTTTACAGGCAAAAACCATATTGGCTTCCCTTAAAATCATTTCCTTTTTTAAAAGCATCTTCTTTTATTCCTTACGACATTGCAAGCCTTTTTTCCATTCAATGGTATGTCTGCTTAAACAGCACTGCCATACACATTTTCTGTCTGAATTTCCTGCAATAAAAAATAGTTCATTTTCTATCCTTTATCCCCTTTTTCACTTCCAATGGTATGTCTGCTTAAACAGCACTGCCACACACATTTTTTATATGACTACTCTGCTTACTGTTTCTTAGGGCATTTTTTCAGGCATTCCGTCCACTCTTTCTATCTCAAAGGGCGTCACTTGATACACATAATAATTTAACCAATTTGAAAACAGCAAATTTGCATGGCTTTTCCAGCTTACAACAGGCCCCTTTTCAGGTATGTCATCTTTAAAATAATGCTTTGGAAAAGGCACATCATCCCTTTTTCCCAAATCTCTTTCATATTCTGCCTGCAATGTCAAAGGGTCATATTCTGAGTGTCCCATTACAAAAATACGGCTGCCATGGCGGGAAGATGCAATATATAATCCAGATTCCTCTGAGGCAGACAGCACCTCCAGCCTTGGCTCTTTATACACATCCTCCAAACGTACCTCTGTATGACGGGAATGAGGCACATAAAACACATCATCAAATCCCCTCATCAAATCCGCACTTTTGACACGAACCGTATGGGGAAATACACCAAACATTTTTTCCGACAAAGGATATTTTTCAATTCCGTAATGATAATACAGTCCTGCCTGCGCTCCCCAGCAAATATGCAGTGTGGATGTTACATTGGTCCTGCTCCACTGCATAATTTCTTTCATTTCCTCCCAATAGCTTACTTCCTCAAAGGGTAAATCCTCTATTGGCGCACCTGTAATAATCATGCCATCCAATTTTTTATGCTTGATTTCATCAAATGTATGATAAAAGCTTTTCAAATGCTCTGGAGGTGTATTTTTGGTTTCATGATTTTTTGGAAAAAGTAGTGTAATGTTCACTTGCAGGGGCGTATTTCCCAAAAGCCTTAAAAGCTGTATTTCTGTTGTTTCCTTTAATGGCATCAAATTCAATATGGCAATTTCCAATGGACGAATGTCTTGATGAAATGCTCTTTCCTCTCCCATAACAAAAATATGTTCCCTTTCCAAAATCTCTTTTGCAGGCAAATTATCCGGTATTTTGATTGGCATATTTCATTCCTCCTCATTTTTTTCATCAAAAAACGCCTTCATAGGAATATTCCCATGAAGGCGTATCGCACGCTGTACCACTTCACTTCATTTTCTGTCAAATGACAAAAAACCTCTTTTCCAGCACCAATCATGCTGTATCGCTGTAACAGGCGAACCTGTTGTAGCCTAGACCCTTTTTTTCAAAAAGGCTTCGGTACACCATTCGGGAGCCATTTTCGTCACTGCTTCCTCTGCCTTTTTCCACCATACTGCAAGGCTCTCTGAAAGATTTCACAGTCCTACTTTCTCCGTCATCACGTTTTTGAAAAATTTTACCATATTTTTGATATGCTGTCAATTCTTTTGATTCATTTTTACTGCTTTTTAAAATCAAAAGGATTTTCCTTATATCATGTGTATTTGCCCCTATAAATCCCTTTGTTAAAAAACATATCCAAAATCACCTCATAAAATATAGAAAATACTCCATAAAAAGGCAAAAAATAATTGCATATTGTCATAAAAGGCAGTATACTTTTTATAAGCTTCATTTTGTTTCTTACTTACAGAAAGTATATTTTTTATAAAGTAACGATATCTATATACAACATAAGTTAGAAAAGGAGAAAGAATGAAAAAATACCCTATATCAAACAAAAATGAACTGTGCCGGAAATGCAGTAATCATTTTTGTTTATATAAGACATATCATTATTAACTTAGTATAGGGAGGGAAATAGCTTGATAACCACAGTTTCTAACGGAAAACAACCATACTGCCCTAAAACAATCATACCCCCAAAAAAAGAATCATGCCTGCAATCCATATGACATATATGTTCCTTTTCAATCAAGGGCGAAAGCGTCAGAGGTTGAAAAACCAAAAGAAGAACTGTTTTATGGGCTAAACGATACACAATGGAAAGAATTGGCAGAAAAATATGATGTGGAAAATTTAAGTCCTGAAGAAAAAGAAAAATTGTCAGCGGAATTAAAAGATAAAGGTGTATTAGAAGAAGAATATAGAATAACCAATTTTGTGTTTATTCCTTTGGAAAGCTGTCTATTGGAAGGTGGCGGCAAAATAACCATTGGAGAACATGAAGCATTTGATTTGGAAGATACAAATTGGTTGAAAAAATATGATGATATTGCAAATTATTGTGATTCCTTATTGGATATATTAGAAGATGATGATAGCAGAAAAGAAAGTATAGAAAACATATGCAATATTTATTTAAAAATAGGAGATATTTTTGATAAAATAGCAGAAGCAATAAAAAAGGAAGCAATCTAGCAATATAAGCAAAAAAGGTACAAAAAAATTATTTTTTGTACCTTTTTATTATAAGCCTTATGATATATAAATTGGCATATCAACAGCACTGCATATGCTGCACACCACAAACCCATGAAGGAACAAACCGTTTTTTTATTCTGGGATACATTTTCTTTTATACAGTCAATATCATTCCATGGTATTAAAAGGAATCGTTCTGGGCCTATATTATCATTGTTTGTTCCTAAAAATTTAACTCATACCCTTGTCTTGATGTGTGATAGCAGTGAAAAGGACTATTCTAACTGTCTATTTTGCCATTTCCTGCAAAGCTGGCATAACTACATTAATTTTTCAATAAAGGGGTAGGGCATTGCCCCAATATCAGCACCAATGGCAACATTCCACTGCCCTATGCAATCCTTTTCCCAAATAGATGCATTATCCATAAAGACAGACAAGCTGCCTGTATGAAGTGTGTCCTATTGTTTCTATTTTACATAGTGAGCGGCAAGCTGTTCATGCTCCAAACATACCTTTATGGTAACAAAATACACTGCCCTTTATGAGCAATCCCTTGTAAAATCCATAATCTCCAGCTTGCCTGTATTTTCCTCATTGAAAAGAAGTGTGGCTTTTCCCTTTTCCCCCGTTTGGGGCAATGTAACAGCTATATTTTTGATTTTTCTTTCCTTCAGCAATTTTTTCACCATACTTTGCTTTAATGCAATGCCATATGGTTCCAATGTATTTTTCCATATTGTAAACCGACAGCCTTCTTTCCAATGGGTACAATAATAGGCCTTTGTATTTTCCAATATGCTTCCCTTTTGACAAAGAGGACATTTGCCTAAATTGCTTCCCGCTTTTTTTCCCCTTCCTCTTTGTGGCTCTTCTTCAAATACAATACTTTCATTTTTTTTGTCAGATGCCTCTATCAAAAAAGAAACATATCTTTGTATACTTCCCATAAATTTTTCAGAAGACATTTTTCCTTTTGCAATAGAGGAAAGCCCTTTTTCCCATTTTCCCGTTGTTTGAGGGGATTTCAATTCCTCCGGTACAATTTCAATCAGCTTCATGCCCTTTTCTGTGGGAATCAAATTTTTTGCCTTTCTGGTAATATATCCCACTGCCAAAAGTCTTTCAATGATGGCAGCTCTTGTGGCAGGTGTACCCAATCCACTTTCTTTCATTTGTTCCTTTAGTGCTTCATCCTCCACAAAGCGTCCTGCATTTTCCATGGCAGACAGCAAGCTGCTTTCTGTGTAATAGGCAGGGGGCTTTGTTTTCTTTTTCAGCACATGGGCCTGCTTTACCACAACCATATCCCTCTGCTTCAAATCAGGCAATATCTGCTCCTGCTTCTGTTGATTTTTCTTTTGGGTATTTGTCATATCCAAAGCCTTGTAAATGGCAGTCCAGCCCTCCTGCAAAACAGTCAGCCCTTTTGATATAAATTTTTGTTCCTCCACCACTGTCACTATATTGGTAACCATATAAATATATTGTGCATAAAATACAGCAAGCAGTCGTATTGCAATGGTATGGTATACCTTTCTCTCCTCCTCTGTTAAACTCTCCAAAGAGATTTTTGCCTCTGTGGGAATGATGGCATGATGGTCTGTCACTTTGCTGTTGTCTATGATTCTTTTGGAAAATGGGATTTCCCCTTGCAGCAAAATGGGGGAAACAAAGGGGGCATATCCCTCCACATTTTGCAGCTTGCGCAATGTATTTTTTACCTTTTGTTTCATATCCTCACTCAAATATCTGCTGTCTGTGCGAGGATATGTAATCAATTTTCTTTTTTCATACAAATCCTGTGCAATGGAAAGTGTTTTTTGAGCAGAAAATCCAAACCTTTTGTTGCAGTCCCTTTGCAGCTCCGTCAAGTCATAGAGCAGTGGAGGAGATTGTTTTTTTTCCTCCTGTGTCACAGAAAAAACCTCTCCCCTTTTTCCCTGTACCTTTTTTACAATTTCTTGGGCCTGCTCTATTTTTTTGATTTTGGTATCCGTCTGTTTTTTATCAAACCAAATGCCTTTAAAATTTTCATAAACAGCCTCTACCTCATAGTAATCCTCGGGTACAAAAGCATCTATTTCCTTTTGTCTTTGTGTCATAATGGCCAATGTAGGCGTTTGTACTCTGCCTATACTCAACAAAGCATTGTACTGCAATGTATAAGCTCTTGTGGCATTCATGCCCACCAGCCAGTCTGCTTCCGAGCGGCATTTTGCCGAAAGGTACAAATTGTCATATGCTCTGCCGTCTTTCAAATTGGCAAAACCTTCCTTTATGGCAATATCTGTCATACTGGAAATCCAAAGCCTTTGAAAAGGTTTTTTACATTTTGCCACTTCATAAATGTAGCGAAATATCAATTCTCCTTCCCGTCCGCTGTCTGTTGCGCAAATCAAGCTCTCCACATGACTGCTGTTCATAAGCTTTTTTAATATTTTTAATTGAGGCTGTGTTTTTTTCACTGCCTTGAGCATCATTTTTTCAGGAAATATGGGCAAAACCTCTCTTTTCCATTTTTTATATTTTTCATCATAATCCTCCGGCTCAGCCAGTGTGACCAAATGTCCGATTGCCCAAGAAATGATATATGCTTCTCCCTCTATAAAGCCTTCCTGTTTTTGTTTGCAGCCCAAAACACGGGCAATATCTCTTGCCACAGAGGGCTTTTCTGCAATGACAAGTATTTTTCCCATTTTTTCACTTCCTTACTATTTTACATTTGTATATCATACCATGTTCTTTGTTTTACTGCAAACAAAATGATACCATTGACAGCACCATCACTTATAGATACAATAGAAAAAATATAATTTTTATGGGAGGTGCTTTATGCACAACTACAAAATTTTTTCAGACAGTGCCTGTGATTTGCCTCTTGTTTACAAAAAGGAGTATGACATTGGCATTGTCCCTTATTCTGTTTCCTTTGGAGATGAAAAATATTATAAAGAAATTTTAGAATTGACTCCCACAGATTTTTATGAAAAGATTACTTCAGAGCATATTTTTCCAAAAACCTCACTGCCTTCCATACAAGAATATATAGATGCCTTTGAGCCTGCTTTGCAGTCGGGAAAAGATGTCATATGCCTTTGTTTGAGCAAAAAATTCAGCGGCTCTTATCAAAGCGCATTAAATGCCAAAAATATCCTTTCAGAAGACTATACAAACCGCACCATCGAAATCATAGATTCCAAACAGGCTACCGGCGGACAAGGGCTTTTGCTTTATGAAATGGCGCAAATGCAGCTGGCCGGTTATTCTCTCAAGCAGCTTGCAGCAGAAGCAAAAAAACTGCGGGATACTGCAAAAATCAATTTTACAGTAGAATCACTGGATTATCTTCAAAAGGGAGGACGCATAGGCAAAGCCGGCGCCTTGGCCGGAGCCATATTAAACATTAAGCCAATTATTGAAATGGCAGATGGAGAATTGCATCCTGCCGGAAAAATAAGAGGCTTTAAAAAAGCCATGAAAGCAATTATGGACATGACAGAAAAAGAAATCGGTGCAGAGGCAGAAAAATATCGCATTTGTATCATTTCTGCCCAAAAAATGGAAAATGCTTTTTTGCTCAAAGAGGCACTGCAACAGCATAAAAAATATGATATATTGGATATTCCTTTTCAAGTGGGCGTTACAATAGGCGCACACGCAGGTCCTACTGCTTTGGGTATCTGCTATATTAAAAAATATACACAGCTATCATCCCAACCATGAATAAACAAATGGTTTTCATCATAAAAATATTTCTATTCATTCTCCGTAAAGAAATATTGAAATTTGATATTGTATGATATGCACAGACAGCCACGTTTTGTGGCTGTTTTATATTCCATTTGCAGCCCATAAATGGGCCTTTACTATCATATTGATTTTTTATGTACTCTTTTATCACATTTTCATGCTTTTCCATTCTATCAGCAAAAAAGCCAATCCAAATTTTTTGTATTATATCTGCATTTTAAATTGGCGGCTCTGCGGCATATTTTTAATGCACGCTTTATTTTTAACTGTTCTTCATGTGTCTATGGTTATAAAATAAAAATTTGTAGTTTTATATACTAAAGTATTTTTCATTCCCCCTGACAGAACCAAAGGCACTAAAGCAAACAGTATAAAAGGGCTGTCAAAGTGATATGCTGCCTTTTTGGCAAACAAGTGAAATCGTAAAAGCTTGTCACTTAGAAGCAATCATAGCAGCATAAAAACTGCCAGCAGCTTTCACTCTGCTGGCAGTAAAAATTATATTTTTTTAATTATCTGCTTGAACAAGAAGCAGCTCCTTCAAAACACCAACAACCCTTTTTGATATTAAAATGACAAATAGGTGGTTCCTTCCAATGGAATCAAAACCTGCAAGCCTACTCTATCTCCCATATTTCCTACAATATAAACAGAGTATGCTTTTCCTCCCTGCAAAGTCATATTGGGGTCTTCCAATATGACACGGGCAGAGGCGGCTACCTTCAATTTTAAATTATGCCTGCCCGGAGCCAAAGAAAGATATCGGCTGACCTCCTGAAAATCTAAATCTGTCAGCACCAATCTATCATCAATATACACATCCAACAAAGGCGCATTGGCAGAAAGCTGTATAAATCTGACAAATGCTCTGTTTTGATTTAATACCCTTCTGGTATCTGTAATAAACTGCCATTCCTGTCCTGTCCCATTGTTGATAAAAGCTGCTGTATAAACTCTGTTTGCAATCACATTCATTCTGGAAACACTAATGGGATTTCTTGTGGTGCCTGCTCTAAATACTGCAATTCTGTAATATCCGGGAAGAACCTTCATATATTCTGTAAAGGCTCTGTAATTTAAATAGGAAGCCACCCTTCTGCCATTGACATAAATATCAATAGGGCCTGACGAGGGGCTTGCATTTAAATATCGAATGTATGAAAATCTTGTGATGCCGGGGATAATGGGAATGACTGTAATATTGGGTCTGTTATTTGGAAAAAAAGGATTGTTGGGAAAAAAATTAAGTCCCCTTGCTGCTGCATTGGCTGCCTCCCCTTCCGGCAATGCAAATGCTGCATCTGTGACCTCCACAGTATAGTTTTCATCTGTTAAATTATCAATCTGCTCCTCTGTCAATGGCAAAGGCATAATCATATCTGCACTGGTTTCTATTCCTGTCATGTTCATATCTTCTGTGGCCATTTCTCTCACCTGCTTTTTATTGATACTGCCAATATATGCAGCTTCCTTTTGGTTGGTGCAAAGAGAATTTGACAGTGCCTTTTTTTATTACTATAATAAAAACAATACCATTTTCCATATGGAATTGAAAAAGAAAATGTCACTACCTTTTACTATTTTTTCAAAAAATCTGTAAAAACCGCTTTTCTAGCAACAAGGAGATGAAACAAATGCAGCAATCCCAGACAAATCCATTGGCAACAGGCAGCATTGCAAAGCTGCTTTTTCGTCTGGCCATACCTTCCATTACAGCACAAATCATCAATGTATTGTATAATATGGTAGACCGTATGTTCATTGGACATATTCCAAAAATCGGTGCCACTGCATTAACAGGCGTTGGCATTACATTTCCCATTATCACATTGATTTCTGCCTTTAGCTATCTCATTGGCATGGGCGGCGCTCCCCTTGCTGCCATTGAAATGGGAAAAGGAAATGAAAAATATGCAGAAAAAATTATGGGAAACTGTTTTTCTGCATTGGTTATCCTTTCTGTTTTATTAACTGCTTTTTTTATTTATTTTCAAAGGCCTCTTTTGCTTTTTTTCGGAGCCAGTGAAAATACACTTTCTTATGCCATGGATTATTTAAGCATTTATGCCTGCGGCACTATTTTTGTGCAAATTGCACTGGGGCTAAATACATTTATCACCTCACAGGGCTTTGCCAAAACAAGTATGTCAACTGTATTGATTGGGGCCATACTGAATATTATATTAGACCCCATATTGATTTTTGTATTTGATATGGGAGTGAAGGGAGCCGCTTTGGCAACGGTTTTTTCACAGTGTGTTTCTGCCATATGGGTATTACATTTTTTAACGGGACATACCACCAAATTAAAGCTAAAAAAAGAAAATCTAAAATTGCAAAAGGCATTGCTCCTGCCCATATTGGCTTTGGGTATTTCTCCTTTTATCATGCAGTCCACAGAAAGCATTTTAACCATTTGTTTAAATACCTCTCTGCAAAAATATGGCGGAGATTTAGCTGTGGGTGCCATGACCATATTGACCAGTGTGATGCAGTTTTCCATGCTGCCTATTATGGGGCTGACACAGGGGGCGCAGCCCATAACCAGCTTTAATTATGGTGCAAAACAAACACAGCGTGTCAAAAAGACCGTGCAGATATTATTGATTTCTGCATTTTGTTATAGCTTTGTATTGTGGCTTTTGATTATGCTTTTTCCGGCTCTTTTTGTAAAAATATTTACAGACTCTCAAGAATTGATTCCATTTACAGCTTGGGGACTGCGTATTTATATGGGCATTTCCTGTCTGATGGGGCTGCAAATCGGCTGTCAGCAGTCTTTTATTGCCTTGGGAAAGGCAAAGGTATCTACTTTTTTGGCATTGCTGCGTAAAATGATATTATTGATTCCTTTTATATATATTTTGCCATTGTTTTTTGATGATTCTGTTTTTGCCATTTTTTTGGCAGAACCCATAGCCGATGCCATTGCCATCACCACAACCATTGCATTGTTTGCTGTGCAGTTTAAAAAAATATTGTCAGAGCTTTCCCAAAATGAAAAAAACACTGTTTTGTAATGTATGTCAAAGGGATGTATAAAAGCCTTTTTAAAATGGGTATCTCAATGGTATGCAGACAAGCCCCATAAACCAAAACAGCCCTGCTTTTTGAATATACATTTTTTAAAACAGTTTGTTTTTTCATGGAATACAAAATTTTGCTGTAAACATATTTGTATTGCATAACTATAAAAGCAGCCGCCTGCTATGTGGCTTTACACATAGAGGCATAGGCTCTTTTTTTATGAATAAATCCATAAAGGAAGCTGCCAACTGACGTTTGTGTTATCTACTGTACTGAAAAAAGCTTACTGCTTTTGTGTAATTGCTTTGCTGTATGCTCTGCCATTTCTTCTGCTGTATCCACACAATAACATGAAATCCACTACATTGCTCCTTTCTTTTAAATGCCCTACAAAGCTTGATATGCTTGAAGCGTATGTATGTGGTTATGACATATTTCATTTATACTGTTTACTCCTTCCACTTACAAAATTTTGTTTCTTTCTCTCATTGCTCTTTTCCTTATAAAATGCCTTTTGTTTCTATTTGATGCTTGCAATTACTGCTTTGTATGCCATAAATCATGCCATATGCTGTTCCCCTTTTGCATATACTTTTACACCCCAATTCAAAAAACCACAATATTATATGTGATTTTACTGATACAAAAAAGGGGCTGCTGCAAAATAGCCCTCTTGATACAAAAACCGGTTGCTTTTTGAGGGGATTCCACTCACAAAACAGCCGGTTTTCTATTCTTTTCAAAATTTCTTTATGCAAGCTGCTGCCGCCATTTCATTTTGCAACAGCTCCTTTCATTTTTTTGACAGCCTATTTTTTATATTGATAAATGGCCAGTCTATTGTTTAAATTTTTTGTGAAAGGCAATGCTGCAAACAGTTTTCCTCTCAGTGAATATTTTTTCATTTCACAATGAAAGCTTTTTTCCTCTACCAGCTTCAGCCCCTTTACATATCCTTCCAATTCCTTGGCTGTTTCAACCCCCCACTGAAATGTTGCAGTGGTATTTTTAACAGTATCATGATGTTTTCCAAATTTTTTCAAAAAAGGAGGGGAAAGCTCCAAAAGAAATATGCTTTTGGGAAATTTTTCACACAGCATATTCAAAAGCTTTCTAATCTGTTCCTCTGTAAAATACATCAATACCCCTTCCATCATAAATATGGTTGGTCTGCCTTTTTCCACTTCTTCTGTCCAAGAGGGGTCAAATACAGATTTGGCAATGGTAAAAACCCGTGGAGCTTGCTGAAAATACTTTTTTCTAATGGCAATCACATTTGGCAAGTCCAAATCATACCATAATATTTGTCCATTGTCCACACGTTCAAAACGGGCGTCCAAACCACAGCCAATACAGATGCAAGCTGCATTGGGTATTTTTTTTAATATAGCATTGAAAGCCTTGTCAAAAAGAATGGTTCTGGCAACCACTCCTTCATGGCTCATAAATTTATCATATTTTGTTGTATCCAGCTGCAATTTTTGCACAATTTCAACTGCTTTTTTATCCTGTATTCTTGCATTGCTCCGCAATGTTTCATTTGCCTTGATGCTCAAAGGAATGAGCATTGTTTCCTCTACACCCTGTAATGCTGCCATCCAAATTCCCTCCTTTATCAATCAGAATATCATATATGTTAGCTTAAGCTAACTATATGATACCACAAACAAAAAAAAATACAAGAGCTTTTTCAAAAACAAAACTCTTGTATTTTTTATATTATAATTTTTTTAAATATTGTATTTCTTTTTCTGTTAAATAACGATATTTTCCCTTTTCTAAATTTTTTAAATACAATGTACCTGTGCCTATTCTTTTCAGCTGTGCCACGGGATGCTTTATGGCTTGGCACATTTTTCTCACCTGTCTGTTTCTGCCCTCTTGTATCACAATGCGTACAACAGAATATTTTTGGCCTTTTTCCAGTATTTCCAATTTAGCAGGCTGTGTTCTTTTGCCATCTATCAAAACGCCCCTTCTAAATTGTAAAATATCCATATCAGAAGGTGTACCAAACAATTTTGCTTCATATGTTTTTTCAATATGATGCTTTGGGTGGGTCAAACGATATGTCAATTCTCCATCATTTGTCAGCAAAAGCAATCCGGAGGTATCATAGTCCAGTCTGCCTACGGGATAAACCCTTTCCTCCACTCCTTTTAGCAAATCCAGCACAGTAGGCCTTTGAAATTGGTCCTTTACAGTGGTAACATACCCTTCCGGCTTATGAAGCATAATATATACTAAATTCTGTTTTGGCTCCACTTTTTTGCGATTGCCATATACCACAACCACATCTTTTTTAGGGTCTATTTTTGTACCTAACTGTGTTACAACTTTTCCATTGACTTCCACTTTTCCTTGCAGCATCAAAAGCTCTGCTTTTCTGCGAGAAGCAACCCCTGCCTCTGACAAAAACTTCTGCAATCTGATTTCCATATACTTCCTCCCACAAAAAACATTACGATTTTAAATTTTTATCCAAATCAAAGGCATTCCATTTTCCGGCCAAATAATGCAGCATTTCTATCAATGTATATCTGTTTGCTTCCTCTGCCGCCACAATATCTATTTTTGCCAATGCCGTTTCTCCCAGCATCACTTCTGCTATGCCCAGCTTTTGTCCTTTTTTGACAGGTGCCTCCAATGTCTTTACCTGTGTCACGCACAGATTGATATGCTCCATTTCCTCTTGTGAAAAAAGCCCTTCAAAATCCTCTGCCAGCACTGCCGCAACCCTTTCATTGGAAGAATGCAGCACCTCTGTTGGATGCACCTGCTGTCCCTTTGCTGCCACTTTTTCCATGTGATAATTTTCAAAGCCATAATCCATCAATGCCTTTGTATCCTTCCATTTTTGTTCCTTGCCTTCTGTACCCCAGCCACTGGCAAGCACCGTTGTCACCAGTGTCACATCTCCTCTTTTTGCCGCTCCCACAAAGCATTGTCCTGCTTTGTTTGTAAATCCTGTTTTCACACCCATTGCGCCTTCATATTCCTGCAAAAAACGGTCTTGGTTTGTAATAAAATATTCCTTTCCCTCTCCGCCCTTCATAGGAAGCGTGACAGAAGGGGTGTTTATGATTTCCACAAATTTTGGATTTTTTAAAGCATAGCAGGCAATCAGCGCCATATCCTTTGCAGTGGAATGATGCTCTTGAAATGATAAATGGCTGTCCAATCCGTTGGGAGAGCCAAAAACAGTGTCTTCTGCGCCAATTTCTTTTGCTTTTTGTGTCATTTTTTCACAAAACCCTTCCACACTGCCTCCAATATGCTCTGCCAAAGCCACTGCCGCATCGTTGTAGGATTTCAGCATCATGGCATAAAGCAGGTCCTCCTGACGCACCTGCTCCCCTGCCGTCAAATTCATTCGCACCTGAGGTGATTTTGCTGCTCTTTGGCTGACTGTCACCATATCATCCAAATTTCCTTCCTCCAGCACCAATATTGCTGTCATAATTTTTGTAGTACTTGCCATGGTAAGGGGCTTTTGTTCATTTTTCCCCCAAAGCACCCTTCCTGTATCCCCATCTACCAAAACAGCACCCTGCGCCGCCACAGAAGGCAGCTGACTGCCATAGACGGTTTGGGAAAAAAGCAATGTCAATGCCACATAAAACAATAATTTTTTCATAAAATCCCTCTTTTTTTCTTTTGGATTAGTATCCCAAATCCAAAAAAATTTTTTCTGGAAATTTTACACATCTATATGGCCTGTTTCCTCCTCTTCCTGCAAAGGCGGCAGCTCATTTGTGGACTTAAATCCAAAATAGCGCAAAAACTCATTTGTTGTGCCAAACAATATGGGCTTTCCCGGCACATTGAGCCTGCCTGTTTCACAAATGAGTTTTTTTTCCATCAATTTATTTACAGCATGGTCTGCACTGACTCCTCTGATTTCTTCAATCTGCGCCTTTGTAATGGGCTGTTTATAGGCAATGATTGCCAGTGTTTCCAGCAATGCCTGTGTCATGCCCTGTCTTTTAGGGCTTTTATACATATTTCTGATATATTCAAAGCATTCTGCTGCTGTACACATTTGATATCCATCATTGATTTCTATGATACGCAAACCTCTTTTTTCTTTTTCATATTTTTCTGCCAATGCCATCACAATGGCTCTTGCAGTTGCCTTATCCATTTCTATGGTTTGGGCAATGACACCAATGGGTACAGCCTCCCCGGAAATAAAAAGCAATGCCTCTGCCACTGCCTCAAGCTCTGTCAATTTCACTTTCATCACTTCCAAATACTTTTGTAATCCATATTTCTGAAAAGGTTCCCTTTTGAAAAATAGAAACCTCCTTTCGTTTAATCAGCTCCAACAATGCCAAAAATGTCACCACTACCTCCATTTTTCTGGCTTGCTTACGAAAAATGGAAAAAAAAGTCACTTGCGGACGCAATATCAATAAATCCTGCAAATATTCTATTTTTTCTTCAATGGTATACAAATCTCTCTCCACAGATTTAAAAGAGCTTCGGACTCTGTCAATTTTCCCTTCCTTTCTTTTCATCACCTCTGTAAAAGCCTGATACAGCTGTTCCAGTGTAATGCCGCCCAAAAACTGGTCCATTGTCTGCTCGCTCTTTGACTCTTGGCGCAGCTGTTCAATGGCCTTGTCTGCTTGTTTATAGCATATGAGAGCAGCGTCCTCCTCTCTTTTTTTAAAATCCTCTGTCACCTCTTTGAATTTTTTATATTCTAACAGCTTTTTCACCAATTCTTCTCTTGGGTCAATTTCTTCCTCCTCATCATTTTTTTGCTTTGGCAAAAGCAATTTGGATTTGATTTCAACAAGTGTGGCAGCCATAAGCAAAAATTCGCTCATGCCGTCCATATTTTTGTTTTCCGCTTTTTCCAAAAAAGCAATATATTGCTGTGTCAACTGTGCAATGGGAATATCATAAATATCAATTTCATTTTTTTCTATCAAGTGAAACAACAAATCAAAGGGCCCTTCAAAAGCCTCTAATTGCACATTGATACCTTCCACACCCGCAACTCCTTATACAAAAAATAATAATGCATTCATAGCATTTACAACAAGCATTAAAATGGTATTTAATATAGTACGAAACACACCAAATATTAACAAAACCAAAAAAACGGCCTGTATGATTTTTTCATACTGCATATATTTAAAATATTGATTGGCAGGCAGCAAAAGAGAAAGCACCTTCACACAATCCATGGGAGGCACCGGCAGACAATTACAAATGGCAAATGCAACATTATAAAACACCAATGTATTTAAAAATGTGCTGACCACATTTCCATAAGGTACTACCTTCCACAAAATCAAAGCCGCAAATGCAAAAATTACATTGGCCACCGTAGGCAGTATTGCCACAAGCAAAGCATCTCTTTTTCTTTTTTTATAATACAAAGAGCTTGTATTCACAGCTCTGCTCCAGCCAAATGCCCCATATCCCAACAAATAGGTGATGATAAAAAACATGGCTCCCACAGGCTCCACGTGCTTTAGGGGATTTAATGTCAATGCTTTTTCATTTTTGGGCAATACATCTCCCAACACCGTAGAGATTGCGGCTCTGGTATACTCATGGCAGACGGCGACCATAAAAAATGCCAAAATGCCTGATAAAAGCTGTACGAATATATTGATATTGGAATACATATCAATCTCCTTTCTTTTTTTCTGATTTTGTTGCCTTTTTATAAAATAAAAAGATATCCGGGGGCAAAACCAATGCCTTGTATTTCTGCTCCACAAGGGAATTTTACAGCTTTCTCTTCCATCGTAGAAGCCTTGCGGCATTGGCAGCACGCCCTATTTTTTTGTTTGCTTTTTTCAAACAAAGCCACACCCATTTCATTGCTCTGTTTTGCTTACCACATCATTTTTCATATTACCCCAACACATCCTTTTTCACAAGCTATTTTTTATCATATCAAATTTTTTTAAAAACATCTATAAGTATATTAAAAAATGTGGGAAATGATAATCATAAAAATAGGATACAAATTATTTTACCATTTGCATCCCTATTTTTATACTCTATTTTTAATATTTATCGTAATTGTTTTCTGCCTCAAAATATTCCTGCGGTGCTGTTGTATAGGCATCGTATTGGCTTTGCTGGGTTTTAGATTTCCACTGGAATTGAGAAAGTAATTTTTGAAGCATTTGTGCCTGTCCGGCCAATTCCTCGCTGGAAGCTGCACTTTCCTCTGATGTGGCAGAGGTTGTCTGCACAACGCTTGAAATTTGTTCAATGCCAATGTTAATCTGTTCAAGGGAATAAGACTGGGTTGCAGCCGCATCAGCAATATGATTGATGCTTTCTGTTACAGTGTTAATATCCGAAATCACTTTTGTAATGGACTCTGCTGTTGTGTCTGAAATTTGTTTTCCTTTTTCCACCACACCCAAGGAACGCTCTATCAACACAGAGGTATCCTTTGAGGCATCTGCCACCTTTCCTGCCAAATTTCTGACTTCGTCTGCCACAACGGCAAATCCCTTTCCGGCGGCACCTGCACGGGCTGCCTCCACTGCTGCATTTAAAGCCAATATATTGGTCTGAAAGGCAATATCCTCAATGGTTTTTACAATACTGCTGATTTCATTGGCAGTGCTGCTGATATCATTCATGGCAGACTGCATTTGCTGCATTTGTCCATTGCTTTCATTTGCTTCTTTTTGTATTTTCATCGTCTGTTTGCTGGAGTTTTCTGAAATTTCAGCAGTTTGTTTGATTTGTCCGGAAACATCAGACAATGTTGCCGCCAGCTCCTCTACGGAGGAGGCCTGCTCTGTTGCACCCTGTGCCAGGCTTTGGGCACCGGAAGCTACTTGATGACTGCCCGCCAAAACCTGCTGGGCACAATCATACACCTGTGAAAATGTGTCTCCTACACGGAAACATATTTGTTCCACTGCGTTTAATATGGTAGAGAACTCTCCTATGTATATTTCCCTTTGTTTACTTTCCACCATAAAATTGCCATGGGACATTTCTTCCATAATATAAATTTGGTCATCCAAAACATTGTGAATGGTTTTTACAAAATGTCTCATATTTTCTGCCATGCTTCCCATCTCGTCTGAGGACTGATAGCTTACTTCAACATTAAAATCTCCGGACTGCATTTTTTTGAGGCCTTTTTCAATTTCTTTAATAGGGTTTAACAATGCCGCAGATAATCTTATGGTCATAAAAAGGGTAATCACTATCACAATCAGCACCAAAACCACTTCTATTATTGTAAATACATTTTTGGTCCTTTGGGCATTTTCAAATTCCCGAGTGCTTTCTGAAGACAATTCATTGGCAAAATTGCCTATAATTTCTCCTGCACTTTCTACCTTTGTATTATATTCCTCCAAAAGCTGTGCAGCCATAATATTGCTTTGTTCTGTATTTTCCAATGCAGCATTTACAATTTTCTGTCTTAAATCACTTGTCTGGTCCATCAGTGCTTTATATTCTAAAATTTTTGTATTATCTCCTGTATAGGAGCTTTCAAACCAGCTGATGATTTCTTTTACCTCCTGCAAATAGGCATCTGCATCTTCTGCATAGGTTCTAATCAAATTTGTATCTCTTGATGCCACAGCAAAGCCTACATTTTTGACGCCCAAATTCATTTGCAGTCTTAGGTCATAAATTTTAATTTCTGCTTGATAATTTTGCTGTTGAAATTTGCGGTAGTTTTCTGAAATATTGGATGTTACAAAATAAGAAAATCCCACTGTACATAAAAATATAACAAAAAGCAAACCAAAAGCAATCAGCAGTTTTTTTCTTACACTTACATTTTTCATACTATAATTCCCCTCCTTAGTGCCACATACTATTTTGTCAGAAACAGTCATTTGAAAGCCCTTATATTTTTTATGCCATGCTTTTTACAGGACATATTAAAATCCAGCTAAAACAACTAAAAATTATATAAAATACAGAGCTGTTTTTGTAATATATTTTAAAAATATTTACAAAGTTTTCATCTACATTTTTTTATTGTATACATTCTTTTAAAAAAAGTCAATACTGCATTGTTTTTATTTCACATAATATCATCATCATTTTATAAAGCTTCTTTGTTATACAAAAAATTCTCCATATCATATTCCAAATTTGATTTTATAAAAATTTTCTTTCTTTTTCTATCATCTCTCTTATCCATGGCACAAGCCGCCTATGATGATATACCATTACTGCAATGTATTTTAAAAATCAGCCGCTTTTAATCAAATGTTATTTTCCACAAAAAAGACAGCCCATATTTTATAAGCTGTCTTTTTGTTTTCACCACTATAAACACCACTTTTGAAACAATCTATGTAACATTTGCTTTATATTTGTTTTTCCCATAGCCTCCGCTGTTACCAAATCACACCGGCCCACCTCTTTGCCGTCAATGAAATAAATCAATTCTCCCACCTTTGTATCTGCCTCAAAGGGGGCCTTAATGGAAGGCAGTAATTCTGTTTTTGTTTCCATTTGGGCTTCTGCCCCTTTTTTGCCCAGCATGGAAATTTCTTCCTTTACAACAGCCTCCACACTGTCCTTTGTACCTTTGTATACTGCAACATTTCCCACTGTTTCTCCTTTTGGCAGACCCTTTTTCATTTCATACTGAGAAAAGCCATATTCAAACAGCTTTATCACCTCTTCAAAACGAATTTTAAAATCAGGTGCCGCCATTACAACGCCTATCAGCTGCAAATCATCCTTTTTGGCTGTGCCGGACAAGCAATACAATGCTTTTCCTGTGGAGCCTGTTTTCAGACCTGTTGCATATTCCGGATACCATTTTAACAGCTTGTTTGTATTGGTCAAACCAAATTCTGATTCTCCTTTTTTTGTTTTATGTATAATACTGTCCTGCCATGTTTTTGTAAATTCAAATACCTCAGGATATTTTGTAATCAATTCCTTTGACATGAGTGCTATGTCATAGGCACTTGTCACATGGCCGTCTGCATCCAATCCACAGGCATTTACAAATGTTGTATCGTTCATGCCCAGCTCCTTTGCCTTTGCATTCATTTTCTCCACAAATGCTTCTTCGCTTCCTGCCACAAATTCTGCCATGCTTACAGCCGCATCATTGGCACTGGCAATGGCAATGCACTTTGTCATATCTCTTGCTGTTTGCTGTTCCTGAGGCTCCAAAAACACCTGGGAGCCACCCATGGAAGCGGCGTGTTCACTGACAGTTACCATATCCTCCCATGAAAATGCCCCATTTGCCTGTGCTTCATATATCAAAAGCAATGTCATCACCTTTGTGACACTGGCAGGAGGCAGTTTTTCATGGCTGTTTTTTTCATATAATACAGTACCTGTTTCCGGCTCCATAAGTACAGCACTTTTGGACTGTAATCCCAAATCTGTCATGCTCTCATCATTTTGGGCAAATGCAGGGGACAGTATACTCAGCATACCATAAAGCAATGCCACAAAAAAACAAATATACCTTATCTTCCTTTTTTTCATAAATACCCTCCTTACTACTCAATAGTATAAATTTATGTATAAAATTTAGATTATATGTAACATTCCACCAAATACAAAAAATTTTTATAGAACACTTTATAAAGTATGCAACTATATGCTATAATATCTAAGAAAAAGAAACCAAAAAAATTTGAAAAATATATTGGAGGTATGTTTATGCGTGGTCTTGATACTCCCATCACCAGATTGCGTAAGCAGGTTTTTAAAGAAATCGCAAAGGTTGCCTATCTGTCAGAAAATATCAATGATGATATTGAAGCAATTCCTTATATCATCTCTCCCGGAGATACGCCACACTATCGGGAAAGTATTTATCGTGAAAGAGCCATTGCCTCTGAACGTGTCCGTTTGGCAATGGGTATGTCCTTGCGTCCCGAGGACCAGCCTGTGCATATCACAAATGGATTGGAAGAAAGCAACATTGCTGAAAAATATTATGAACCGCCCCTTATGCAGGTTATACCATCTGCTTGTGACGCCTGTGATGTAAACAAATATGAAGTCAGCGACCAATGCAGAGGCTGTGTCGCCCACCCCTGTCAGGAGGTTTGCCCAAAGGATGCCATTTCTATGGTAAAAAGACGTTCCTTCATTGACCAGGGAAAATGTATTAAATGCGGCAAATGTAAAGCCATCTGCCCCTATGACGCCATTGCAAGAAAAGTGCGCCCCTGTGCTACTGCCTGCGGTGTCAATGCCATTGAAAGCGACGATTTGGGACGGGCCCACATCAATCCAGACAAATGTGTTTCCTGCGGTATGTGTATGGTAAGCTGTCCTTTTGGTGCCATTGCAGACAAATCCCAAATATTCCAGCTCATTCGGGCTATGAAAAACAATGATAATGTCATTGCAGAGGTTGCCCCTGCCATTGTAGGCCAGTTTGGTGCTGATGTTTCCACGGGAAAAATCAAAGCTGCTTTGTTGGAGCTGGGCTTTTCTCATGTATATGAGGTGGCTATTGGTGCTGATATTGGTGCTGCCACAGAGGCACATCATTATGTAGAAAAAGTAGTTTCCGGAGAACTGCCTTTTCTTTTGACATCCTGTTGTCCCTCTTGGTCTATGCTGGCAAAAAAATATTTTCCGGAAATCATCAATGAAATTTCAAATGCTTTAACACCTATGGTGGCTACTGCCAGAACCATAAAGCAAAAGCATCCCGATTCCAAGGTTGTATTTATAGGACCATGTGCTGCCAAAAAACTGGAGGCCTCCAGAAAAAGCGTCCGCAGTGATGTGGACTTTGTCATCACATTTGAAGAGCTGGCAGCTATGTTTGAGGCAAAGGGCATTGATTTAGCAGCATTTGATAAGGAAGTGGAAATGGAGGATGCTACCGGCGCCGGAAGAGGCTATGCTGTTGCCGGAGGTGTTGCAGACGCCATTGAGCAGTGTATCAATGAATATTATCCAGATGTGGATGTATTGATAGAACACGCAGAGGGCTTGGCTGCGTGTAAAAAAATATTGATGATGGCAAAAACAGGAAAAATGGATGGCTGTTTGATAGAGGGCATGGGTTGTCCGGGAGGCTGTGTTGCCGGTGCCGGTACAAACATTCCAATCAATCGTGCCACATCAGAGGTCAAAAAATTTGTTAAAAATTCTGCTCGTGCCTTGCCGGATAAAGAATTGGCAGATATCGAATTGCTGTAAAAAACAGTACCCTTCCAAAAAATACGGAAATTCCCTTTTGAAAAAAAGGAACACATATCTGCTTTTAAAAAAGACAACTGCAAAAATTTGTTTTATCCACCATAAAACAAAGGCATAAAAAATCCAGCAGATACCCCAAAGCCAAGGCTTTCCTTGTTTATAAAGGCCTTCAAAAATAAAAACAGCCCTGTTCCATAATATAGGAATATATTGGAACCGGCTGTTTTTTTTTGCGGGAAATAAAAAATGCTTCAAAACCTGTTGTCCATTGTTGTGTAGTTCTGATTATCATATCAGCTTTTGCTCATGGCATTTTCTGTTTCCATGCTCCTTTCTACATTTTGATACAGCTTTTATGTACACAATTTCTGTTTTGATACAATGTCTTTTCTGTCAAATGAATCTGTTTTTATATGATTCTCTTTTTTCAGCACCAAAAAAGGTCCCGCCATATCATGCTCCTTCCCTTTTCCTTCCAGAAATTTCATTGTTTCACAAGTCCTATACAGAGCTTTTCTTTTTCATAATATTCTGCTTATCAATCAGGCTGTCATTTTCATTTTTGCAAAAAACATTGCTTTGTTGTCATCTATGACGCATCCTTTTTTCAGCTTTATACCTTGCTGAAAATATTTGCTTTGCATAATGTATGTTTTCATTTTAAATGTCTGTGCTGTTTAGCATCAATATCTGACCACAGCCGACCAGAACAGCTACCGCAATGAAAAGTATACCAATACATATCCATTTAAATGCAATATACCATCAATCCCTTCAATGATAGCACCACAATACCGCCAACAAAGGATGTTAATAAAAATACAAATAGCAATCTCTGCATTTCATCTCTCCGGCTCTCATAAAACCCACTCTAAAGCAGACCAATTTTATTTTTAATGCTTCCACCGTCCCTTCTTCAAATGAGGGCTATCATGATAGCATTACTTTTTCAATGAAGCTTGTAAAATCAAATGACATTGCAGCCATTTGATTCTTTTTATGCACAATATACAAAGCCGTCATTTTCATAAAAAGAGATTGTTATGTATCATGTGCCTTTTCCATATTTCGTCTGCTGTCCCATTGCCTATTTTACAGCCATATTTCATTGGTTATGCTCAATATATTGGATATTTGAAAATACTATACATCATCATACCACAGCCAACCATAACCACCACAGCAATCAGAAACAGTATACTAATACACATCAATTTAAATGCGATATACCTTGTTTGCGCTTTTCTTTTGATAATATAAATCAATCCAATCAGCGATACCATTGCCAGCACAATGCCGCCAACAAAAAGTATAAACAATATTCCCAATGCCAATCCCATTATTTTCTTCCCCCTCCGACATTTACAAAATACATCATCCATCCAAGCCAAGCCATTTTATTGTTTGATGCCTCCGCCATGATTTTTGTAAATGGATTTTATCATCATACTTTATTCACAGCCTTTTTACTGCAAAGCATTTGAAACAGCTTGCTTTCATCAATAAAATACACTGTTCATAACAGTGCTTTGGCAATCCTATTGCTGCAATGCTGTTTTGCTATAATTCATTGTATATCTCTGAGAGCTATACAGCAAAGCATATCCGCCAAAAAGCATACAATGCTCAACCAAAACAGCAGTATGCCCTTTTGTACAAAACAGAATTGCTGCTGCCCGCAAATATGCTGCTTCACATTTTAGACATACAATGTATTTTTATGAGAAACCCTATATTTTTCATAAAAAAATCAGCAGCCTCAAAACAGTATCCGTATAAACACTGATATATTCCCCATTCAGCTATGATAAAGCCTTTGAAAAGTATAAATGACAGCCAGAAAACAAAATGACTGTATAACTCTATTTTCTGCAAAACAGTGCTGTTGCTTTTACTGTGATTTTATGAATATAATTTTTCAATAAGCTTGTCCATCTCAATAAAAAAATGTTTTTATATGCTTCTGCCCCTTATTTCATCATACAAAAGCAGTACAATTTCCGGCTGTTCTGCATCTTTTCCAACACTCAAAAATATCATACAATTTCTATAACTGCATTTTTCATATTTTTTTCATACCATTATGCACAGTCAAACACTGATTTTTGACATATCAAAAAACCATTATATTTTTTATCCATATTATGCTTTGCTTTTCATATTGGCTGGCTTTCTACTATGGCATTTGTTTCAGTCTGCTGCACTTTACCATTTTATTTAAAATGCTTTTCACAAACGGCAATTTTCATAGACATTTGAAGCCCATGACTATGCCAAATTTATTTTACATAAATAGGCGTAGAAAAACAAAAAGCTCCGGCATGGATATAAACTGCCGCAAGCATTTTTTTGGCACAGCAGTGAAGCTGTGCCATTTTCCCTATATATTCTATTTGCTGTATAAAATGTCACAGCAATATGTTTATGCTCAAAATAGAAACTGCTCCACCACATGAGCAATGCCATCCTGGTCATTGGAGCGTGTAATGTAATCTGCAACAGCCTTCGCTTGGTCATTTGCATTTTCCATTGCCACACCCAGCCCCGCAAATTTTATCATACTGATATCGTTATATCCATCTCCGCAGGCAATCACTTCTTCTCTGGAAATATGAAGTTTTTCAATCAGCTTTTTTAGAGAATATGCTTTATCAATTTTGGGAGGCAAAATTTCTAAAAAATGAGGGTCTGAACGAAATACATTTAAATGCTCTCCCAGCATTTGTTTAAAAAGAGGCTCTGCTTGGGCAATGCTTTGGGGGTCTCCTGCCAGCAAATATTTGGGTACAGGAAATGTAACATATTCTATGATACTTTCCGGTGTGATTTTTTTCATTTGGTTGATACCCAATTCCAGCTGTATATAGGCATTGTCATCCTCTGTAACCAGCTTGTCAACCCCTTCATAGGTAGAAAGTCCAATGCCGCATTTTCTGGACAAATGATATATTTTATCCAGCCAGCCCTCAGGGATATCTATTTGAAACAAGCATTCCTCTGTGGTCAGGTCAATGATTCTGCCGCCGTTAAAAGATAGTATACAGCCATGATGCTTTTTCAGCTCCAGCATTTTGGCAATGGGCATAACACCCCTTGTAGGCCTTCCGGAAGCCAGCACCACAATGATGCCCTTTTCCATTGCTCTTTGCAGCACCTCTTGGTTTCTTTGTGAAACCTCCTTTTTAGAATTTGTCAGTGTGCCGTCTAAATCCAATACAATCATTTTATATCCCAAAAAAATCTCCCCTTTCTTTATCATTCCTTTTTTGTGTCTGTCAAAAACAGCTTTTGGTATAAATAGCCCTCTCTTACGCCATAGGCACTGACTAAAATATCTCTGCATTTTACATATTGACAAACTGTATTCATCACAATCATCCCCGGCAGTAATGTATGCACACGGTCAGGTGCTGTTTGCAGCACCTTTTTTAATGTGTCATTTTCGCCACTTTTCAATTCCTTTAGTATGGCGGAAACATTTTCTGCAAAAATGGTATTATTTTCTTTCGGCAGTGAAAATATATCATTATTTATATTTCTTGTGGCACGAATGGAGCCGCCAATGCCTATGACCGTATCAAATGTTTTATTGTTCAAAAATTTTACTTTTTTCAGCTCTGACAATACAGCATCCTCTATTTGTTTTTTCTCCTTTTTGGTCGGAAACAAATCCTTTACATAATTGGAAAACATGGAAAGAGAGCCAAATGCCAAGCTGACTGCATTTTGTATTTCTCCTCTTTCATAAACCAGTATCTCTGTACTGCCTCCGCCAATGTCCAATAAAACCCCTTTGTTAAGCTGCATAGAACGGGCCGCACCAATAAAATCAAATGTGGCCTCTTGATATCCTGTCAAAATATCTATGGAAAGCTCTGTTTCTGCTAAAATCATTTGCAGTGCTTCATCTGTATTGGAAATATTTCTCAAAGACGCTGTTGCAAACACAAAAAGCTTTTCTAAGGGCAAATGCTGTACCATTTCTTTATAACGCTTTAGCACATCACAGGCCTTTTGTATGCCCTTTTTTGTCATTTTTCCTTTTTTTACATAGGCAGCCAGCCCTGCTGTTGTTTTGTTGTTAAACATAGGCAGTATCTGACCATTTGCCACATCATAAATGCAAAGACGAATGGTATTGGAGCCTACGTCAATCACGCCATACATCATAAAAAATCTCCACCCTTCTTATGAAAACTGCTTTTTTTATGTTATCACTTTTTTATAAAGCTGTCATAACCATATTTTTGTATGACATCGGAAATAAAATATATCTTTTTTTCATTTGTTTTATGATTTTCAGCAAAATACTCTTTTTTTGCCGCTTTTTTGTCATGCTATATTGCTCCTTTGCATATTATTTTTTATCTGTTATTTTTTCTAAAATTACTTCTTTTTCTGATTCATTTTCTATTTTTTTTGCAATGGGGTTTCCTGCCCTTTCATAAGCCTGCTCGTAAAAAAACTCTTGACAATTCAATGGCTCTTGCTCTGTTTTCACCCTTTTATAAATGCCGTCTGCCATTTGTTCTCTTGCTTTTACATTATCCTGAAGCATTGTCTGAAACATTTGTCTGATTCTGTTTTTGATGTCAGCATCATATACAGGCGTTGCCACCTCCAAACGTCTTACTGTGTTTCTTGTCATCAAATCTGCGGAGGAAATATATATTTTTTCTTTTTCCCCTTTTCCAAATATAAAAATGCGGGAATGCTCTAAATATCTTCCTACAATGCTTATGATTCTAATATTTTCTGTATATTCCGGTATCTTGGAGCGCAAACAGCAAATGCCCCTTACAATCATTTCAATTTTTACACCGGCACGGGATGCCTTGATAAGCTGGTCAATGATTTTTTTGTCTGTTAAGGAATTGATTTTTATGCCAATATAGGCTTCCTCTCCTCTTTTTACTTTTTCCATTTCTTCTCTTATCAAATCCAATATTTTGTTTTGAAGGCATTTTGGCGCAACCAGCAAATGCTCTGCCTCCTCCACCACTTCTCCCAATGCAATGGCCTGAAAAATTTCAGATGCCTCCTGTCCAATTTCTGTATTGGCTGTCATCAAAGAAAGGTCTGTATAAAGCTTTGCTGTATTTTCGTTATAATTTCCTGTGCCGATTTGTGTAATATATTCTATTTTGCCTCTTTTTCTCATTGTAATCAAACAAAGCTTGGAATGTACTTTATAATCATCCAATCCATATATCACATGGCAGCCTGCTTCTTCCAGCCTTCTTGACCATTCAATGTTATTTTCTTCATCAAACCTTGCCTTCAGCTCCACCAAAACATCCACTTGCTTGCCGTTTTCCACTGCTTCTATCAATGCATTGACAATTTTGCTTTCCTTTGCCAAGCGGTACAATGTCATTTTAATGGAAACCACATCAGGGTCTATGGCCGCCTGGTGTAATAATACCAAAAACGGTTTCATACTTTCATAAGGATAGGAAAGCAAAATATCCCTTTGCTCAATTTGTTCTATCATGCTTTTTTGACTTTCTACAAATGCTGAGGGCTGAGGGATGCGTCTTTGAAAAAACAGATTTTCATTTTTTCTCAAATAATCCCGAATGTCAGAAATAAACGTCAAATCAATGGGCGCATGAGAATAAAATGTCTGTTCTTTTTTTAATTTCATATAAGCACACAGCTTTCCCACTGTAATGCCGTCCAGCTCTCTTGTATGCTCCAAACGGACGGGAGAGAGCTTTTTTCTTTTTTTGATGACCTTTTCCATATGCTCTCTGTAATCCAAATCCTCGTCATATATCTGCTCTGTATCAATATCAGCATTTCTTGTAACACGAATCAATGATTTTGCATTGATTTTATAATTTTTAAATACCTTTGGCAAAAAGTGTAATATCAGCTCCTCCGCCAGCATAAAATTGCCCTCTCTGGAGGGTATTTTGATTAAACGCTCAAAAACGCCCTGTGTGCAGGGTACAATGCCTATTTTTTCTTTTTCATTTTTTGTACTCAGCACTGCCACTGCATAGATTTCTTTGTTTTTTAAAAAAGGAAAGGGCTGTTTTTTGCCTACCACAATGCTGGAAAGCAAGGGAGCAATTTCTTTTTCAAAATAATCCTCCAGGTGTTCGGCCTCTTTTTTAGAAAGGGCTTGAAAATTGATGATATGCACACCCTGCTCCTCCAGCAGGTCTAATATTTTGAAATAAATCTGGTCTTTTTTTATTTCCAGTTCCTTTGTCCGTTTTAATATGGCGGCAATTTGTTCCTGCGCTGTCATATTTGTTTTATTATCTCTTTCTTCCTTTGAAAGCAGCATTTGGTCATGCAGTGAGCCTACCCGCACCATAAAAAATTCATCTAAATTGCTTTGAAAAATAGATAAAAAAGAAAGTCTTTCACAAAGAGGCACACTGCTGTCTGCCGCCTCCTCCAGCACTCTTTCATTAAATTGCAGCCAAGAGAGTTCTCTGTTTTCAAAACAAACTCTTTTTTCATCCTTCATATCTTTTCCCCCTCTTAGAACATATTTTTCTTTTTCAAAAATAATCATACAAACCACACACACAATAGCTTCATGGCAGTATAGCCATGCATATGCAGCCGGTCGGCACCGTTAAATGAAAAAATTCACTGTCAAAAGCTGCATATTCCTGTTTTGTACTGCCTCTGCCTTTGATTGATATCATTGCCTGTTGTGTACTGCATTGTTTTGTTTCTCATTGTGCTGTCCTTGTCTGTTATGGCTCCAAAATATTTTAAATGTTTTTTTATAAAAAATCTATTTTCATTTTCTTCCAATACTCTGTTTGCATCTGTCTTTTCATCATAATATCCTCTAGGCAAAAGCCGCTTTTTCTCAATGGCCGTCATTTGACTTTGAAAATGCTGCATTTTCCCTGTGTCATTTTCTCCTCCAGCTTCATAATACTTTTTTCAAGCTCCTTTCGCAATAGGATATGTCTAAAAATTTCAATAAAAATAAAAGGATACAAAAATTTTTATTTTGTTTTTTTGCTGATACATTTTCTTTTTTGTATTTTATCAATGAAACATCACTGTTATCTGCAATGACAATATGATTTTCAAACACATGGTTTTGCAGCGTTTTCTCCTGCTCTCCTTTCAAGCTGTCATAGAAAATGTACCATGCAGCCATTCCGTCTGTGTTTTACCTGGCAAAAATAAATTTCCTTTCCATTCATATCCCCTTCATACTATATTTTCATTTTTTGCAGCATTTCTTTGCACTGCTTTGACTTTACAGAGGGCAATTTTTCTGAAAGGACCTGCTTTGGTTCTATATGCAAAAGCCGTTTTGTTAAAGCAAACACCAAAAGTTTTTATACCCTATTGATAAAGCATCCTTTTTGTTTTCATTTATAAAATATATTTCATTCCATCAAAAAAGGTACTGCTTTTGCCAAATCAATACTGTTTTGTTTTACCATACAATCATATGCCAATATGCACACTCCCTGTTTTTGAGCCTGCTTCAATGCTTTTGCAAAGGCCTCATCTCTTTTCTGGTGAGGCTTCATGGACAATACACCCTGCATTTGTATCAAAAACAATATATTGGCTTGATACCCTTCTTTTTTTGCCTGTATCAATTCATAAATATGTTTTGTGCCTCTTTGGGTGGGGGCATCGGGAAAAAGTGCTGCTCCATTTTCCTCCAATGTAACCCCCTTTACCTCTATAAATCCCTTTGCATCCCCTTTTTCATAATAAATATCAAAACGGGAATGGCCAAATGTCACCTCTCTTTTTACAAAGGAAGGAATGCCAATTTCTGTAATACGGCCTTTTTTCAGTGCCTCCTCCACAACAGCATTGGGCGCCTGAGAGTCCATGTTCACAAGCCTCTCTCCTTTATAAACTGCCACCAAAGAATATTTTGTTTTTCTATTTTTATTTTGGCTTTCTTCCAAAAACACAGTGGACTGAGGCAAAAGCAACTCTTTACATCTTCCTGTATTTTTCACATGGACCCTTTCTTCCCTTCCATCTATGGTCACATAGGCCACAAAGCGATTGGGTCTGCTTTGAAAAAGACCTTTTTTTATGTTTTCATATTTCATATTGCTCCTCTTTTCTTTTGTTAATATTCCAAGCCTTTTTTTGCTGTGACACCTTTTTGATAATAATGTTTGATTTCTTTCATTTCTGTCACCAAATCTGCATATGCCATCAGCTTTTTGTCTGCATTTCTTCCTGTCAAAACAACATGGGTTGTTTTTTTTCTTTTTTCCAATGCAGCAATCAATTCCTCTTCTGTTAAAAAGTCCTTTACAGAAACGGTTTTCATAGAAAATACATTGATGATTTCGTCCAAAACAATCATGTCATATGCATCACAAAGCAGCTTTTCCTTTGTCAGCTCCCAAGCCCTTTGTATGCTTTGTATTTGCTCCTGAGGGGTTTTTGTCCAAGAATAGCCTATCCCTGTTTGATGCAGCTCTACTCCTATTTTCTCAAGCATATTCCTTTCTCCGCATACAAAATCAGGTGATTTCAAAAATTGTATCATACAAATCCTTTTTCCCCAGCCCAATGCTCTTAGACAAAGTCCCATTGCCGCCGTTGTTTTTCCCTTGCCATCTCCTGTATAAAGCAATACCATACCTTTTTGCTCCAAATCATTTCACCTCTGTTATTATTGTACTGTACTTTAGATAGTATTTCCACAAAAATAATTGTATCTATTGTTTTTTTGATTTATAATGGTAGACAAACCCTTGTAAAAGAAAGGAGCAATGTCATTTGACAAATTATGCCTTGGAAGAAAAAATAAAAACATTATCAACACAATACATTGAGCAGGAAGCGGCAGGCAGCTTTCTGCTGCTGTTAATCAGTGCATTAGACAGGGAAAAGGCAAAAAAAGAACCCTTTGCCTATTCCATACATCAAGATATTTTAGACATACAAGCCGCTATCCATCAGTATATTTTAAATTTAAAGGATATATTGCAGCAGGAGGCACAGGTACGTCTGGATGCTTTAGAAGACTGTAAGCATTTGAAAAAAAATCTTCTTTCTATATATGAAAATATTTATGGATATATTTCCATATGGAATCTTCATGCCACACGAATCAGCGACCAAGTGGCAATCAGAAAATATCAGCAGGAAAACGTTTCTTCTCAAAAAATAGAATGGGAGCTTGTTTATAAAGACTGCAAAACATTTTTAGAAACGGCTGAAACCCTTTTGGAGCAAAAAAATAATATGGGACAGCTGCTTAGATGCATTCCTTTACAAATGGCCCGTTCCAAATATTATGATGCCATAAGGCAGAGTCTGCAATATGCTTTTAGCGGAGAATCCAAAGAATTTATAGAATATACACTGTCTGCATTTTTTAAATTATGCGCTCCTGAAAGTGCCGAGGAATATGGAAAATATTTTCCCGAACTGGCACAATGGCTTTCTGGGTGCAAAAACTGCATTGTAAATGAACTGTCTGATGAAGCATTGCAGGAAGAATATACAGATTTTCAAAGTGTATTTGAAACATTGCAGCATATAGAAGATATGCTTAACAATCTTTTCAATGACATCAATTCCTTAATACTGCTGTTTTATATGGGATATTCCTTTGAGGATTTGACAAAAAAAGAAGCCGTGTATGCCGATTTGTATTATACTGTATGCGAAATACTTTCTGATACGTTGTCTGCAACAGAAAAAGAGGCTTATTTTGAACAGACATATGCCTCTTTAGAAAATGCAGTGGAGCCTATCATAGACAAGGCCAATGAAATCGGCAGGCAGGAGCTGGAAATGATGAAAAAGGTCCATGATTTTTCACAGCTAAGCGATGATACCAAAAAAATACTTTTGACAGAAGATTTTGTCAGAAGCTGTTATTATGGAGAGCTAAATGAAGTCATTTTTCAATTTGAATCCAATGAGGACCTGCCTCCGGCCTCAGAGCAGTGGAAAAAAGAAGCATTTGACACATTTCTTTCCCGTGTGCAGGAGGCCTTTTCCACACTGAAGCCACCGGTAAGAAAAGCATTTATGCAGTTATTTTTGGGGCTTTTACCCCCTGCCTTTACACCGGAAGAAACCCTTTCCATGATAGCTTCTGCCATAGAAAATGCAGTTACATTTGAACAAAAAATATTGATTGTAGATAAAATCGGCATGGTATTTTCCGACTATGGCTTTCCATATCATACAGAAGACCCTGCCCTAGCCCAGAATTGGGAACATCACCACTGTGGCCACGGACATCATGAACATCACCATTGCGACCACGGACATCATGAGCATCACCACTGTGGCTACGGATATCATGAACATCACCATTGCGACCACGGACATCATGAGCATCACCACTGCGACCACGGACATCATGAACATCACCACTGTAGCCACGGACATCATGAGCATCACCACTGTGACCACGGACATCATGAGCATCACCACTGTGACCACGGACATCATGAACACCATCACTGTGACCACGGACATCATGAACACCATCACTGTGACCACGGACATCATGAACACCATCACTGTGACCATGAACACCACCACTAAAACCATTATTGTAAAAAGAAAGGATGAATTTATATGCATTTTACATTTAATCATTACAACTACAATGTATTAGATTTACAAAAAAGCATGGCTTTTTATGAAGCTGCATTAGGTTTAAAGGAAGTCAGAAGAAAAGAGGCAAAGGACGGCAGCTATATTCTTGTTTATTTGGGAGATGGCAAAACAGATTTTTCATTGGAGCTGACATGGCTGCGGGATAGAAAGGAGCCTTATGGATTGGGTGAAAATGAATTTCATTTGGCATTTGTGACAGAGGACTTTGAAGCAGCCTATCAAAAACACAAACAAATGGGCTGCATCTGTTTTGAAAACCCTCAAATGGGCATTTATTTTATTCATGACCCTGATAATTATTGGTTAGAAATTGTACCAGCCAGAAAATAAATCTGTTTCTGCATATTTTTTATTATGGAAGCTGCCATAGCCTCGCTTTTTTTCAATACAGAGGATTTCTCGCCCTATCCTATTGATAGGGAATGCAGCAAAATGAAATTGCGGCAGCAGCTTGCACAAAAAAAGCTTATAAAGCATAGAAAACCGGCTGTTTTGTGAGTGGAATTTGCTCAAAAAGCAACCGGTTTTTGTGCACTATGATTTCAGAGAGCTATTTTGCCACAGTCCCTTTTTTTACCTTTTTCATTTTGTCAACTGTATACAGGTATTGCTTCAGTACTATTTTTGTCATATCCTATTTTTATGAAAATGATTTTGCTCCTTTATCCTTTGCATATGGTATTTTTGCTATATTTTTGTGCAAATGCCATTATACTTTAAATGGCCGTATTTTTATGCCAAAAGCCTTTTTATGCTATTTTTTATACTAAGCTTGGTAAACACTTATACTAAAATCATAATGCAAATTTTTTGTATAAAAATAGTCCTTCCTTCTCTGATACAGCAAAACAGCCAATGCTTTCACATCGGCTATACTTCTGCAAACAAACAAATCCATTTGTAGCTATGGTTGTTTTACGGACTGATGACAAAACAGATTGTTTTGCAATATATGTGTTTGATATATGTAATGTATCATTTTTTTACAGCATCCTCTGTTTTTTTATATCCAGAAAGCAAAATCTATTTGCCCTCAAAAAATAATATATTTTACAATATCCTTTGCCATTTTCCAAAATAAAAAATGCATTTGTACCAAAACAGAAATAAAAGCAATGCCAAAAAACATTCCTGTCATAAAGCGCAAAGGATTGTTGCTAAACCATTTGGTTTTCCACTGCAGTATACCATCTATGATAAGAGGCAGTGCAAACACAACACACCAGCCCCTTGTGGCATACCAGCCAGTCAATACAAACAATACTCCTTCCAGCAGCATTCCCACCGCTTCTCCCGTACAGCGGGCGCAAATGGGAAATTGCTTTCCTCTCCAAAAAAAAGACCTTCCAGGCAAGCTGTGACAGCCAAAAAATCGTTTTAAAAAAATTCCCATATCAATAATAATAATATCCAGTAGCTGCAATAAAATATACCATAAATATAAACAGTATAATGCTAATCAAAATATAAGCTACAAATCCAATGGCTGCGCCAATTCCTGCTTTTTTTGCACAAAGAGGCTTTGTATCCTTCCAAGTTAAATATAATACCAGTCCTGCCAGTGGAATACAGCAGCCCAAAAATCCCCAGCCTATGCTCCCACTGTCCGGAGGATTGGTTTGGTTATTTACGGGAGTGATATACTCGTTGCAATAAGGACATGAAACAACATTGTTGTCAATCTCCTTTCCGCAGTTTTTACAAAACATACTTTTTCTCCTTTCCTTTTTTCAAATTCTGTTACTTCCATATGAAATAGAAATCCATACAGCATTGATTTTACAGCCAAAACCAGTTCTTTGCATTTCTTCTCTGATTTTTAAAGTGTCTCCCTCAATTTAGAAGCATTTGCAATATCTCTAATTTCCTTTGCCGTCTTCCTTCAAAGACAGCAACACCAATTTCTTTGTGCTGTTTTGAAACAGTATGCCATATCCTTTTTCATATTCATGTAACAAACACATCCTTTTTTCAAATTCTGTTACTTTAATATGAAATAGAAGGCTATGAAACACGGCTTCCGTCCTCAAATCCGGCTCTCTGCTTTTCTCCCCTTCCACAGCCTGTCAAAAGAGCCATTGAAGAGAACTGCTGCAATGCCCCAAGCTTTTTGTTTGCTTTTAAAAAAAGCAGTGTCCATCTCTTTGGTACATTTTTAAAATTCACATTTTCAATGCCATATCATTTTTCATATTAATGTAACATATCCCTTTTTCAAATTGTATTACCTTCCTATGAAATATTGATTCTACAATCAAAATCAGTTCTTTTCATTTTTCCCTTTTCACAGATTGCAAAAGGGGAAAGTATGGAAAGCCTCCTAAGCTGTTTGGTTCATTTTTTCAAAGAAAGTAACATCAATACTATTGTTGTATTTTTAAAATTCCTATTGATAACACCATATTATTTTTGTAACATATTTTTTTCAGCTTCCGTCACATTCCTATAATATAGAAGGCTATGAAACATTGCAAAGTCATTTTTCCTCTGCCAGTCAACACAAGGGGATTTTTGACATGGAAACCACAGTTTTCAGCCCTTGTCACTTTGGGAACATTTCCAACACCCTCAAGCTTCTTGCAAACAAAGCAACAGCAATTCCTTTGCTCTATTTTGGAAACCTCTATCCACAATACCATGTCATTTTTCATATGAACATAATACAGCCTCTTTCAGATATTTAGACAATTATAGGGCTTTAAAAGCAGCATAACATTCCATTTTTTACAACATTTCTTCTGTCCTTTTTCATAAAGCCTTGTATAAAAATCCTATTTCATAGATTCCTTTTCCGCTTATCTCCAGTACATCAATTTAAGTAAGTCCCTTTTTCAAATAAGCACTGGTTTTCATTTGCTCCCACATCATAAAAATTTTGAGAAAAATACATGGACAGACTTCCTGCTTTTGGCTGGGAAAAAACAGCCCTTTTCTGCTTTATCATCACTGCATTTTTCCTTTCTTTTGTGTCTTTTATTCCCTGGTGCAAGCACATCAAAAATCATTTTTGTGCTGTTTTTCTGTTTTGCAGTGCAAAGCTTTTCTCATTTTAAACTGTTATGTATTAAATGGCAGTTATCAAACACAAAAATAGTACTACTCTTTTTGTATCAAAGAGCATTTCCTTTCCCCTAAAAATTGCCCTATGTTATATATATCCTTTCAAAATTATTTTTAGAATATGGTATTTTTGATTTCCATATCCATTTTAAAGAGATACAATACTTTTTTGCATCAAAATCATATTCCATATGCAATTTTATTATTTAGTATAAAATACTCTGCCCTTTCTGTCAAACATTGTTTTGTCAACACATAAACAGCAGGGTATTTCTCCCTGCTGTTTGGTATTATTTTTTCATTTGCGCCAATCTTTCTTCCACCTGTGCCAAAATACCTCTGTATTTTTGTTCCTTTGCTTTTTCTTCTTCAATGACTTTTGCAGGTGCTTTAGACACAAATCCCTCATTGCTCAATTTTTTTACAACTCTTTCAATTTCTTGCTCCATTTTTTGTTTTTCTTTTGTCAGACGCTGTATTTCTTTTTCAATGTCCACCAATTCTGCAAAAGGCATATAAATCACAGCATCGGCAATCATGACAGAAACAGCATCCTCTCCCACATTGGATTTGTCAGACTGTACAAAAACATCGCTGGCATATGCCAATGTTTTGAAAAACACCTCTGCTTTTTGGAATATCTCTCCCATTTCTTTCTTTTGTGTAACCACAAACACCTGCGCTTTTTTGGAAGGGGCCACATTCATTTCTGCTCTGATGTTTCGAATGCTGCGCACCGCCTCTTTGATGATATCAATTTCCTTTTCATTTTCTGCAAAATTCCATTTCTCTTGGAATGTTGGCCATTGAGAAATCATAATGCTTTCTTCTTTGGATTGTATGTGCTGGAACAACTCCTCTGTAATAAAAGGCATATAAGGATGAAGCAGCTTCAATGCAGAAATCAAAACGGTTTTCAATGTCCAAAGAGCCGCTGTTCTGGTATCATCCTCTTTGTTGTACAAACGGGGCTTCACCATCTCAATGTACCAGTCACAATATTCATCCCAAAGGAAATCATGTATTTTTTGTGCAGCCAGTCCCAATTCATAGCTTTCCATGTTTTCTTCCACATTTTTTGCCAATGTGTTGACCTTTGAAAGTATCCATTTGTCTGCTGAGGTAATCTGCTGGGGCATTTCCTCCAGCAAATCCTCTTCTAGGTTCATCAGCACAAAACGGGAAGCATTCCACAGCTTGTTTAAAAAGTTTCTGCTGGAGTCCAGTCTTTCCCAGTAAAAACGCATATCATTTCCGGGGGCATTTCCTGTAATGAGCATCAAACGCAGGGCATCTGCACCATATTTTGCCACCACATCCAATGGGTCAATGCCATTGCCCAGTGATTTTGAAAACTTTCTGCCTTGGTCATCTCGAATCAAGCCATGTATCAATACATCATGGAAGGGAATTTCTTTCATTTCCTCCAATGCAGAAAATACCATTCTCACCACCCAGAAAAATATAATATCATAGGCTGTTACAAGCACACTGGTTGGATAAAATTGCTTTAAATCCTCTGCATTTTCATCCGGCCAGCCCAATGTGGAAAAAGGCCACAGTGCAGAAGAAAACCATGTGTCCAATGTGTCTTCATCCTGTGTCAATGCAGCAGAGCCGCATTTTTCACATTTTTGCGGGTCCTTTTTAGAAACGGTGATATGGCCGCATTCTGCACAATAATATGCCGGTATTCTGTGTCCCCACCAAAGCTGACGGGAAATACACCAATCTCTGATGTTTTCCAGCCAATGCAGATATATTTTTCCAAATCTGTCGGGTATAAAACGGAGAGATTGATTTTTATACACTTCTATGGCAGGCTTTGCCAGCTCCTCCATTTTTACAAACCATTGCAGCTTAATCATAGGCTCTACCACTTTGTTGCAGCGTTCATGGGTTCCCACAGCATGGGTAATCTCTTCTATTTTTACAAGATATCCCTGCTTTTGCAAATCTGCCACCACTTTTTTTCTTGCCTCATATCTGTCAAGTCCTGCATATTTTCCGGCATTTTCATTCATCACGCCATTGTCGTGCAGCACATTGATTCTTTCCAGATTATGGCGCAGTCCCACCTCAAAGTCGTTAGGGTCATGGGCCGGTGTAATTTTTACAACACCTGTACCAAATTCTCTATCCACATAGCTGTCTGCCACAATGGGAATTTCCTTTCCCACCAATGGCAATATGCATTTTTTGCCAATCAAATGCTGGTATCTTTCATCCTCAGGGTGTACTGCCACAGCAGTATCCCCCAGCATGGTTTCCGGACGGGTGGTTGCCAAAAGCACATTTTCATCACTGCCTGCAACAGGATAATGGATGTGATAAAAATGGCCCACTTTGTCCACATGGTTTACTTCTGCATCAGAAATGGTGGTTTGACACTCAGGGCACCAGTTTACAATTTTTTCTCCTCTGTAAATCAATCCCTTTTTGTATAACTGCACAAACACCTCCAGCACTGCATCAGAAAGTCCTTCGTCCATTGTAAAACGTACTCTGTCCCAATCGCAGGAGCTTCCCAGCTTTTTGAGCTGATTTAATATAATGCCGCCATATTCCTCTTTCCAAGCCCATGCTCTTTCCAAAAAGCCTTCTCTGCCCACATCGGCCTTTGTCACGCCTTCTTCTGCCATTTTCTGCACTACCTTCAGCTCTGTGGAGATACTGGCATGGTCAATGCCGGGAACCCAAAGCGCATTGTAGCCTGCCATTCTTTTCCAACGAATCAATATATCCTGTATGGTGTTGTCCAATGCGTGTCCCATGTGAAGCTGCCCTGTAATGTTTGGCGGAGGCATTACAATACAATATGGTTTTTTTCTTTTATCAATTTCTGTATGAAAATATTTTTTGTCCATCCATTGTTGATATAATCTATCCTCAACGGTTGAGGGGTCATAATTTTTTGCTAATTCTTTCATCCATTTTCCTCCTAATCGTTTATTGTTGTTGACAAAGGCTTTTTCAGCAGCAAAATGTTATCTGCCAAAAAAAAGAGCTTTCATCCCATGAAAGGACGAAAGCTCGTGGTACCACCTTTTTTCCTATTATCATCAAATAGGCACTCAAAAGCCTTTAACGGGGCAAACCGTTTTTGCTTACTCACAGCCGCTTCAGCAAAAAAGCTCCAAAGCTACCTTCCCTATTTTTCTGGCTAAAAAACTTACACCCTTTGTTTTTCTCTCTGAAAGCAGTCAAATAGGTACTCCTCTTTATCATTGCTTTTTTCTTATACAAATTTTAGTAAACCTTTTCTCATTTGTCAACACTTTTTTTAAAATGAATGTCATATCATACTTTTTTGCCCATGGTGCCTTATCCATCCATTCCCTTTTGGTATCTGGAGATATTTAGCAAAACCCCCATCATTGTCATCATAATGGCAAGGGATGTACCTCCATAGCTGACAAAGGGCAGCGGCTGTCCTGTATTTGGTATGGTGTTTGTTGTAACAGCAATGTTGATGATGCTTTGAAATGCAATCTGTGCAGTAATGCCTGTTGCCACAAGGCTTCCAAATTGGTCCTGGGCATTCATGGCAATTTTAATACCCCGCCATATGAGTATGAAAAACAAAAGTATGACAATACCTGCTCCCACCATACCCAGCTCCTCGGCTATGATGGCAAATATAATGTCATTGTGGGCCTCCGGCAAAAATGTTTTTTGTCGGCTCTGCCCAATTCCCAATCCAAACAAGCCTCCTGATGCCAGAGCATACAAACCCTGTATAATCTGATATCCGGCATCTGTGGGGTCTGAAAAAGGGTCAAGCCATATTTGTATACGTTCCAAACGATACCGCACCGCCGGCAGTAATATGGCAACAGAGCCTGCTCCCGCCACCGGACCTGCAACAATGGCAAAGTATTTTAATGAAAAGCCTGCCGCAAACAGCACAGCACCTCCAATCAATGCCAGCAATAATGCTGTACTGAAATTGGTTACGGCAATCATGGCACAGGGAATGGCCACAATGGCAAGACATTTTAAAAATCCTGCAAAATCCTTTAGGCTTTCTTTGTATGTACAGATATAATGGGACAAAAACAGCACCGTAGTTACCTTCACAATTTCAGAAGGCTGAAATCCCCAAAGCCATCTTTTTTGTCCATTGACAATGGTACCAAATGGAATCAGCAGTATCAATAAAATACAGCCGCCAATATAGGCCAGCAGTGTAAAACGTCTGATGTGGCGATAGGGAAAATTCATCATAAAAATCATGCCCACACAGCCTAACAGGCCATTTCTGAGCTGTCTTTTCATAAAATAAAACATATCATTATAATCCTTCATGGCATTGTAATAGCTGGAGCTAAATACCATTACAATGCCAAACAGCACCAGCAGTATCACTACAAAAAACACCATATAATCATAGGATGCTTTTAAAGGTTTCTTTTTTACTGTTTTCATTTTTTTGCCAGTAGAGGCAGTTGCCATAGGTTCACACCTCTTTTTATTTTTGATTTTGTTACTTTAATATGAAATAGAATGCTATGAAACACTGCTTCTGCCCTCAAATCCAGCTCTCTGCTTTTCTCCCCTTCCGCAGCCTGTCAAAAGAGCTTTTGAAGAGAACTGCTGCAATGCCCCAATCTTTTTGTTTGCTTTTTTTAAAAAAGCAGCGACCATCTCTTTGTTATATTTTTAAAATTCACATTTTTAACGCCATATCATTTTTCATATTCATCTAACACATCCTTATTTTTTCATTTTATAAATATGCTTTTACCAGCTTTTTAAACAAATCTCCTCTTTGTTCATAATTGTCAAACATCCCCCAGCTTGCGCAGGCAGGGGAAAGCAGCACACAATCTCCCGGCTGTGCCTTTTCATAGCAAAGGGCTACTGCCTGCTGAAATGTTTCACATTTTGAAACCGCATCAAAACCAATCTCTTTGGCCTCTTTTTCAATCTGGTCTGCCGTCGCCCCAATCAATACAGCCTCTTTGACTCTGCCGGGAAACAGCTTTACCCACTCATGAAAGGTCCCCCCCTTGTCATAGCCGCCTCCAATGAGCAAAATAGGCCGTTTCATGGCCAATATGGCTCTGATGGCCGCATCTGTATTGGTTCCTTTCGAATCGTTATAATATTCCACATCGTCTATTGTTGCCACATATTCTATTCTATGGGCAACCCCCGAAAATTCCTTTGTGATTTTGATGATTTTTTCCAAATCCACATTGGCACAAAGGGCAATGGCAATGGCAGCCATCACATTTTCATAATTGTGTATTCCCAACAATTTCAATTCATCCACATGGAGCAATGCTTGATTTATGCCCTGCCAGGAAAGCTTTATAAAACCATTTTCCAAATAAATCCCCTGTTTTAATATACTTTGGCTGCTGAAAAAAAATACATTTGCTTTTGTTTTTTCTGCCATGGCTTTACACACAGCATCCTCCCAGTTTAATATGCAGTAATCCTCTTTTGTTTGATTTTTCCAAACTTTTTCTTTCATGGCAATATAATTTTCCATTGTTTTATGCCGATTCAAATGGTCTGGCGTAATGTTTAATACTGCGCTGATTTTGGGATGGAATGTATGGGCTTTTTCCATTTGAAAGCTGCTGATTTCTGCCACCACCCAATCCTTTGCTGTCAGCCGCTTCACATTTTGGCTGTATGGCATACCAATGTTTCCCACCACAGCAGTGTTTGGATACTGTGCCTTTAACAGCTCTCCCACAAGTGTTGTGGTAGTGGTTTTTCCATTTGTTCCTGTAATGGCAATGACAGGACATGGCGTCATGGTATAGGCCAGCTCCACCTCACTCCAAACAGGAATATGATTTTTTTCTGCTTTTTGGACAAAGGGCAAATCACAGGCAATGCCCGGGCTTAATACAATCAAATCCTGCTGCAAAACAATATCATCGGGATTTTTTCCTGCATAAATAGTAATCCCCTTTTTTTCCAAATCAGAAATACCCTCCAGCTTTTCTTTTTCCTTCAAATCCTGCAATGTGACAACAGCACCCTTTTCACACAACAATTCTGCCGCTGCAATACCGCTTCTTGCCATACCGCAGACAAGCACTTTTTTTCCTTTATTGTTCAAAAAAAAACCCTCTTTCTTACGCAATGACTATACAAATAAATTACGACAGCCTAAAAATGCAATCAGACACAATATGGTTGTAATGATATAAAACACTGTCACTACCTTTGTTTCACTAAAGCCGCAAAGCTCAAAATGATGATGGATGGGAGCCATTTTAAAAAATCTTTTTCCCCCTGTTTTTTTAAAATACAGCACTTGTATCATCACAGAAACCGATTCTAAAAGATATATAAACCCTACAATAACAATGAATATAGGCATTTTCAGCAAAAATGCCGCAGAAGCCACAAAGCCCCCCAATGCCAATGAGCCGGTATCTCCCATAAACACTCTGGCAGGATAGGCATTAAATATCAAAAATGCCATCAATGCACCTACAACACTGCCGCAAATGGGAGAAATGCCGCTGCCTGCTCCCCAGGATGTCAGCATAAAAAACACTGCCACAATCAATGTCACACCGCTGGCCAGCCCATCCAGGCCGTCTGTCAGGTTCACACCATTGACTGTTCCCAGTACTGCCACAATCAAAAATGGTACAAACAATATGCCCAAATCCACTGTCATGCCCTCTGTAAATGGTATCAGCAATTCACTGCCCACACCAAAGGAAAGCAAATACCATGCAAATGCTGCTGTAATGACAAGCTGGCCTATGATTTTTTGCAGGGGCTTTAAACCAAGAGAGCGTTTTTTTACCACTTTGATATAATCATCAATATATCCAATGATGCCAAAGCCCAATGTCACAAGCACTACAACAATGCCATCATAATTTCCCTTCAAAAAAAAGAGGCTTCCTGTGCAAAATGCAATCAATATGGCAATGCCTCCCATGGTGGGTGTGCCTTGCTTTTTCAAATGGCTTTGGGGACCGTCGTCCCGTTCTGTTTGTCCGTATTTCATTTTATGCAATATGGGTATGATAATGGGGCAAAGTATTACCCCTATTACAAATGCAATGATAATTGCATAAATCCCTTGTATCAAATCCTCCAAAATTTAATTCACCCCTTGTAGTTTCTCCACTGTTTTTTCAAACTGTCTGCTTCTGGAAGCCTTTATTAAAATGGTGTCTCCTTTTTTTAACAAAGACATACCCTCCTGCCAAAACACCTGCTGACTTTGAAAATGGTGGATTTCCTTTGTACCCTTCTCTTTTGCGCCTTCATCATAATATTCTGCCATATCTCCTATGGAAATCAATACATCAATTTGTTTTTCCCCCACATATTCGCCCACCTGCTTATGCATTTGTTTTTCATTTTCTCCCAGCTCTCCCATAAATCCCAGTATGGCCACCTTTCTGCCCTCTGCCTGTGCCAAAACATCAATGGAAGCCTTCATGGAAACAGGATTTGCATTATAAACATCATTGATGATTGTCAAGCCATATTCTGTTTTGATAATGTTCATACGCATTTTTGTGGGTACAAAATGGGCAATGCCTTTTTGTATTTGCTCCAAAGACAGCCCCATTTCCAACCCAACGGCAGTGGCTGCCAAAGCATTCATGACCATATGCTCTCCCGGCACAGCAATGGTAACATCAAAAGAGCCTTTGGGCGTGCAAATGGTACAGCAAACGGATTCTACACCGTTGTTTTGAATCTGTTGGGCATAGATTCCTTTTTTATTTTTAACACCATACCATATTATTTTTTGCAAAATTTCTCCTTCCAACGTCTGCAGCTTATCGTCATCACCATTGAGTACAGCAATCCCATGTGCATTCATGCCGTCAAACACTTCACATTTTGCCTTCAAAATACCATCCCGGCTTCCCAGCATTTCAATGTGGGCCACACCAATATTTGTTATCACAGCAATGACAGGCTTTGCCACCATAGAAAGATTTGAAATCTCACCAAAGCTGTTCATACCCATTTCCAGCACTGCCACATCATGTTCTTTTGTCAGCTGTGTTACCATAAGAGGCATACCAATATTGGTATTATAATTGCCCGCTGTTTTCAAAACAGTATATTTTTGCTCCAGCACAGATGCAATCATATCCTTTGTGGTGGTTTTGCCCACACTTCCTGTCACGGCAACCACAGGCACATCCAGCAGCTTGATATAATAGGCCGCCAAATCCAGCATGGCCTTGATGACATTTTTGACATAAATGGCATATTGTCCCTTTTTTACAGCAATTTCTTTTTCTACAAAACAGCATACTGCTCCCATTTCAAAGGCCTGCTCTACAAAATCATGGCCATCTACTCTTTCTCCTGCAATGGCTGCAAAAATATCTCCTTTTTTCACTCTGCGGGAATCGCTTTCCAATCCACAGGCCTCTTTTTCCAGTCCCTGTGCTTCTCCTATAAATGTACCGCTTACTATTTCTGTTACCCTTTCCAGCTTCATAGGTATCATAAAATATCCCCTCCAAAGGCCCTTCGCACTTCCTCTACATCATCAAAATGGATTGTTCTATCAGCAAATATTTGATAATTTTCATGGCCCTTTCCGGCAATGACAATCACATCTCCTGCTTTTGCATAGGATACAGCATGGCAAATGGCTTCCCTTCTATCTACCATTTTGATATAGTCACAATTTGTTTTTTTGACACCTGCTTCCACATCATCTAATATAAAATTGGGGTCCTCCGTTCTGGGATTATCCGATGTGATAATGCAGTAATCCGAAAGCTTTCCTGCAATTTCTCCCATAATCGGTCTTTTGGTCCTGTCTCTGTCTCCTCCGCAGCCAAACACTGTAATAATTTTTCCCTTTACAAACTCCTTTGCCGTATTTAATATATTTTCCAATCCATCTGGTGTATGGGCATAGTCCACAATGGCATTGTATCCCTTTTTATTTTTTATGGTCTGAAATCTTCCCGAAACCCCTTGTATATGCTCCAGTCCGGCAATAATATCCTCCATTGGAATTTCCATCAGCACACAGGCCCCAATGGCACCCAAAGCATTGTAAATGCTGAATTTCCCCGGTGTATGGAGCTTTATATCATATTGCTTTTGTGCATAATACAATGTAAATTTTGCGCCGTCGGCTGATATTTCCATATTTTTTACTTGTAAATCTGCCTTTTTTTCTATACCAAATGTGACAACCCTTCCTTTGGCATTTTGTTTCATAAATTCGCCTGCCTCATCATCTATATTGATGACACTGGCGTCACATCTTTGAAACAATAATGCCTTTGCCTTTTTATAATTTTCCATTGTTTTGTGATAATCCAAATGGTCTTGTGTCAAATTGGTAAATATGCCAATGTTGTATGCTATGGCGTCCACTCTGTGCAAATCCAATGAATGGGAGGAAACCTCCATCACAACATCTGTAACCCCTTCTTGATGCATCTGACAAAAAAGTGCCTCCAATTCCAATGATTCCGGTGTAGTTCTTTCTGTATGAAGTACCTTGTCGCCAATGCGGTTTTCAATGGTTCCCACAATGCCCACTTTATGTCCCATTCTATCCAAAACAGACTTTATCAAATATGTGGTAGTGGTTTTTCCATTTGTTCCTGTCACACCAATCACATTCATTTTTTGGGAAGGATGACCATAAAAATTGGCTGAAAGCAGTGCCAATGCTTCTCTTGTGTTTTTAGTTTGTATCACAGTGATATTTTGCTGTGTCTGTATTTGTTTTTCACAAAGTATTGCCACAGCTCCCGATTCCACTGCATTTTTAACATAGTTATGGCCATCTGTTTGAAAGCCTGTGATACAGACAAATAAATCTCCCTTTTCTGCCTTTCTGGAATCATAAACAGGCTTTTGTATTTCTATATCTGTTTTTCCCTGCAACACTGTATATTGTATTGCCTCTAACAGCTCTGAAAGCTTCATATACCCTCAAACCTCCTTATGCGGTTTACATTGTTTTTATCATTTTTTATAGGATTGTGTATCATTTTATTATAGCACATTTGGAATAGATTACAAAGAATTTTTCCAATAGATTACTCTGCAAAAAGAAGTATTTTGGTATCTTGATTGACTTGCTCTCCCTGTTTGGGAATTTGCGCTGTAATGGTTTCGCCTTCTCCCTGTATTTCATAAGCAATGTTTTTTTCATAAAGTGCTTTTTTGGCTTCCTCCACTGTCATGCCCACAAAATTTTCCACTTCTATTTTCTGCACTTCCTCCAGCTGCATTTCTTTTTCTGTATAAACAGGTTCAATCCCCAAATAGGGCAGTATATTTTCTAAAAGCTCTTTCATCACAGGGCCTGCCACTGTACCGCCATAATAATTTCCCTGTGGTTCATTGATGAGTACAAGAGAAAGCACCTGGGGATTTTCTGCCGGAGCAAATGTCAAAAAGGAGGCAATATATTTTCCGCTTTTTCTGGGCAGCTTTTCAGAGGTTGCCGTTTTTCCTCCAATACGATAGCCGGGAATATATGCCTTGCTTCCTGTTCCCTCCGAAACAACGCTTTCCAATATCACCTTCATCTGTTCTGATGTTTTTTGGGAAATGACCTGCTCCCCTTTTTCATATTCAAATGCTTCCACCACATTTCCATATTCGTCTGTAACTTCCATAGCAATATGAGGTGTTATCAAATATCCTCCATTGATGATGGCAGAAACTGCCCTCAAAAGCTGCAAGGGCGTAATTTGAAAGGACTGCCCAAATGACATGGTTGCCAGCTCTACGGGGCCAATATCCTCTGTTTTGTGCATAATGCCAACTGCTTCCCCGGGCAAATCAATGCCTGTTTTTTCTGCAAATCCAAATTTTTTCATATAATCGGCAAAAATTTCTGCGCCCATTCTTTCTGCCACAATCATAAACACAGGATTACAGGAATTTTGTACTCCCTGTACAAATGTTTCTGCTCCATGGGTTCTTGGATATCTCCAGCATTTAATCTGTCTGCCTCCCACCACATGGTAGCCATTGCATACAAATGTGCTTTCCGGTGTAACAACGCCTTCTTCCAGCCCCGCAGAGGATGTAACGGTTTTAAATGTACTGCCTGGCTCATAGGTATCATTGATTGCCGTATTTCTCCACATTTGATTGAGGGCATCATTTTTTTCCTGTTCACTCATATGCTCCCAAATATCTGCCAGCTCCTGATGATTGATTGTAAAAGGGTCATTCAAATCAAATCCGGGATAGTTTGCCATGGCATATATCTCTCCATTTTGAGGGTTCATGACAATGATGACACCATTTTTTGCCCCCTTTGCTTCCACAGCCTTTGCCAGTGTTTGCTCTGCATATTGCTGCACCACCACATCAATGCTTGTTACAATATTTTTGCCGTCCTCAGGAGGAATCCTTTCTTGTGTATTATCCACTGTAATCCCTCTGGAATCAGTCAATGTCAATATTTTTCCTTCTTTCCCCTTTAAATATGTATCATATTTTGATTCCAGCCCAATGATGCCCTGATTATCCTTTCCCACAAATCCAATGACCTGTGATGCCAATGTGGAATAGGGATAAACCCTTTTGATATCTTCATCTATGACAACACCGGGCAGTTCCTTTTTTCGTATTTCATTGGCAACTCCTTTTTCCACTTTGCTTTGTATCCGTACCAATGCCACCTTTTGCTGTACCTTTTCCAATACTGTATCATATTCCAGTTCCAGCATTTGTGCCAAATATTGTGCCGTTTGCTCCGGCTCCTTGACTTGTGCGGGAATAACGCTGATGGTATTGACTGTTTCTGTCATTGCAATGCCAATGCCGTTTCTGTCCAATATACTGCCTCTTTTTGGTGCAATCAGCCTGTCTCTTGTTTGCTGTTCATAGGCCTGCCTTTGCAGCTCTTCTCCCTGCACCACTTGTATATATATGACTCTTGCAAACAATATCAAACAGCCTATGCTGGACAAAAACAAAAATACCAGCAATCTTTTTTTCATACCTATTGTCAGCTTTTCCATAAAAAAACACCCTGCCTTTTACAATATACTTCAATATATTGACAAAGCAGAGTGCATATTCATAAAATATAATTTTCTATCTTTTTTTGTTGCAATATCAAATATGTTATTGTGTGGTTGTATTTTCCTCTTCTGTTGTTTCTTCTCCCATTGTCAGTGTCACCTTTGTGTCAGGCTCCACAGAAACGCCATATTTAGGCTCCTGTGAAATAACAATGCCTTCTGCATTTTCTATGGCTTCCACCTCAAATCCGCTGTCATTGAGTATGGTCACAGCCTCTGTGTATGTCTTTCCTTTTACATCCGGCACAGGCATCGTTCCTTGGTCGTCCTCTCCTTTTTCTACATACAATGTAATTTGACTGCCCTCATCCAGCTGTGTACCCCCGTGAGGAAATTGGTTTGTAACAGTATTTCCTGTACCCACCACACGATAGGTCAAATTTTTGCTGTCCAATGACAGCAGTGTAGAAAAAATGTCAGAGCCGGTGTAATCATCCACAGTAACGGTACCCTGCTTTTGCACAATTTCTGTGCCGTCTGCTGCATAGGTAGGCTGTATATTTTTATATTTTATAATTTTTTCCATCATTTCCTTTGACATAGGCACAGGAGTTTGTTTTCCATCCTGATAATCCTCTGGTTTAAATATGACTGTCAATACCACATATTGGGGATTTTCTACGGGGAAATAAGTAATGCAGGAAAGTGCCCAGTCTTCATTTTTTGCACGGCTTCCTGTTTGTGCTGTACCCGTTTTGCCGCCAATAGAATAGCCCTCTATTTTTGCCTTTTTACCAGTACCCTCTTCAATGGTGGCCTTCATCATAGTACGCATCAAATCGGAGGTTTCTCTGGATATCACACGTCTTCTGACTTCAGGTTCATTTTCATATACAACATTGCCTTCTTGGTCAACAATTTGTGACACCACATAAGGCTTCATCAAATTTCCCCCATTGATGATAGCAGAAAATGCTGTCAGCGCCTGCACAGAGGTGCCTGTAAAGCCCTGTCCAAATGACATGGTGGCCAATTCCACAGGACCAATGTTGTCATAGGGATGTAAAATACCATTGGCTTCTGCCGGCAAATCAATGCCTGTTCTTTCTCCAAAGCCAAAATCTCTTTGATATTTATAAAATGTTTCTGTACCCATTTTTTGTGCAATCTCTATCATTGCCGGATTGCAGGACTGTGCCAATGCTCCCTGCACATCCAATGTACCGTGTCCGGAGCGCAAATGACAGCGAATGTTTTCTTCATACACATCTACACTGCCTGTGCAAAAAAATGTCTGATTTTGTGTGATAATCCCTTCCTCCAGTGCGGCGGCAACTGTAATGGGTTTAAAAATGGAGCCTGGCTCATATGTACTGCTTACATTAAAATTGTTCCACATTCTATTTTTATAATCTATCTGTTCTTGCTCGCTCATGGCATTCCATGCTTCTGCAAAGGCAGGGTCTGACAGTGCAATGGGGTCGTCAGGATTGTTTAAATCAAATCTACCTGAATCTGCCATGGCGTACACCTCTCCCGTGTTTGGATTCATCACCATGATGGCCACAGCCTCAGAGGGCCACTGGGCAGCCGTTTCATTTACAATTTCCTCGGCATACTGTTGTATGGTATAATCCAGTGTTGTCACAACTGTGTCCCCATCCTTTGCATCATACTCCATTTGTACTGCTGTACTGTTTCCATCATAGGAAATAAAAGACCTGCCGGGGGTGCCTGTCATATATTTATCATAGTAGCTTTCAATGCCCCATTTGGAATCCCCTCTCATAAACCCTATCACATGAGCGGCCAATGTTTTCAAAGGATATGTTCTTTTTGTGCTTTTTTCAAAATAAATACCCTTTAAATTTTGTGCTTCCAATTTCTCTTTAATTTCCTTATCCACATTTCTTGCCAGCACCTTCCAGTTGTTGTCTGTATAAGGTGCTTGGGTATCAGGATTGATTTGCACACCATGCTCCAGCTCTGCATAATCCAAATCAGGAAAAACTTCTTTTAAAGCATTAAATGTTTTTTGCTGTTCTTCTATTCTTTTGCTCTCACTCAAATTGGTCAAAGCCAATACACGGGAATCCAGTATCACATTGTATACAATGGTACTGACAGCAAGGGGCTGATTATTCCTGTCCACAATAGAGCCTCTGTTTGCAGGCACCACAGAATCATAGCGGTTGACCTGCTGTTCCTTTGCCCTGTTTTCATATTCTGCTCCCTTTACTGTTTTAAAATAATAAACTCGTCCTCCCAATACTGTCAATGTTATGACAAATATAAAAAACACAAAATATAACCTTCCCTTTATGGGTGCTGTTGGTATTCTTCTTCTTTTCATTGGTCAAACATCATTCCTTTTTAAATAATCCTACAATGGTTCTGACTAATGTATTTTCCCCTTTTTGCTGCGCTGCCTCCTTGTTGTCCTCTTCATAATGAATGGTATAGCTTTGCTGGGGAACATCTATGTATTTGATTTGATAAGACTGAGGCTCCACCATACCCAATTTTTCTGTTGCAATTTTTTTTACATTTTCCAAATCCATTTGCTCAGAAACATCTGCTGCCAAAAGAGCGTTTTCATTTTTCAGCTGGCTTAGCTTGTCTTTATATTCCTGTGTTTCTACCCTTTGCTCTGTCACCAATGCACTGGACCACATAAACGCCAGTGTGCCGCAAAAAAATACAGCCAACACCATAACAATTTTAATGCTGTAAAGACGGTTGGCCCGTCTTTGCAAAGCCAATTTTGTTTTGACAGACTGCTGTCTGTTTTTTGTATTTTTTCTTTTTACAGCCTTTTTCTGCGGTTCATATTCCTGCTCTATTTCATAAGCCACGCCTCCATGGGTATAGTAGGCATTTGCTTGCTGATACTTTTTGGGTTTGTTTTTTACAGCCATGATTTTTAACACTTCCTTGTTTTAAATTCCTTCCAAAACACGCAGCTTTGCGCTTCTGGAGCGATGGTTCTGCTCCAGCTCCTCCTGGGAAGGTAATATGGGTTTTTTGGTAATCACTTTTGCCCTTGGTTTGTTTTCACAAATGCACACAGGAAACTCCTTTGGACAAGTACAGGGATTTTCCTGCAAACGAAAAGCATTTTTTACAATACGGTCCTCCAAGGAATGAAATGTAATAATACAAAGCCTGCCCTTTGGCTTTAAAAATTCCGTAGATTCCGTAATGGCCTTTTCCAGCATGGCCAGCTCTTGGTTGACTTCAATGCGAATTGCCTGAAAAGTTCTTTTGGCAGGATGAGGCCCCTCTTTTCTTGCCCCCTTTGGCACCGCCCTTTTGATGCAGTCCACCAACTGACCTGTGGTTTGAATAGGCTTTTGCTTTCTTTGCTCCACAATAAATTTTGCGATTCTTTTTGCCCAACGCTCCTCGCCGTATTCAAATATGATTTTGTTTAATTTTTCTTCGCTGTATGTGTTTATTACATCATAGGCAGAAAAATCACGGGTATCATCCATTCTCATATCCAGCGGCGCATCCTGCTGGTAGGAAAATCCCCTTTGGCTTTCATCCAGCTGATGGGAGGAAACGCCAATATCCAGCAAAATCCCATCCACCTGATTTATGTGTAAGGATTGTAATATAGATTTCATATTTCCAAAATTATCATGAACAAATGTTATTTTTTGCAAATGGTTTTGTAATGTTTTTTTTGCCGCCTCATGGGCGTGCAAATCTTGGTCTATGGCAATGAGCCTGCCTGTTGTCAGCCTTTGGCAAATGGCCAGGCTGTGACCGCCTCCGCCCATTGTGCCATCTACATAAATGCCGTCTTGTTTTATATGCAGATTTTCAATGCATTCCTTTAACAGCACCGACACATGATGAAATTCCATGGTTTTCACTCCTAAATGCCTATATTTTCCATTTTAAAAGCAAGGTCGTTGCTGATAAAATTCTCTTCTTCGTTATATGCCCTCCAGCTTTGCTTATCCCATATTTCCACTCGGTTATTGACGCCAATGGATACAATTTCTTTTTTTAAATGGGCATATTCTCTTAAATTGATGGGCAATATGATTCTGCACTGGTTGTCCAAATCACATTCCACAGCACCGGAAAAGAAAAAACGTACAAATTTTCTGGCGTCTGTGCTTGTAAGGGGAAGCCGGCTGAGTTTTTGCTCAAAAGCCTTCCATTCGCTTTGCGGATAAGCAAACAAGCAATTATCCAATCCCTTTGTCACAACAAAATGTTCTCCCAGTCCTTCCCGAAATTTGGCAGGTACAATCAGCCTTCCTTTTGCATCAATGCTATGCTGATATTCCCCCATAAACATTTGTCATCACCACACCTTCACCTCAAAAAAGTGCTTTCCTCCCCTTTGCTCCACTTTGTACCACTTTTATGTTTATTGTAATATAAATGTAATAAAAACACAAGAGGAAAAGCCAGAAACCATTCTTTTTTTTACTGTATTTTTTGTTTTTTCTCTATACCCATATAAAAAGGCTTCTTTTATTTTACCCCGTATATATGGAATTTCTCTGTTAAAATAGGATTTTTTCCCCATGCTGAAATATGATAAAAAAGCCATGTCATATACACAGATTATTTCTTAAAAATTTTCTGCATTTCTTAACATTTTATTAAAAAATTAGATATGGTTTTATCAAAAACCCCTTTTTATAATATTTTTTTGTATTATTTTTTATGGTATTGCTTTTATGTTCATTTCCTTTTCATTTTGCAAAATACAAAGCAGTCGGACAGTCTATGAAATATATATCTGTGCCGTTCTTCCAGCGGTTTGCCATATAGGGGCAGGCTCTTTTTTTGCCAAAGGATTTTCTCTTGCTTGCTGCCCTTATGATATTTCATTGCCCCCCAGCGGATATGCTTTTTATGGATTTTCCCTATCCTTCTCTATGCTTTTCTGGTGTATCTGCATAATAACATTTACACCAAAATACATTGCCTTACGAAACCATTTCTGTCACAAAACATATCCTCTTTCTCTCCAATTTTCCACAAAAATTAATATGCTTATTTTACTGCTAACCTCCAACCGCCTTTTCATTCCATTTTTTCAGCTGACAAACCACAATTTTATTATCACCAAAAAGTATTTTTACTTCTGCCTCAGCCCCAAATAGCTTACCCATACAAAAAAAGATTGCTGATTTCAGCAATCTTAAAAGAAATTTTGATACCCTTTCCATATTTCAAAAGCACTTTTAAAATGAAAAATTTTGTAAATATCCTCTGTATTTTCTCCAAACAAAGCAGCAGGCCTTTTCTTGTTTTCATTTGTATCCGAGGCTGTTTTCTTGCATTTCATCATTTTATTTCTATTTTCATACTGCCTATGTCAAATCTCTTTGTTTTTTATTTCCATACCACAGCCACACAACTGCTGCTATCACCAACACAACAGAAAATAACTGGGATACAGCAAAGCTTCCTATCATCAGCTGGTCTGTTCTGAGTCCTTCAATCCATGCCCTGCCACAGGCATATCCTAAAATGTAATAGCCAAATATTTGTCCATGAAATTTTTTTCTTTTTCTCAGTGCCAAAAGAAGTAGGAATATGGCTAAATTCCACAATGATTCATATAAAAATGTAGGATGTACCTGTATATATTCTGTACCATTGATGGTTATGCTATGCTCCAATACGGAAGGAGCCGCATTGTGTACCTGCTCTTTTAAATATCTCATGGCAAAAAGATTGTCTGTATAGCCGCCAAATGCCTCTCGATTAAAAAAATTGCCCCATCTGCCAATGATTTGCCCCAAAAGCAGGCTTGGAGCCGCCGTATCTGCTACCAGCCAAAAATTCAAATGCTTTTTTTTGGTATAAACAAGCACAATCAACACACCGGCAATGATGCCCCCATATATGGCAAGGCCTCCTTCTCTTAATGCAAATATTTTTAAAATATTGTCTGCATACAATTCCCATGAAAATATCACATAATATAGTCTTGCTCCGATTACGGCAAATATCACGCCAAACAATGCAATGTCTACATAGTTTTCCGGATTTTGTCCTGTTGTTTTTGCTTGCTTTATGGCAAATGCCAGTGCCAAAAGCACCCCCGCTGCAATAATAATGCCATACCAATAAACATCCTGACCAAAAATTTGAAATGCCACTCGGCTTAAATGGTCTATTTTAATGCCCAAATGCGGAAACCAAATTTCAGGCATATTCCCCATACAAATTCTCCTTTCTTATTCTGGAATTTTGCTGCATTGATAGAAAATGAAAGCTGCAAAACATTCCTTTTTCAATCAAAACAAGCCCTTTGTATTCTCACTTTATCAAAATCAAAGCAAGAGAATTTTTCAGCAGAAGCTGCCATTTTTTTAAAGCCCTTAGATTTTTGCCTTTTTTAGCCGCTTCAAAAGAAGCTAACATCCATACAGCCCTTATGGCCGTATTTCATTGCTTACAATATCATTTTTCATAGGAACTAAAACAGTCCCCTTATGGAATTGTATTGTTTAAAAAATAAAGTGCAGAAAGGTATTGCTTTATTCCATTTTTAAAGCCATACACAATGACAGCCCTTCCCTTTCAAAATTGGGAAAATACAAATATATAAAAAAGAAATCTGCAAAGCTTTATGCTCATCATCCCAAATTATTTTTTACAAAATTTTACTTCTGTTATAAAATATAGAAATATTGTTTTGTCAATCAAAGCCCATTTCATACTATTTTTATTGTCCAAAGCATATTGGAAGCATAATAAAAAATACCTTTTTTCACATTTATAAAAGCACTGCAAAAAGCTGCTGTCTGAAAATTTTTATATTCCATTATGGAAATTGTTTTATCATATTTCTATGATTTTTAGCTGTGATGACATTGTTTTTTATGAATCCACTGATTTTTTAGAGCAGCACAGCAAATCATGATGATTTATATTTTATTAGAAAATATGTCAGCATTGTGCAAAGCTGTTTTGAAAACTATTTTTATATGGCTGTTTTGACAGCACCATGCCTATGAAAATGATAAAAATAACAGCCATACACTCTGCTGCAACAGAAAAAAATACGCTCTCAACAGATTTTCCATTTCTATTTTACAACGGAAATTGCCATTGCATTTTCTGAAAAATCCTTTTGAAATACTCTTTGCACCTCTTCTTTTTTAATGCTTTGCAAAATGTGAAAACCATCAAACAAATCTCTGTTTTTCATGGCAAGCTCTAATTGCCCCATACAAATGGCATAAATAGAATTAAAGCTTCTTATCATTCTGCCAATTTGTTTCTTTTTTGCTCTTTCAAACACCTCTTCACAAATACCTTGCTTTTGTATTTGTTCTATTTCCTCCAAAAGCAGCTGAGCAGTTTTTTGGGGCTGCGGTCCTGCTGCTGAAAATGCCGTAAATGCATAGCCTTCTCCCGAAAAAAACTCACAGCCCAAAGGCTCCTGTATCCATTGCTTTTCATAGGCCTTTTCAAAAAAAGAGGAGCTTTCTCCTGCCAAAATATCCAATGCCATGCGCAAAAGATACATTTGCTTTATCCCCTTAATATCCTCCTGGGGTTTTTGTTTAAAACCGATTTGAAAAATGGGCTTCATCAATGACATATCTGTTTTCGTATATGCTTTGACCACTGCCTCCGGTTCCTTTTCAAACAAAGAAACGGCTCTGTGTCCATTTGTAGGCTTCATTATATTTTCTGCCAATTCCAGCACCCTTTCACTGTCTATCTCTCCGGCGCACACCAAAAAAAAGTTCTCAGGAGTATAATATGCCTCATAGCTTTTTTGCAGTATTTCTGCACTGATTTGTTGTATAGATTCTGTTGTGCCTGCAATGGGATTTTTTACAGTGTGATTGTGATACAAATTTTTCAGCAAATCAAAAAATACAATCCAGCCAGGGTCATCATCATACATTGTAATCTCGCTGGCAATAATCTTTTTTTCCCGTTCTGTTGCTTGCTGTGTAAAATGGGGATGCTGTACAAATGAAAGCAGTAATTTCAAATTTTCATAAAAATTTTCTTGGCAGGAAAAATAATATGCCGTTTTTTGAAAATCTGTAAAAGCATTGGCAGATGCCCCCTGCTTTGAAAATTTTGTAAAAGCATCTCCCCAAGATTGTTCAAAAAGCTTATGCTCTATAAAATGGGCAGTACCCAATGGCATACAATGCTTTTCTTCCTCTGTGGGCCTGCGATATGCAATGTCATTGGAGCCAAACCTTGTAAAAAGCACCGCCATTTTTTCTCCATAGCCATCTTTTGGAATTATATAACATTTCATACCGGATGACAACTTTTTTGTAACAATTTTATCACCGATGATATTGTTCTCTTTTCTCATTTCCATCTCTTTTCCCTCTTTTCATTGTAAAAAATAAATGGTATCCAAAAAAATGCCCTGTGCGCATTTTTGCACCGCTTCTGCTGTTACCGCTTTGATTTCTGCTGCAAACTGTGATATGGTTCTGTTTGTTTTCAGCACTCTTTCATTCCATGCAAAATCCATCAATGCCGTTTGGCTGTCCTTCATGGCTTCATAATACCGCAGCATATTTTCCTTTGCCTCCTCCAATGGCTCTGCCTTTGGCTTTTTTTGCTGCAATGCTTCCAACGCTTTTTGTATGATTGCAACAGCTTTTTCATAATCCTGCTTTTGTATGCCGGCTTTTACCATCAATATAGGCTGCAAGCGGAACAAAAAGGAACTGATGTCATAGCAGGCGCCTTCTTTTTCTCTCACCTGCTGAAACAGCAAAGAAGCAGGACTTCCTCCAAAAAGCTCGTTCAAAACAAGCAGTGCGGCATATTCCCTGCTTTCCGGCTGTGTTTTTGTACGAAATCCCAGCACAATACGGCTTTGGGCAATGTGCAGTGTTTCTTTGATTTCCTGCACCTTCTGAAAGGACCTTTTCTCTTTTTTATCTGCCTTAAAAAGAGTATCCTTTTGAAATGGCATTCTTTTTGCAAAATCCAGCATAGCCTCTTTTTGTGCCTTTTCTCCTGTCAAAAAAATTTCTGCCGGTATATGTGCAATCATATTTTGATAATACTCAAACAATGTTATTTCATCAATTTGCTTCAAATCCTCTATATATCCATCTGCAAAAATACCAAATGCCTCTTCCTTGCACATTTCCTCCAAACAGCGCAGCTTGGCATATTCTTTTTTATCATCCTGTCTGCTTTTTATTTTTTCCTCCAAAATACCTTTTTCTCTTTCCACTATTTTTTTGGGAAAGCCCTTTCCCTCCTGTATTGGTGCAAAAATCATATTTTGCAAAAAAACAAAGCACTCTTCCATCAATTCCCTTTTATATTTTACAAATTCCAAATAAAAAAATAATACCTGTTCTTCTCCTTTTTTGATAATAGATATATCAAAAACACTGCCAAACATATCATCATTTTTTTGGCTGACAGCTCTTCTGGAAGGATAGCTTTGACAGCCGTTTTTTAACACCTCTGCCAAAAGTGCTGTTTTGGTGGCATTTTCCTTTGTCAAAGGCACACGAAAGCCAATGCTTATGATGTTGGTTTTAAACTGCTTTGCCTCCAAAAAATGGATATATTTTTGGTCATTTTTTTCTTTTTCCATTGTTATCATGCTTTTTTCACCTCAATGTTGTATAATGGTTTATTCTTTCCCATTTTGGGACAAAAAATCCAATAGAAAAAGACTTGGATTTTTTTATCCAAGTCAAGCCAAATCTGAGGGTATCAAAAGGCATCAAAAAATATAAAAGCTTTTTTATAAAAATAAATGGCCTACCAAGCATTTCAAAAAACATTTTATTTTGCAGCTCTTTTGCTGCCGGAAAACTATCTTTTATGCCATTTCTTTATTCCTTTTCTTCTTTTGAAAGCATTTCCCAAAATGCTTTTCTTTTTATAGGCTGTATCAAACGATACTGGCTTTCCAGCGAAGCTGTATCAAAGCGGCATATACTGTGATAAACACAGTAATCGCAATAGGATTGTTCTTTTTTACGATAAGGATACGGCCCAATTTCTCCGCTTAACAAAGCCTCTCCTGCTTGCTTTGCTTTTTGTTTTGCAAATGCCATCAGCCTTTTATAATTTTCTTCACTGGCCACTTGGGCCGTTTCTTTTAAAATACCATTTGATTTCACAGAAACAGGTATAATGGCAGAGGAGGTGTTTTCTGACAAAACACCCTCCTGCTCACTTTCAAAAATGTGGTCCAGTCCCTGTATCACCTCCACATTATCCAGCACCAATCCCGACATTCTCAGCTCCCGAAACAATGCTCCATAGATTTCCTCTGCCGACATTTCCTTTTTGATGTGAATGGAAGGGTCCTGCATTCTAAAATAAAACACTGCTCCAGGCTTCACTATGGCCTCTTGTTCGTTGCTGTTTTCTAAAAAAGCATCCAAATAAATCAAAAGCTGCAGCTGCAATCCATAAAAAATGTCTGTATAGTCAAATTCCTTGCTGCCTGATTTATAATCAATGATTTTCACATATCTTTTGCCTGCTTTGTCCAAAATATCCACTCTGTCTATTTTTCCGTTCAAAATCAGCTTTTCCCCTTCCTCCAGCTCTATTACAATAGGCGGAAGAGCCTGCTGCAAGCCAAATCCGATTTCTGCACCATATGCTTTAAAATCCCCCATTTGCATATGCTGTGCCAATGTCCATGCAGCCCTTTTGGAGATTCGTTTTAATCTTTGCAGCAAATAACGGTTTCCTGCCGTATCAAATAATATTTGATTGCTCAATTTTGGGGCTGTTTCCTCCACTGCTTTTTCTATGATTTCATCGGACTGCTGCTGATTTAATTTTTTCCAGTCTATATTTTGATTGGATAATTCTGTTGAAAAATATTCCATCACTTCATGAAACAATATGCCTAAATCGGGGATTTGTAGTTGATAAAGCTTTCTTTGCTTTGCTTTTAATCCATATTCTGCAAAAAAAGCAAAGGGACAGGCAGAAAATTTTTCCAGCTTTGAAACACTGCACTGCACTGTTTTTCCATACAATCTGGACACCATTTTTTTAGAAAGGCCTTCTGCCACTTCTTTTGCAAAAAGCCCCTTTTTCAGCAATGCAATATGCTTTTGCCATGTCAAATCGGTGTTGTAATAGCTGTATGCATCCTTCCACAAATCCTGCATATCCTCCTGAGGCAAAAAATGCTTTCTCATTTCCTCTCCCAAAAAGTGAATGGCCGTTTTTGCTGTTGCCATATGACAAAGCTCGTTTTCATACACTCTTTCCTGCAAATTGGGAAAAAGCTTTTTCAACCTTGCAATCACAGAGGAAGGCCGCATGGGCTTTCCCTCCAAATCTCCTGCACAGTAGCTGATATAAAGAGCCTCAGAGGGCTTTGTCAATCCCCTGTAAATAAAATACTGCTCCTCAAATGCTTTTCTTTTTCCACCAAAGGCCAGCTCTGCCCCTTGCTCCAGCAGAGCATTTCTTTCCCCCTCTGAAAAAACACCTCCATATTCTATGGGTGAGGGCAGTATCCCTTCATTTGCCCCCAAAACAAAAAGCACCTTCACCTCAGGCAAACGGCTTCTTTCAATATCTCCTACAATCACACTGTCCACCGTAGGAGGAATGACGCCCATTTTGCTTTGCTCCAATCCGGCTTCTATGATTTTGCTAAATTCTACTATGGACATTTTTTCGTTGCCCAAAAGCTCCACACCTTTTTCCAAAAGCTCTGTAAGCATAGACCATATTTGCTGATGCTCTCTTGCTCTTTCCACACTTTCTGCATTTTCTGCCAGCTCCATTGTTTTTTCAGCAGCCTCAATGGTCTGCAAAAATGCAAAAACACATTTTATCCATTCCAAAAGGGTTTGCTTTTTTTTGGATTTTTCATATAATTCTTTCAAAGGCAGTATGGCTTTTTCCCGCAATGTGTTGATATGCTCTTTTTGCTCTGGGGTTTTGTACTGCATACCATATTCCCATGTGTCTTTGAGCCATTTTTGTCCTTTTATACCATGTGCCAGCACATAATTTTCCAGCTCATCTGTTTCAGACTGTGTCAAAAGAGAAAAGCCGGTTTTTAAATAGCGAAACATTCCTTCATAATGAAAATGATATGCTGCCACATCCAATACACTTCTAATCACTTCAATCAAAGGGTGGGATATGATTTCTCTTTTGGCATCAATAAAATAAGGTATTTCAAATTCCTCCAATATCCCCTTTAAGCTTTTTTCATATTGGGACAAGCCATTTGTTACAATGGCCATTTCTTTATATCGTATGTTTTTCTCCCTAGCCAAAAAAATCATTTCTTCAGCAATTTTTGTCATTTCATCATACTGGTCCTTTGCACAAATGAGCGTAATGCCCTCTGTGGCCTCTGTACTTTTGCGGTAATAGCGAAAATAATTTTTTTCTAAAAAAAGAAGGGCCTCTTTATTTGTTCTTTGATTTTTTTGAAACAATACAGGCTCCTTCATGGGACAATTTTGCTCTGATGCAATTTCCTTCAGTCTTTTTGCTGTCATAAACGGCTCAAAAAAGCCATTGAACATAGGCACACTTTGTTGATGAAATGTATAATCATCCATGGTTAATGTGACAGTGACATCCTTTGCCAAACGCATCATTTGTCCTATGACGTCATATTCCTGGGGTGTAAAGCTGTAAAAGCCATCTATCCAAATCTCTGTATCTTTCCACTGCTGTACAGCTTGCAGCTTATTTGCCAGCAAATCCAACACTTCATCTGCTGAAATATATTCTTTTTTTAAAAATGCTTCATACTCCTCCATAATCAGCTGCAAATCAAACAGCTTATCCTTTATTTTTTGGGACAAATTTTGCTTTTTTTCATATTCCTTTATATCCTCTATTGTAAAACGATACTGGAATAATTCTGATATGGTGGCAGAAAGCTGGTCAACAAATCCCTGCTGGTTTAAACTGTTTTTAAAATAAACCAATTCCTCTTTTTTTTGGTTTAATATTTTCCGCAATGTCATGGACTTTCCAACGTCCCCCAAAAGAGTTGTTTTTTCCAGCCCTCTTTTTTGAAATACTCTGTAAGCAAGCTTTCTAAAATCCAGCACCTCTGCCTGCAATATACTTTTGCTTTGTGTCTGTTCCATCAATTCCCTATGGGCCTGAGAAGAATATTGCTCCGGTACCAAAAGCAAAAACCGTCCCTTCTGCTGTTTTTGCTTTTGTCCAATCTCTTCTAGACAGTATTGTGTTTTTCCTGTGCCGGCACGTCCAATAAGCAGTCTAAAACCCATAAATAATCTCCTTCTTTCTTTTTTGATTCTGTCATCTCCCAAAAATGAAAAGCCATGAAGCGTTGATTTTACAACATTTCTCCTTTTTATAGCCTGCATGGCGGGATTGCTTTTCTTTTTTACAACTGCCATAAAGCCAACACGCCCAAGTCCTTTTTTTTGCTTTCTTTTAAACCAATCCCTTTGTTCTGTTTTTAAAATTCCCATTTACATATCCCATTTTTTTATAGGAATGTAACATATGCTTTTTTGATTTTGTTATTTTATTGTAAAACAAAAATCTATAAAGCATTTACTTTCGCCAAAAACACATGAGCCAAAATTTTTTTGGTGTGATAATGGCAGTCCTTGCTTTTTTGACACAGGACATAAAAAAGCCTTCCTTTTTCGGTTTATACACTGCCAATTTTTTTATATTCCCTGCACAAAACTCCCTTTTTCATTTCCATAAAAGGCATAATGCTTCTTTCCCCTTCATAAAGTATTGTAAATGTATTTATTATCAGTATTAGGAGGTTGTCACATGAATGGAACAAAATTTATTGTTATCAAATTCAGAGAACTGGTAAAAACAGCCGTTTTTGCCATATTGGGCGTTATCATTATCATAGGATTGATTTACTTCTTTTTGCCAAAGGGAGAACAGACCGCACTTTATAACCCCGGTACCTATTATGCCCAATTTGTGCTAAACGGAGAAATGGCAGAGGTTGAAATTGTAGTAGATAAAAACAGCATCAAATCCGTTTCATTGACAGAAATGCCGGAAACCATTTCTGTTTTTTATCCTCTTGTGGAAACCACAGCAGCAGAAATCGGCGACGAAATTGTCAGACAGCAGTCTACTGCCATTGATGTATCCTCCCAAAATACATATACTGCGGAGCTGATTTTAAATGCTGTTGAAAAAGGGCTTGCACAAGCCTATGTCAAATAAGGCATTGGCATTGCCCATATCATTCACTGGCAGTCTGTGCAAATCCCCTCTACAATCAAACAATACTGCACAGACTGCATTCCTGTTTGCTCCTCCACCGCTTGATACAAGCCATCCAAATGAAAATCAACATTAAAAACACGGCCGCATTGAATGCAAACGCCGTGAAAATGCTGATATAACACACCGTCAAACCGCACACAGCCATTTGGCATATAAATTTTACGAATCATACCCAGCTCGCTTAACAAATTCAAATTTCTGTATACCGTACTCAGGCTGGCTGTTGAATTCCTTTTTTTTACAATATGATATACTTCCTCCGCTGTTGGATGATTTTGGCTTTCCAACACTGCCTGTTTGATTTCTTCTCTCTGCTTTGAAAAATTGCCCATATTTTCCCCCATTTATGAAAATGCTTTCCAATACTGCTCCACCTTATTTTCTTCTATGGCATCTCTATAAGAATCTGCTATTTCAAATATCTCATCCTCATCCTGTATATTCATGGTAAAGGGCTGTTTTTTATTTTTTTGTTTCACCCACATTCTAAACTCCTTTTCCCACTGCTGTGCAGCCTGCTCCATATCCTCATAGCAAAGCAATTCCTCTTTGACTGCCTCTATCAATTCTTCCATTTTTAATTTCATTTCAAGCTTCTCCTTCTTTTTTGGGATAGGGTATGCCAAAATGGGCATAGCCTCTTTCTGTCACCACTCTGCCCCTTGGCGTTCTTTGTATATATCCTAGCTGTAATAAATATGGTTCATATACATCCTCTATGGTTTCAGCTGCTTCTCCTATGGACACAGCAATGGTATCCACGCCCACAGGCCTGCCGTCAAATTTTTCTATCATGGTTAAAAGCATTTTTCTGTCTATAAAGTCCAATCCCATTTTGTCCACATCCAATCGGTTCAATGCCAGCTTTGCCACCTCTTGGGTGATGTGGCTGTCATATGTGACCTGTGCAAAATCTCTTACCCTTTTTAACAAACGGTTTGCAATACGAGGGGTACCTCTGGAACGTCTTGCAATTTCCTCTGCACCCTGCTTTTCAATGTCAATTTGCAGTACATCGGCAGAGCGAAGCAAAATGGTGGTCAACTCCTCCATACTGTACAATTCCAAACGATGTATCACTCCAAATCTGTCCCGAAGGGGCGCTGTCAAAAGCCCTATTCTTGTGGTAGCACCAATGAGTGTAAAATGGGGCAAATCCAGCCTGACAGACTTTGCACCCGGTCCCTTTCCAATGACAATATCAATGACAAAGTCCTCCATGGCTGGGTATAATATTTCTTCAATCATACGGTTGAGTCTGTGTATTTCATCTATAAATAAAATATCCCCCTCCGAGAGGCTGTTGAGTATTGCAGCCATATCCCCCGGACGCTCTATGGCAGGGCCGGAAGTGGTTTTGATATTTACCCCCATTTCATTTGCAATAATATTAGAAAGGGTTGTTTTTCCCAGTCCGGGAGGGCCGTAAAGCAGCACATGGTCAAGTGCTTCCTTTCTTTGCTTTGCCGCTTCAATAAACACCCTCATATTGCTTTTTACATTTTCTTGTCCGATATAACTTTCCAATGCTTCAGGGCGGAGCTTTGGCTCAAATTCTATATCTTCATTTTGAAAGCCTGCTGTTATGATTCTTCTCTTTTCCAAATCAACCACCTATTTTCTTAAATATTAACCATCCTTTTCAATGCCAGCTTCAAAATCTCCTCCACAGAAAGCCCTTCCTCATAGCTTTCACAAACTGCCTTGACAGCTTGGCTTTTGCTGTATCCCAAAGCAGTCAAGGCCTCTATGGCCTCCCCTTTTGCATGGGAATTTTGCTGTGTTTGTTCAAAGGCACCTTCTTCCAAAACATATGGTGCTTTGATTTTGTCTTTTAGCTCCAGCACAAGCCTTTGGGCTGTTTTTTTGCCAATGCCCGGGGCCTTTGTCAATGCTTTGATATCCTCAGAAAGAATGGCCAATGCAATTTCGTTGGGACTCATTTGGGATAAAAATCCCAATGCACCCTTGGGTCCAATGCCGGAAACGCTCAAAAGCTGGTCAAAAAGGGATTGCTCCTGCTCTGTCAGAAATCCAAAAAGAGAAATACCGTCCTCCTTGACATATAAAAATGTATAAAGCATTGCTTTTTGCTGTGGGTTTAATTGGGAAAGGGTAATATCAGAAACAAATATTTTATATCCAATCCCCTGACATTCCAATACAACAAATGATTCTGATTTATATGCAATGCTTCCCTTTATGTATGAAATCATATTGCGTTTTCCTTTCTTTGTATCTGTGTGTTTTATTTTACTATGCTTCTTTTCTTTCTGTCAACGAAAACAGAACAAATGTATCTCATTTTTGGCAAAGTTTTTTGCAGCTTTTTTATAAATTCTTGACGTTTGGCTGTCAAATTAGGTATAGTATTAATAAAAAAAGATTGCTGCCATTTGGTATCAAAAAAGAGTGTTTTCGGCCCTTTTTATAAAATAAACTGCTTTTATCAGACAAAAATATTCTAAAAACAGTTTATATATGCAATAAAGTATGTTTTGCCATGGATTGGTCAGCACAATCCAGGTAATATCTGAGTATGATTTTACTATTTTATTTTACAAGTATTGTATCATAAAACAAAAACTCCTTTTCCAAAATGCTTTTTTGCAAGCATTGCCCCGGAACAGGAAAACACTGCCTTTCTTTTTGTTTTATATTTATTGTGATTTTTATAAAATCATGTTATAGTAAAACAACAGCAATATTTATGATAAAAAAGGAGTATGAGTATGGCTCTTAGCAAAACAAAACGGACTGCCATTAAGCTTTTGACACGTTCCAGTCCCAACATAAAAAAAACATACAAAATACATAGACATCTTGTTACACTGGCCCGTAAAACAATCATAAAACCGCCTTATTATAAAATATGGAATCATAAAATCATAAGAGGAGGCTACCCTATTGCTGTGAGAATTTTTTCTCCGCCCAATGCTTTAAAGCATCCTCTGCTTATTTTTTTTCATGGCGGCGGCTGGGTAACAGGCAACATCGAAAGCTATGACAGGGTTTGTGCATCCATGGCAAGGCTGACAGACCATATTGTTATTTCCGTAGATTACAGGCTTGCACCAGAATATCCTTTTCCCATTGGATTGGAAGACTGCTATTATGTGACAAAGGAAATTTTTGAGCATACTGCATTATTTCAGATAAAGCCGGAGGATATTACCATCATCGGCGACAGTGCCGGAGGCAATCTTGCCGCAGCATTAAGCCTTATGGCAAAGGACAGAAAAGAGTTTATGCCAAAGCAGCAGATATTGATTTATCCTGCTACATTTTATAACCATAGCCAAACCTCTCCCTTTGCCTCTGTTCGGGAAAACGGCACAGACTATCTTTTAACATCAAAAATGGTTTCTGATTATATGCAGCTATACTGCTCCAGCCCAAAGGATATGAAAAATCCTTATTTTGCTCCTCTTTTGGCAAAGGACCTGAGCAATCAGCCCCGTACATTGATTCTTTCTGCACAGTACTGCCCTTTGCGAGATGAGGGGGAAGCCTATGGAAGAAAATTGCAGGAAGCAGGCAACGACGTTGTCATCAAAAGAATGCCTGATGCACTGCACGGCTATTTTTCTTCCTTGTCTGAAAAAAATCCTCTTATAGAACATACCTATAAAATCATAAACCAATTTTTACAGAGGTGAAAATTCCTTTGAAATCAATCAAAAAAACACAATGGCACAAATTAGACAATGCCGCAAAAATATTTCCGGCAAACACAGACCAAAGAGATACCAAGGTATTTCGTTTTTCCTGTGAGCTTTATGAAGCAGTAGATTCCTGCATATTACAAAATGCACTGGAAAAAACATTAAAAAAATTTCCATATTATTGTTCTATTTTAAAAAGAGGTCTTTTTTGGTATTATCTGGAACATACAGAAAGAAAGCCTACTGTTCACATAGAAAACAAACGGCCGTGTGCCCCTTTGTATTTTCCAAACAGAAAAACACTTCTTTTTGATATTTCTTATTTTCAAAACCGTATCAATTTAGAGGTACACCATGTTTTATCTGACGGCTCCGGCGCATTGCTTTTTTTAAAAACATTGGTATTTTATTATCTTTTAGAAAAACACAGTGATGTATTGTCACAGCAGGAAATCTCTTTTGAGGAAACCACTGACGCAGAAAAAAGCACAGACAGCTTTTTAAAATATTTTAAAAAGGAAAAAAATAAAAGTGCAGAAAAATCTCCCTTTGCCCATCATATCAAAGCAGAGAAAATTGAAATAGGGCAAATGGGTGTCATAGAGGGCTGTGTTTCTGTAAAAGCCATCATTGCCCTCTCCAGAAAATATCAAGCCACTGTCACAGAATTTATTGTAGCCTTGTGGATTTATTCCATATATGAGGGTATGAGTATTGCAGAGCAAAAAAAGCCTGTTGTCATTAGTGTTCCTGTAAATTTAAGAAGCTATTTTCCTTCTGAGTCTACCAGAAATTTTTTTAAGGTCATACAAATCCGCTATTTTTTTAAAAACCAAAGCAATTCATTTGAAGCAATATTGGATTGTGTCAAAAAAGAATTTACGCAGAAGCTGACAGCAGAAGGGCTTAGAATCGGCATGAATACCCTTTCTGCCCTTGAGCATAATATTACAATGAAATTGGTGCCTTTGGCCATAAAAGACCCTATACTCCGTTTTGCAAACTGGCTTTCTGACCAAAAGGTGACTTCCTGTGTGTCCAATGTGGGAAAAATTACAATGCCTGAAAATCTGACAAAATATATTCGTCTGTTTGATGTATTTGTCAGCACAAAAACAATGCAGATTGCCGCCTGCTCCTTTGAGGACGCTTTTGTCATCAGCATTGCAACGGCACTTTATTACAGGGATTTGCCAAAACGCTTTTTTCGTCACATGGCTGATATGGGGCTTTCCATTGAAATTGCAACCAATTTAGAACAGGAGGAATCCAGCAATGTATGAATGCAAGCAATGTCATGTTCAAATCAGAGGCAGCTTCAAAAGCTGTCCTCTTTGTCAGGGACATCTGAGAGGAAATGGGCAAAAAAGTCCTTTTCCTGTGATAAAAGCAGAATATCCCCTCATTCAAAAAATGCTGCGCATGGGTCTTTTTGCAACATTGGTTGCCATTGCTGTCTGCATTGGCATCAATCTTTCCCAGCCTCAGTATGGCTGGTGGGTGCTTTTTGTATTGGCAGGCAGCGGCTGTTTTTGGTTTTCTGTTTTTGTGGCATTGAAAAAATGGCACAACATACCAAAAAACATACTATGGCAGGTTGTCATACTTTCCGTATTGGCCATTTTTTGGGATTATAAAACAGGCCACAAAAACTGGTCCTTGGAATATGTGCTGCCCTTTCTTTGCATAGGTGCCATCAGCAGTACTTGTGTATTGGCCTACTTTTTAAAGCTGTACACCAGTGAATATATATTATATCTTATATTAGACGGCATATTAGGGCTTGTTCCCCTTTTATTTCTGTTAAGAGATGAGCTTTCTGTGCTATATCCCTCTGCCATATCTGTTTCTGTCAGTATTATATTATTTGGTGGGCTTTTTATATTTCGGCGCAGCTTATTTTTTTCTGAAATACAAAGACGTACTCATTTGTAGGATATATTAAGACATATGAAAATGATATGGTATTGTCATTATGAAAGCCGTCACAATGAGCAGCATTTTCTTCCTTAGAAGAAAGTGTCCCGTCCCTGATGGTTTTCACACCTTCTTTCAAAGCCCCATTGCTTTGGATTAGAGCATACAAGGTGATTGGCTGTTTCATTGTCTTCTATATTTATATAAAAATAATAATATCCATTTATAAGAAAGGAGTGCTTATTATGAATTGTCCTTATTGTAATGAAAAAATGATACTTGGTCAAATTATCAGCAGGGTAGGAAGAAATGTTGTGCTTCCTGTATTTTACATAGATGAAGAGCATACCGTTGCTCTCACCTCCTCTCCCAATCCCCTTTCCATTTTTACAGGAGATAAATTGGAAGGCTGCTATTGCCCTCATTGCCATAAAATAATATTAGACGTTCCGGAGCCCTCCAAAAGCACTAAAAAACCAAATGCTTGAAAAATGACAGCACAAAAAAATAAGAAGAAGTCCTTTTTGTTCCAAAAAAGAGCTTCTTCTTATTTTGTCTGCATTCTAAAGCCAACCTTAGTCTGTCAGTGTGCAGCTGCACCTACAACCTTTTGCCATTTTTGTCCCACTGCTTCCATCACTGCACAAGCCTTATCCACAAATGTTACAACATAGGACTCTTTATATCTGGGGGGAACCATTGTGCAAGGCCACATATGCTTTAAAATGGCGTCCTTTTCAATTTTGTTTAATTGTGTTAATTTTCTTGCATTGTCATATGCTACACGAGGATGCCATGAAGCATGGTTTGATCTATTTCCCTTTGTCACTCTCCAGTCATAGTAAAACATATCATGAAGCAATCCTGCTCTTGCTGCGGAACGATAATCCCAGCCCATAAAACGGCAAATTAAAAAACTGTAATAGGATACATTGACACTGTGCTGTAATCTGCTTGTGTTGCAATGCTGCACATGCTCATCCAGCTTTTGTACCTTTTCTTCATCCATCAAATCCCAAACACAGGACATATACTCCACTGCCAACATATCCTCCATGCTTTTTAAATTGACTTTAGAACCAATGGCTTTTTCCATAATTTGCTCCTTTAAAAGTATTGGATTTTGTTACTTTAATATGATGCAGATAACAGCTTCACTTTATAGTATAATAAAGAAACCTATTTCCCTCTCAGGAAAGGAGCTGTTATCCTGTATAGCAAAATTACTTTTAAAAATACAACTATCCTTTCTCCTCGTTGTTTTTCCAATTCTGTTCATAAATACGGAAAACATCTTTGGACAACAAAAATATCGTTGTTGTGATTGCCATCGTCAGTTTACATTGGCTCAAAAACAAGAGAAACCCTCTAACAATCCTCGTTGTCCCGTTTGCCACGGTAAAACCTTTCTTTGACACAGATATGCGACGCATTTGCATTTGAAATATAATTTCAAAAAAGCTGGTCACTCCATCAAAGTACCCAGATTTCTGCCTCAGTTTCAGAAAAAGAAGCTTCCGGCTTTTGCTGCTGCTTTTTTCAAAAGCTTTCAGTTCTATCCAAAAACAATTTTGATGGCACTTTCTCTTTATTTTCAAAGCAGCTGCTCTCTGGGGCAGATTCAATGGTTTTTGTATTCCCACTGTTGTATTGCTGTTTCTCATGTTACCATTTATGGCTGGATACGCCACTTTACTCCTTTTTTCAAAGCAGTATCCAATTCTCTTTCACAAACAGCAAATTTACAATCTGATAAATAGCACGCTGACGAAACCTTTATGAAAATCCGTGGCGTTACTCATTACCTTTGGATTTTGCTGGATTCTGAAACAAGGGCTGTGATTGCTTTCCACTTGTCTGCCTATCAAAATGGCATATCCTCATACAGAACACCATGCCGATACCTCTTGAAATCACAATCTCTTGGAAGCCTTCAACAAAGCCTTTAAAGCTTGGTATAAAACGAAAAAGGGATTTCATTCCTTTGCTTCTGCTTCAGATTGCATTACAAATTTCTTGTTTTACTACAATTTCATACACAACCATTCTTGTTTATCCAATTTTACACCTGCTTCTGTTGCTGGTGTTTCCTATACAGAGGAACAATGAAAACACCGATTTTTATTCTAAAAAGCTTCTGAAGTCAGCTTCCTTTTTGTATGCTTATTTTTTTGTTGTATTTTTAATCTGTATTTTCATATTTCCTTTTTCATACTAACGTAACACATCCAAGTATTATATTTGAAAGAAGATTCTTTCATTACATAGTATATCATATTCAGCCAAAAAAAGCATCTCATTTTAAAAAAAATTAATAAATAAATATTTTGTTAAAATTTTGTGATTTTTTCAAAGTGCTTTTTTTATTGTATTGATACATATTGTTTTTATTTCAAAAATACCCATACCTTTTATAAAAATATAGATATTTTAAAATATATTTTTTATTGATTTGATAGACGGAAATCTTCTTACAAGCCCTCATAAATGTTTACAAAACCATAATAAAATGGTTTAAAACCAATGTTTTTTTGTATATTCCCATTCCTCTTGTCCTATTGTTGCATAATGTGTTTTTGTAATACAGGACACCATTTTAGCACCACAAAATAAAGGAGAACGACATGAAAAAATAAGCTTTTAGACAAGCCTATTCTTCTGCCGTCTGTGGAAAGCAACAAGGTATAAAATCGACCTTGTCTCCGGGGCAATCACGCAGCCATTTGCAGAAATGGTATGGAAAAAACGGGGCAAATCATAAACCGCCTTAACAATATACTCATAACCATGCACACACCCACCGGGAAAAGCTGTTCAAAATCTTAAAAATGCTCTATGCACTTGCCCTTTTTCGGAGAAGCCGAGCCTATGGGTACAGACCCCTTCACTTTGGAATATTTCCTATTTTCCTTTAGGGCTGACTTTGGCAAAGTCATACAAGACATTATCCCAGACGAAACAGAATAAGCCCCACACCAGCGGCATTTCTGATTCCCTGCGGAGAAACAGGAATGCTACTATTTTTTTACCCTCATGTTACACAGTAGGGGCAGAAAAATTCTTGATTCATGGAGCTTCCAGAAGGGGAAGCTTACGCTTAAATCCCCGTTCTGCTGTGTAACAAATCCATAGAAAAGGAGCTGAAAGGCTATGGCAGTTTTCAAGCAAAAACTACACCATAATGAGTAACCACCACCTACCCAACAAGGACTTGACTCTAGAGGCTGTTGTCACAAATGCTGTCACTTTTCAAAGCTTAGGACCACACACACGCTGTATCATATCAACTGAGAGGGTATGGACGCAATCCGTACCACCGTATGGTGTAGGTTTGTCAAGCATTTGTTATACCGGGATGCCCATATTCCTTCCGTAGCTGTGCGGGTATTTTCCATCCCAGAGGCTGCATAGGGAAATTGTTATAATCCGGTAAGCTGTCTACCGTAGTCTTCAAAGGAATAAAATGTGTGGGTGGCATACAAGAGTTCCTTATCCTTGCTGTGACTCTTTTCAACATTGCCCTTACGTTTCCGAATCAGCTTATGCTCCATAATATGCGCCTGATTATCAGAGCCGTCATGGGGACATTTCCAACGGGAGCCGTACTGGCGTCTTGTATTTGACAGCAGCCTCGGCAACACTAAATTTTTCATCGTATGGAATGAAGGATAGACCATATCTCATAGCTTGTATTATACTGGCCATGGGGAAATAATCCTTTCTTGTCTGTTTTTTGTGCGTCAGCTAAAAAGATAACACAGAAAAGGGATTTCCGCTTTTTCATGCTTCCGTTGCAGCATATGTATTGTAATCCTATCATTTTTGCTATTTTTAGACAGCAAAAAGGATATTGTTTCACTATATTTTTAGTGGTATAATAATGCAGTTAAGGAGGGGAAGGAAATGGAAAAAAACAGAGTGGTTATGAAAGCGTTGAAAACAGCATTTCCCTACACCATTCCCATATTTGCAGGCTTTTGGTTTTTGGGGATTACTTATGGCATTTATATGAATGTATCTGGTTTTTCTTTTTGGTATCCCATGATAATGGGCTTGATTATATTTGCAGGGTCCTTGGAATTTGTGGCAGTGAGTTTCTTGTTGTCGCCCTTTCACCCATTGCAGGTGCTGATTATGACATTGATGATACAGGCCCGTCATTTGTTTTATGGCATTTCTATGCTGGATAAATATAAAAATGTAGGATGGAAAAAATGGTATTTGATGTTTGGTATGTGTGATGAAAGCTTTTCTATCAATTATTCCGCACACATTCCCGAAGCTGTGGACAAAGGCTGGTTTATGTTTTGGGTGACCTTTTTAAACCATATGTATTGGGTTTCCGGAGCCACATTGGGAGGACTGGTTGGTTCTTTGATGACATTTGACACAAATGGACTGGATTTTGCCATGACAGCCATGTTTGTAGTGATTTTTTTGGAACAGTTTTTGAAGGAGAAAAAGCATTGGACAGCATGGATAGGATTTTTGAGTGCTGTGACCTGCCGTTTGCTGTTTGGAGCAGAAAATTTTATGGTGCCTACCATGATAGGTATATTGCTGTTTTTAACACTCTTTCGCAAACCCATTGAAAAAGAGGGGGGCTTTTTATGACAATGGTACAGCAGTTTATTACAATAGGCATTTGTGTGGTTGGTACGGTTTTGACACGCTGTTTGCCTTTTTTTATATTTTCCTCTAAAAAACCCACACCTGTTTACATACAATATTTGGGAAAAGCACTTCCATCTGCCATATTTGCCATGCTGGTAGTATATTGTTTAAAAAATGTAAGCATTTTTTCGGGCAGTCATGGCATACCGGAGGCGGTTTCCATCATTGTGGTAGTGCTGGTGCATATTTGGAAAAGACAGATGCTTTTTTCCATTGGTGCAGGCACGGTTTGTTATATGCTGTTGGTGCAGTTTGTTTTTACTGCATAATAAGAATATACAAAAAAGTATATTCCTCAGTGTGTGCAAAAAATCGACACACTGTCGTCAAAGGCTCATTTCACCCAAGCCTTTGACAAGCAGACAGAAGCATAAAGTCCATGGGCTAAAAGCCTTGAAACGCCTGCTTTTCCTTGCGGAAAATAAATTCCCACTGGCAATTGCGGTTGGAAACCTCTTTTGCCCCATAAAATCTCGTTTTTCTACAATCTGAAGAATATACAAAAAAGTATATTCTTTTTTTTGTAAAAAAATGGTATAAAAAGTCAGTATGTATTTTTGTTTTTTAGTCATACTAAAACTGATATCATCAACAGAAAGGATGGTGAAAAATGTGGATATTTATATAAAGCCCAAAGAAAAGGTGATGATAACAGGCAGAAAAAATGTGTATTTGAAGGATGTGGGAGAGCTTCTCATTGCAGGGGAAGCACACGGCGGCTTGGAAAATATAGTTGTATTTCAAATTCCTCAGGAAAGAGAAAAAACATATTTGCTCAGTGTTATTACAATTATACAGGAAATTACAAAAAAGCTTCCCAATGCCACTGTCAACAATGTAGGGGAAAAAGACATATTGGTCACTTATAAAAAAACAAATCCCCCTCAAAATAAAATTTGGCTTTATACAAAGGTAGCTTTTGTAGCCATCATATTATTGACAGGTGCATCTACTTCTATTATGTCTTTTCATTCCGATGCACAAATACCAAAAATTTTTCAAAACTATTACACCATATTTTTTGGACAAAGTAACGATATGCCTTTGATATTGGCCATTCCTTATACCATAGGGCTGGGAGCAGGGATTATACTATTTTTTAATCATTTTTCAAAAAAATATATTACAAAAGACCCTACTCCTATTGAAATTGAAATGACAACCTATGACAAAGAAACAAATGCCAGCATTATAGATGCTTTGAATCAAGAAAACAGTCAAAAAAGCGGTGAAGGCTCATGAATTTATTTTTTCAGATACTTTTGGCAGTGATGGGATTTTCAGCAGGAGGCATTGTATCGGCAGGTATTTTTGCATTTATTTCTGCCATTGGCATTGTACCTCGTATGGCAAAAAAAACAGGCACACAAAAATACATTCCCTTTTATGAGGATGCCATTACAATAGGAGGCATTTTTGGAACCACAACTATGTTTATTCATTATTATCTGCCCATAGGAAGTGTGCTGGTGGCATTTTTGGCTTTTACAAACGGTATTTTTATAGGCTGTTTGGCCATTGCATTGGCAGAGGTGCTGAATGTGATTCCTATTTTTTTAAGGCGTTCCCGGATTACAGCAGGCATTCCCATATTGATTTGTGCCATTGCTTTTGGAAAAATGCTGGGTTCTTTACTCTATTTTGTAATAGAAGGATTTTATGATATGCAATAAAAAAGGAGGAATTGATGTATGGAAGAAACAACACAAGCAAAGCAAGCCTATGACAAAATGGTAAAGGAGGCTTCTCCCGACAGTCCCATTGTGCTAAATTGCATAAAGGCTTTTGTTTCAGGCGGCATCATATGTGTGATAGGACAGCTGCTCAGAAATTATGTGGAGCGTTTTTCTTTGGGAGAAGACAACACTGCTTTGCTGGTAAGCATTCTACTCATACTGGCATCTGCCATATTGACAGGAACAGGCATTTATGGAAAGCTGGGGAAATATTGCGGCGCAGGAACCATTGTGCCTATCACCGGATTTGCAAATTCTGTGGTTTCTCCTGCCATTGAGTTTAAAAAAGAGGGACTCGTATTTGGCATGGCGGCAAAAATGTTTTTGATTGCAGGACCTGTCATTGTCTATGGCACATTAACATCTATGCTGGTAGGAATTGTATATTATTTCATAGGCTGAGGAGTGAAGGAACATGAAAAATAAAAAAATAGGCACCCAAACAGTGAGGCTCTCAAAGCCGGTTATCATCACCGGTGTGGGAGCAGTGGTAGGACCAAAGGAGGGAGAAGGCCCTTTGGCAGGACTGTTTGATAAAGTGGCAGAGGATGCACTGTATGGAGAAGACAGCTGGGAAAAGGCGGAAAGCAAATTTGTGACAGAAGCATTGCAGATTGCAGTTGAAAAATCAGGCAGAAAAATGGAGGATATGGATTATATATTGTGCGGAGATTTGCTCAACCAATGTACTGGTACAACATTTGGCATCAAAGATTTTAAGGTGCCTTATTTCGGGCTGTTTGGAGCCTGCTCCACTATGGGAGAATCCATGAGCTTGGGAGCTATGCTTGTAGACGGTGATTTTGCAAACAATGTGGTAGTGGGTGCCTCCAGCCACTTTTGTGCAGCAGAAAAACAATTTCGCTTTCCTCTTGCATTGGGTACACAAAGGCCCCCCAGTGCCACATGGACTGTAACAGGGGATGGCTCTGCTGTGTTGTCCAAAGAGGGAAAGGGACCGGTGATAACAGAAATTACAACAGGAAAAATTATAGACATGGGTGTGACAGATACCATGAATATGGGAGCAGCCATGGCACCGGCGGCAGTGAATGTGCTGACTGCCCATTTTAAGGATACAGGCAGACAGCCCAGCTATTATGATGTGATTGCCACAGGAGATTTGGGATATATCGGCAAACAGCTTGTCATAGAGCTGATGGCAAAGGAAGGCTATGAAATGGGCGAAAACTTTACAGACTGCGGCATTGAAATTTTTGACAAAGAAAGCCAGGATACCCATGCGGGGGGAAGCGGCTGTGCCTGCTCTGCCGTTACGTTTACAAGCTATTTTTATAAAAAGCTTATGGAAGGAACCATTGGCAGAATGCTTTTTATACCCACAGGGGCATTGATGAGTCCCACCACATCACAGCAAGGCTCTACCATTCCGGGCATTGCCCATGGTGTTGTGATAGAAAGCAGAACAGAATAGGAGGAATTGTTCATGGAATTGGTAAAGGCATTTTTGGTAGGCGGTTTGATTTGTGTGGTAGGACAAATATTGATTGACAAAACAAAATTGATGTCAGGCAGAATACTGGTGCTGTTTGTATGCCTGGGATGTATATTAGGGGGATTGGGAATATATGATGCCATTGAACAATTTGGAGGTGCCGGTGCCACAGTCCCTTTGACAGGATTTGGATACAATTTGGCAAAGGGGGTTATGGAGGAAGTGGATACAATAGGATTTTTGGGTATTTTTACAGGAGGAATGAAGGCAGCGGCAGGCGGTATCACAGCAGCAGTGGTGTTTGCTTTTTTGACAGCACTCATTTGCAATCCAAAAGAAAAATAATATTTCAAAAAGAATAAAAAGGAAATAAAATTTATATAAAAAATAGCATTTTATTTTATGCTGTCAAATCGTTTTGAACTGCGAAAAACCTTGTAAATACTGGATTTTTTGCCCATTATGGCACTTATAAGAACATTGCTTTTTTCCGATTTGGTGCCCAGATTTTCTATGGTGATATAAAATGATACGGGCAAATATAATGAAATACCATACTATGAGAGAGGGAAAGCACGCGTTGCTTTCGCTCTCTTGGGTACTACATAAGCAAGGGCAGACATACTTATCAACGGCGGGCGAGGCCCGTTCATCTCCACTGTTGACAAGGGAGGCTGTTTTCGCTATCTATCATCAATAGAAGTAGAAGAATTCATATATGGATGCTATAATATAAACATACAAGGTGACAAATTGCATTTTTGTATCAGTTAATAATCACGAAATAGCGTAAAATAAGCAATGCAACCTTAAGTTGCTAAAATGCAAAAGTACGTTGGTAGAAAGAAAACAAAAAAGATGTTATCATAAAATTGCAAGAGAATACAATAAATGGGAAAAGAGGGCTAAATAATGAGTTTTGGAGAAAATCTAAAGAATATTAGAAAGCAGAGAAATATTACACAAGAAGAATTGGCTGAAAATTTGAATGTTTCAAGACAGGCAGTTTCGAAATGGGAATCAGACAATGGTTATCCTGAAACTGAAAAATTACTTGCAATATCAAAGATTTTAAATATCTCACTTGATTATCTGTTGAAGGATAGTTCTGAAATGGAAGAAAAGAAGAAAACAGAAGAAAGAAGTATTGTTTATGCTCCTGGAGGAAAAATTGCTATTGCAACATATGACAATAAAAATGTTGTGTTTTGTCAGTCTGTAAAAATGTCGCCGATTTTATGGCCTGGCAAAGATGAACCTAAATATATTTTGAATGGCGTTGATACAGTGACTTTTTGGGGTGAACACACAATTATTTTGGGATGGTATGCCACATTAGAAGAGGTACAAAAAGAAATATTCGAAATTACAAATGCAATCCAAAATAGAGAGGCTACATATCAATTAAAATATAACGCAAATGTTGAGGACAGAACTTTTGGTTCTCCTAAATTAAGGAAAGAATAATATGAAAGGGAACAGAAGAATGGAGTTTGATGTGGGTTTGGGATATTCCCCACAAGTAAAAAGCTCTCTTTCTGTCGCAAACAGAAACGAGTGATTTTAACGGAAAGGGTACTCTCTTCCTATAAATGTTTCATATTAGGAAAACACACTGCCAGAAAGGATGTAGCGGGACTCAGCTCGCTACGGCGGGAATTTCAGAAGTGTTAATTTCAATGTACTCGGCAATCTTGCGGAGTTCATCAGCAAACTTGAATTTAATGTTCATATTGCCGTTTTCGTAGACCTTTATGTGATCCACAAGCTCAATGAGGATTTCCCGGTTGAGCATTTCGATGTTCTGATATTTCATAAATGCCACCAGTGCGGGATGTTCATTGTCAACACCGTTTGTCAGTTCTGCCCGTTCCGTGGTCAGTCGTTCCAGTACATCAGAAAGGGCGGCGGCCTGCCGTTCATAGTCGGCTTTCATGTCCCGGTAGTCCTGCTGGATAATTTCCCCGTCCTTCCAGTCTTGATACAGAGATTGTTTGTAACAGGTAATTTTCCCCAGCTCCTTTTCCTTCGTGGCAATCAACTCGTCCAGTCGGAAAGACTGGCTTTTTTTCGTTGGTGCCGAATTGATACGGGCAATCGCCTCGGAATAGGAAACGGCCAAATGCACCTGGGACTGAATACCAAACAGGGCGGCGGCCTCCAGCCGTTCATGCTTGATTGAGTGCATATTCCAGGCTGTTCGGGAACGGTTTTTATAAGTGGAGCAGGCATAATACACATGATTGTTTTTACCAACACAACAACTTACCGCTCGGCCACAATCAGCACATTTCAGAAAGCCACTGAACAAATGAACTTTTCGACCTTCGGGAGAAATCCGGGTATCACCCTTTAATAAAGCCTGTACTTTATCAAAAGTTTCATAGTCGATAATGGCCTCATGTGTTCCAGCCACTTCCACCCATTCTTCACGGGAAACTACCTCAATCTGGTGTACCTTATAGCTTTTTACCCGGCTACGCTCTTGCGCCAAATCCCCGGTGTATGTGAAATTGGTAAGTATTCTGCCGCCCCACAGGGGCTCGTCATAACCTCTTGTAGAGACAAGCAGGCCCTTGAGCATTTTATATACAGAGGGGCTTGGGATGCCATGCTCATTTCAGTGCAAAGCGATGGCCCGTTTTGATGTTCCTCACAAGAATAGAGAGAAAATAAGTTTGACCGTTTCAGTGGCATCCGGATCAATAATCAGTTTATGCTTGTCCTTTTGGTGTTTCATATACCCATAGGGAGCGAAAGCTCCAATATATTGACCGTTGCACCGCTTGTAATCAAATACCTGACGGATTTTTTTTGATGTCTGATAGCAATAATTATCATTTATTATATTCGTGATTGGAACGATACTATTAGAAACACTATCCGGGTTTGTAAAACTATCCACATTTTCTGCAAGGCTGATAAACCGGACACCCATCTGTACAAACAGATTATCAATCAGACTTCCCGCATCACTGTAATTCCAGGCAAAACAGGAAAGGTCTTTTACCACAACACAATTGATTTTTCCGCTCATTACATCGGCCAGAAGCCGCTGGAAATTCTCACGGTTGGCGTCCGTTCCCATGTGTCCATTGTCCACATATTCAGAAACGCTTTCAAATTTCTCAATGTGCTTTTGGTAAAAGTCATTCAGTAAGTCGCACTGGTTTTTTACGCTGTTGCTATCATCCTTACCTTTTTTCAAATCCTCTTTAGAGAGCCGGATATATTCGCCCAGTTGCCAGCGCCGGATTATATAAGAGGGAGAGAAACTCTGTTGAACCCCTCTATTTTTTGTTCGTGGCATTGTTCCTCCTTCCCTATCACATTACACTTATTAATGTCGCATTATCCTACGCCATAAAAAAGCTTGTGCGTCTGATTTTCGCAATGGAAAAATCAGGACAATCATACCTACCGGCAGCTTAACTTTATTCTCTAAATATCTCCTTTTCATTTTCTGTTTTGACATTATCTATCACTGTAGCATTGCCTTTTGGTGTAAATCCTCTGGGCGTAGTATCCGGCTTATTTTCTGTGTCCATGCTGGCAGAGGCAGAACTTGTCTGTACCATAGCCATAGCTTGCATGGGCAAAACAGCCGTAAAAACACATAATAAAAACAGTACCATAAAACAGCTTATACTATTGTTTTTCATCGCTTATCACCTCCTGTCTCATTTTCTCAATGATTGCTTTCATATTACTATTTTGAATGGCTTTCAAAATATACTTTAATTCTTTTGGCTGTACCTTAATACTTCTAACGGCTTGTATGATTTCCTCATTTTCTGCCTGAGTTTTCTGTTTTTCTAAATCTTCTATTTGTATTTCCAGTTCCAATACCTTTTCTTTCAGTTTTTCAATACTTTTTGTAATTTTTTCTGACTTCATCATAGCAATGTCCTCCTTTTACATATTTAATCAAGTCTGCCAAAACCATAAAAATGTTGTTTCCAGTACTTACTATTGATATTTGCATAAGAAATAGGGTCGCCTGCGTGCAGCATCTGTCCGTTACCTACATATATTCCAATATGACTGACTGGATTTACACTATCATAAGTACCCGTAAAAAATATCAAATCACCCGGTTTTGCATTTTCCTCTGAAACAGGGGTGCATTGATTATAAATCCCTTGTGCCGTTGTTCTTAGTAAATTATGTACTCCAGACTGTGTATACACCCAACAGATAAAACCACTGCAATCAAATGAAGTATTGGGATTGCTGCCTCCCCAAACATAAGGATAGCCAAGATATTTTTCAGCTTCTGTCAGCAGCCCTTGAAAACTGCCATCTCCCATAGCACTTCCTGGGTAATCTGGTATCACAATACCGCCTTCTGTTCCAGGCAAGGCTCCTTTGCCATCATCACCGTTATCCACAAAATACATAGGATTTAGATACTGCCCCTGATGTGTAACTTCCAAATGAAAAGGAATATTGCCAATCAAAGCGATTTCTTCCCCCTTTTTCACTTTCTTCCCAACAGTAACATGACATCTTTGCCAGCCTGCATAGGTACTTTTATAGCCTTTGTCATCTTCTATAACAATATAGTTTCCTAAAACACTGTTGCTGCTCACTTCTGTCACAACACCGGTATGAATTGCAAAAATACTTGTATCTTGAGGAATGGCAAAATCAATTCCTCTATGCAATTCTTTTTCCCCCTGTTCATTCAAACGATAGCCATATTGCCCTGAAACATAGCTTAGCCAGGAAAAAGAAAAAGGATTTCCGAAGTTTTGACGATTTCCGTAGGTTTCCATATAAACATCATATTTATATTTGCAATCGTGTTGGTTCAGAAGGGGGATTGTGGTTTGTTCCATAGGCTTCACAGCAAGAGTCACTTCCAAAACGTGCCAATCATAAGCATTACCGTCACTGTCATAACGGATTTCTGTTTTTGGAATGATTTGCAGTTTATATTGTTTATGAAACAATTCCTCAATGTCATTTTTAATGTCCTCAAATGTAAAAAAGTCATACATTGCTGATAGATATGCCATAAGCTTGTAATGATTGTGACCAATTTCACCGATATTATAACGGTATTCATCATAGTTAGAATAGGTTTCTTCTATATGATTTATGGTATACTGCAAGTTTGTTTACATCTCTTGACGCAGTTAAAAAGTGCGGAATGGAAAATGCTTAGATTTTCCATTCAATCTGCACATACTCGCTTGTGGCCTTTATTTGTGTTATAAGGCCATCAATGACTTTTCTTCTATCCTCAAAGCTGATATTTTCCCAGTTGTGAATATGGTTGGAAAGTTCTCTAATCTGCCTCGGAGACATAACTTCTGCCGATAGGTCGGCAATCTCTTTTACAAGGTTCTGGCGTTTTGTGTCCAGCGTTTCAATTTTGCTGTTGGCGTAGGAAAGAAGAAGCGGATTTGCCCCGCTCAAAGTATCGAGCAACTTTTCAATTTCTTCATCCACTTGTGCCAATTCGATTTGAAGGGCGGTAATCCTCGGGTCTATTCTGTCCTCATTTCCTCCTATCAGGCTTTCAAACTGGCCCATTTTCTTTGCCATTTCTCCGAAAATAAAACTCTCAAAGTCATGGGTTTTCAATTTGCCACAGCCTTCACAGCTCTTGTTGTCGGCCCGTTTGGAGCATCTAAGGTATTGAGTGCCCGTAGAATTTCCGACGCTCATTAGGGCATATCCGCAGCGCCCGCATTTTACTTTCCCAGCCATCCATGTATTTCTGGCCTTACGTCCAGACTGGAATGTGGTATTGTTCATCAGCTTCTTACGGCATTTCAGCCAGATAGAGGAAGGTACAAAACCTTTGTGCGGAGCAAGCACAAGAATCTGGTCTCGAAGCTGGGAGTTTTTGTTTCCTGCCACATCCCGGCCTTGATAGAGATAACAGCCGTTCCCACCCTCAAAGTCAGCCGCTTCGTTGACAATGTATGTACCTTGACTTTTAAAAAATTCGTAAACCTCAAGGTCAGCCATTACATGGGCGGGATTGCGTAAAAGCTGTGAAAGAAAGGCTCGTGTCAAATCTTTACCATATATCTTGATGCCGGCTGCTTTAAAATGCCGGATAATATCTCCGAAAGAAGTCATTGGTTCGGAATACATAGTAAACATCAATAAAGCGTATTGCTTCGTTTCCGGGTCCTCTATCAGCATTTTTGTACTTATGCCATGGAGTATGGTAGGAGTAAGACCAAATCCATAAGGAGCGGGGCCGCTCATGTGAAATCCCTTCAAACACCGGGAATAATAAGCGTCCGTTACTCGCTTTTGGATTGTCTCACGTTCAAGCTGGGCAAATACAATACAGATATTGAGCATTGCCCGTCCCATGGGCGTTGATGTGTCAAAACTTCTCCGTAGAGGTCTACATTGTATTTCTGAAATTCCTCCATCATGGTCGCAAAATCCAGAATGGAGCGGCTGATACGGTCTAACTTGTAAACCACTACTTTTTTAATCAGACCTTTTTGAATGTCAGCCATAAGCTGTTGAAACTTCGGACGGTCTGTATTCTTACCAGAATAGCCTTTGTCGGTATATGCCTTATAGCTTTCTCTCTTCAATTCATATTCGCAAAATTCAATCTGGCTTTCGATACTGATACTGTCTTTACGGTCAACGGACTGTCTCCCGTAAACTGCATTGATTCGGTTTAACATGGCGGTTCCTCCTGTTCGTTGGAACTGCCAACCTTATGATTATATTATACCATCGACAGCCCCTTATCACAATGTTGCGAATGATTAGTGAAACGTGTCCTCATACTTGATGAACACGTCAAACAGGCACCTTTCCACTTCTCTTTTGCGCTGTTCCCTCGCCTTCGGAGCAAGCACCGGGGTAAGGTTTTCAAGGACAATCGGCTTTCCTTGAAAAATCGCCGTTGTTGTTTCCTTATGGTATGCGGTTGCAACTGCGTTCATAAAAATCCCTCCTTTAGTCCCAGATCAACCGTTGCTCCGCCTCCCGTAGTCTCATAGGGAAACGTCAAAAAACGGCACCCCGGAAGGTGCCGCCCTCATAAGGAAGTAATTTTATTGCCGCAGGGCGGCATGGCTGAAAGGTCATGCCGTCCTGCCTTTTCTTTGCCGTTCCACGGTCTGATTGTCGCCCGGCAGGTTGACTTCTCCGATGAAGTTCCAGACCAATTCAATCTTTTGCCTGCGATGGCCGCTGGATTTGTCCGGCGCATGGACGATAATTTTCTTTACAAACTCATTGACGATGGTGGGCGTCAGTTCACGAATGCCCACATATTTCCGTACAATGGCTGCAAAGCTGTCAAAGTCGGCTTTATCCTGTTCAAAGGTTTCTACCGCTTCCCGCCATATTTTGACCTGCTCTGTCAGTTCTTTCTGTTCTACCTCATAATCAGCGGAGAGTTTCAAGAACCGTTCATGACTGATTGCGCCGCTGATGTCATCCTCATAAATGCGCTTGAAAATGCGGTCGAGTTCGGCAATGCGTTTCTCCGCTTGGGCAATTTCACGCTTGCGCTTCTTGGCCTCTTTTTCGGCTTCTTGGAAGTGCTGCTTTTTCGCGGCTTCCTCAAATGCCATAGCATCGTCAAAGAACAACGCTGTCACATCAAAAATCCGCTGCAAGACAAACAATTTCAGCGTTTCTTCCCGGATAAAATGCGCAGAACAAGTTCCTGTATTGTTCTTGTAATTGGAGCAGACATAGTGGTCTTGCTTGGGTGAAAAGCTGTTTGTCGTACAGAAATACAGCTTGTTCCCGCAATCCGCACAGTAGAGCAAACCAGAGAATAATCCCTGCTTTCCTGTCCTGCTGGGGCGGCGCTTGTTCTCCCGTAACTCCTGTACCCGTGCAAAGACTTGTTCCTCGATAATAGCGGGCTGAGTGTTGGGGAAAATGCGCTGGTTTTCCGGGGCATTATGCAGCCGCTTTTTCAGCTTGTGGGACTTGGAATAGGTCTTGAAGTTCACCGTACAGCCGGTGTACTCCGGGCGTTCCAATATCCCTGCGACAGATTTCGGATTCCAGTGGTATGGATTCTCCGGCAGCGGTTTTCCCGCACACTGAGCATAGTGTGCCTTGACCGTGAGAACGTGTTCGGCAGTCAGCAACTTGGCAATCTGCATGGGGCCTTTCCCTGCAATACACAGGGTAAAAATACGCTTGACAATCTCGGCAGCTTCCTCGTCCACAATCCATTTCTTTTTGTCCGCAGGGTCTTTTATATACCCATAGGGTGGATTGGTGCAGAGGTGTTCTCCGGCGTTCCCTTTGGCGCGCATAACGGCCCGGATTTTTTTACTGGTATCGCGGGCATAGAAGTCGCTGAACAGATTGCGAAAAGGGGTGAAATCATTGTCCCCTTTGTCGCTGTCCACACCGTCATTGATGGCAATATACCGAATATCACGTTCTGCAAAGAAGCTTTCAGTATAGTAACCGACTTTCAGATAGTCCCGTCCCATGCGGGACATATCTTTTACAATGACGGTTTTGACCTTTCCTGCCTCGGCCAGCCGGATCATCTCATTCCAGCCCGGACGGTCAAACGTCACCCCGGACACTCCATCATCAATGAAAAATGTCGGATTGGGGAAACCATTATCGGTTGCATACTTCAAAAGGATTTTCTTCTGATTGGCAATGCTGTTGCTCTCGCCATCCAGCGCATCCTCTTGGGACAGGCGGGCGTATAAAGCGGTGATGTTGTCGGGATAATTGGTGTTTGCTGTCATGGTTCATTCCTCCTGTAATGAACGCCCGACAAACAGGTTGCTGTCTTTATTATACCGTGCTTTGTGGTCTTTGTCAGCATCCGTGGTGGTTTCTGAGCGAATGAGCCGTACCATTTTGTCGTAAAGCAGTTCTGTGCCGCCGCAGGAGGTTTCCACTTCGTATACGGTTCCGCCGATTGTGTAGCACACGGTTTCTTGCAGTGGATTTCCTCTTTTCGGGAGATAATCGCTCTCTTGTACTTTTGGCTTCTGTTCCATTCCGTTCCCGTCCTTTCTGGAAGAATCACAACAGAGCAAGCATAGGGAGTGTGGCCACACTCCCGCAAAATCTCCATTTCTGGCAACCTGCCGGAGCGAAGATTTTTGCCTGTTGGGAACTTCCCAAACCCTTGTTTTTTGCTTCGCTAATAATACGTTTGCAAGGACGGAAACTGCCCGCTAAAATGGAAAACTCCGAAAAATAAAATCATTCTGTGCGCAATATAACCTGCTTGACAAGCATAAAAGAGATTGCTATACTTTATACAGACCGTTGGTTTGTATGGAGGTGCGGGATGGCAAGAAACAAATACCCGGAGGAAACCGTGAAGCTGATTTTGGATGTTGCCACCCATCTGTTTTTTAAAAAAGGATATGACGCAACATCTTTGCAGGACATCATCAACGAAACAAATCTTTCAAAAGGCGCAATTTACCATCAC
>CALWSR010000012.1 GCA_944384265.1 uncultured Clostridia bacterium
AAAGTAAGATAGAAATGGCCCATGTTTTGGGAGTGCAGCTTGTTGCATATCCATTTTTTGTCCATGGCAGAAAAAAGTATTTTGCAAAAATTTTTGATACTTTTACAGCCGCAGGAAAGGAGGATATTGTAAATATCATTTGTCAAATTCCTTTTTGCCTCCTCAAAGCAAAATAGAAATGGCCCATGTTTTGGGAGTGCAGCTTGTTGCATATCCATTTTTTGTCCATGGCAGAAAAAAGCATTTTACAAAAATTTTTGATGCTTTTCACAGCCGTGGGGAAGGGAAAGGAGGATATTGTAAATATCATTTGTCAATTTCCTCATTTGCCCCTTCCAGTAAAATAGAAATGACCTGGTTTGCCTGATGGCCTGCACAAACACAGACACGAGGGGCCATAAGGCCAATGCCCCATTGTATGTCTGTTTTTTGGTCTCCGCAAATATACAGTCTTTCATGAAATTTTTTGGTTTGAATGGTATTGGCACTGCCATAGCCGGCCATACCGTTTCCGGAAACAATGGTGGTATGAGGACATTTCTCCAAAAGGGTGTTGACAAGCATGGCTTTTTGCTCCGGCTGGTCAAATGCTTCACAAACAATGGAAGAAGCAGAAAAAAGCTTTGGCGCATTTTCTGCTGTAACACGCAATGTATCTGTCACAATTTCTATGTAAGGATTGATTTTAAACAATATTTGAGAAAGGGCCTCTGTTTTTTGCTGCCCAATGTGACCAATATCATATGCCTGCCGATTGAGATTGCTCATATCCACACAGTCAAAATCTACTAAATGTAATTTGCCTATGCCGCTTCTTGCCAGCATCACAGCAATGTGAGAGCCAAGTCCCCCCAGTCCTGCAATGGAAACAGAGGAGGACTGCAATATTTGAAACAGCCTGAGAGGAAATCTTCCATCCCAGCATTGCTGCATGGCTTCTTTTGTGGGTATCATCATTAACCGCCTCCTACAAATTGTACAATTTCCAATGTATCGGTCTGCTCTAAAAAAGTGGATGTATATTCTGCCCTTGGAACAATAGAGCCATTTTTTTCCACAGCTACATACAAAGGCTGATAGCCATTTTGTTCCAAGTATTCTAAAAGGGATATTTTTTGTAAAAGCAGTTCTTCTTTTCCATTGACATACATATAAGGCACCTCCTTTTTGCTTGAAATATAAAAAAAGCACATGAAGAAAGCTACACCCGTGGTGGTGTACCCCTTCATGTGCCTTTATTGGTCACACTCTCATGGATATTATATGATTTTATGGAAAAAAAGTCAATGTATATTGTTGAAATATATTGTAAAATGATGATAAAAATAGTTATGATTTTATAAAAAGGATTGTATTTTGTCAAAAGCATTTGTATGAAAATGAGTTGTATCCCAATATTATAGTGGGGTGTTATATGACTATGAAAAATAGAATACGAAATACTTTATTTGAAAAAGCAGACAAAAAATGGAGCATATTTCCAAATATTCAAAATCCCCGTAGGCAGACCGGGAAAAAATAAGATATGCAAGAAAATGGTTTTGGCTTTCAAATCAATGCTTTGCGGATTTTTCGTTTATATTGAAAAAACAGTGTCCATAAATTGGAAGGGAGGAATAAGAAGGATAGGCGGCGCTATGATGAAAACAGTATGAAAGCTTGTGGATATCACAATGAAATGTATGGATGATGCTAAAAAAGCATTTCTATGGAAATGGATGGTATGGCAGTGATGCTTATAAATGGGAAAAGGGGATTTGAATCATGAAGACTATGTATTCATATGCTCAAATAGTATGGAAAAATGGACAAATAGAAAACAAAGCTTTTTAGAAAACAAAAAGGTACTTTGCACAGAAACATCTCCATTTTTTTAACTTTATTGTGGCAAGGGAAATATCCTATGCCACAAAGTCCACAGTGCTGTAAAAAGGCCTTAGGCTATGCTTGATATTACAATATACAGCAAAAAAGGGCCGCAAAAAAGCAGCCCCATTTTCACATCCAAAAAAAGCAGCCTCTGCCATTGCAGCAAGCTGGAAAAACGTTGTATTTATGGCGCATAAATATGCCAAAGGGCAGTGCAGCTTATGCTTTGGTCCTTTTACAGCTCATTGATTTGCAGCTTCAATACGTCAGGGCGGGCATAATGTCCGCAGACGTCAAATTCCATTTTGCTCATATATACTTTATCCATATCTAAATCAGCATAGATGATTTCCTCTTTATCCCACACCGGCTCTGTTACATAATGGCCATAGGGGTCAATGATACAGCTGCCTCCCCGACACACCACATCAGGCAGCTTTTCTATTTCATCGTTACAGTGCAGCTTAGGATACATTTGCTTTGTAAAAAACATATCACAGTTGATAACATAGCAACGGCCTTCCAATGCAATGTGCTGTATGGTGGCCTGCCATTCCGGATTGTCATTTGTGTTGGGAGAAATGTATAAACAAACGCCCTTTTCGTACAATGCAGCTCTTGCCAAAGGCATATAGCTTTCCCAGCAAATCAGGCTTCCCATAACGCCCCAAGGGGTTTTGGCAACAGGAAAATAGCCTTTGTCTGCATCTCCCCACACAACACGCTCTGTACCTGTGGGCTTCAGCTTTCTGTGAACGGCAATCAAATCCCCTTCTGGAGAAAAAAATAAATTGGTGTTATAAAGTGTTCCTGTTATGGCATCTCTTTCGGAAACGCCTATGCTGATATAGGCATGGGCCTGTTTTGCAGCACTTGCAATTTGTTTTGTTTCTGCCTCTCCCACCACAATGGAGTTATCATAATACAATTTCCAATCCTTTCTGCCAGATTCATTTCGGCTGCCCACTCGAAAGCCAAATGTCATGCCATAGGGATAGCCGGGTATAAAAAGCTCCGGAAAAACAATCAGCTCTGCATTTTGATTTGCCGCCTGCTCTATGAGCTGAATGGTCTTTTGTGTGGAGGCCTCTTTGTCAAACATAACAGGGGCAGCCTGCACCACTGCGATTTTACATATTTTTTTTAAATCCTTCATATTTTACTCCTCCTATCTCAAAATTTGAAATTTATTAATATATCTTTTGATATATTTCAGACTGTATAAAAATGATATTTTATATTTTTTCAAGGGCGCAGAAGGGGTTGAAAAACGAAGGGTTTTCCAACCAAAAGCCCTGGCGGAAATTGATTTCCGGCAAGGAAAAGCAGGCGTTTCAAGGCTTTTAGCCCATGGAACCTCTGCTTTATACCTCTGTCTAATGGTCTTGTATGAAATGAGCCTTTGCGGACAAGGTGCCGACTTTTTTTACACTCTGCAATATATCTTTTGATATATTTTTCCATATTTATATGAATACCTGTATAGGCATCAATACGGAATGATTTTATTTGATTTTGCTGTTTTGTTTATCCATATGCTTATCTGCTGCATTTATGGATAAGGGGAGAATGGCTGATGGCGTTTTTTTCTGATTTTTGTATCCATACCATCATGATGGAGCTGTTAAACTGACTATAATCATCCTTTCCCAGGACGCACTGAAATCAGTATCCCTACTTTTTTGCTGCTTACTGCCAACGTCCTTATGAGAATACTGTTGTGAAACCACATGGTGCAAGGTGCTTTTTTTGGACAAACAGCCGATTTTTAAACTGACAAAATACCATACTGTATATTTCATTTCTTTTTTATATCCCCTTTGTTATGATTATTTTATCATAATTATCACTGTCATAGAAGTCATACCATGGCATTTGTTGACAAAAAGCAATAGAAAATGTTATAGTAAAGCCAAGTATTGTCAAATGATTTGCCTAAAAAAGGGTATGAAAAAAATATGCAGAGTAATAGAAAAGGTCTGTGGGTTATGAATTGAAAAGTGATTGGCTTTAGGACACAGAAGCACAAAAAAGCTGTTTTTATGTATTTTGTGCCGAGGCCATTTTGAAAAAGCACTGAAGTGGTTTGTCACAAATCCTTCTGTGTTTTTTGATTGGAATGGAAAGGAAGATAGCAGTATGAAAAAAACACAGCAGAATACAAAAAAGCAGATATTGGTGGTCAGCTTTGGCACAAGCTATCATGAAAGCCGTGAAATCACCATTGGGGCCATAGAAAATGCCATTGAAAAGGATTTTTCGGATTATACTGTCAGACGTGCCTTTACAAGCCAAATGATTATTGATATTTTGGCCAAAAGAGATAACATAAAAATAGACAATGTGGAGCAGGCATTGGAAAGAGCCGTTTCAGAGGGCGTGCAGACATTGATTGTACAGCCCACCCATTTGATGAATGGATATGAATACAGGGACATGGTACATATTTTAGAAAAATATCAGCATAAATTTGAAAAAATAGCACTGGCAGAGCCTTTGCTGACAAGCCATGAGGATTTTCAAAATGTGATGGGGGCTATGATAAAGGACACCTGCCAATATGATGATGGACAGACTGCCATTTGTTTTATGGGGCATGGTACAGAGGCGGCCTCCAACCAGGTGTATGCCAAGCTGCAAAATATGCTCAAAAGCAATGGATACAGCCATTATTTTATTGCAACAGTGGAGGCGGCTCCCACATTGGAGGATATTATTCCAAAAATAAAAAAAGGGAGCTACCGCAAGGTGGTGTTGCAGCCATTGATGGTTGTTTCGGGAGACCATGCCAACCATGATATGGCCGGAAATGAGGAAGGCTGCTGGAGGGCAGAATTTGAAAAGGAAGGATATGAAGTGGAGTGTGTGCTGCGTGGCTTGGGAGAGCTGGAGCGTATACAAAGCATTTATATACAGCATACACAGGCGGCCATTGACAGTTTGCAGCAGATGGCATGAAATGCTTGACTGCTGTGAAAATAACTGCCTGCATGGTATTAAAAAATGAAAGCCCTTGCGTTTTGAGGGCTTTTTAGAACAGCAAAATGCAGCTGTATCATGCTCTTATCCATAACATCAAAAACAGCACCCCTTGGGCAGAAGCATATTTTGGGATAATGTGATTATGGATTTAGAACAGCTTGCCATTGCTTTGGAGTCTCATTTTTGTCAAATAAAATACAAGTAAAATAGTATGTATGTCATAAAGTCACATTTTGACTGGATAACTTGATTGTTTATTTGTATCTTTTTTGTATAGAAATGTCTTTACTCCCATGGGATTTTTTACTATAATGTATAAGAAAAGATATGTGATAGTTGACTAAGCCTGTTTTTTGTTTTTACATAAATGAATTGGGGGGAGAAATACATGACAAAAAACAAAAAAATAACTACAACTTTCAATTTAAAGCATTTGTTAATATTAACATTTGCGGCACTTTTTATCATAGAACTGATAATGGGTGTGGTATCAGCAAAATACATCAAGGATATTTCTCAAAATACATTGACACTTTATGACAAGCCTCACACCAATTTGATGAAAATGTGGGAAATGAAAACAAATATAGAGGAAATTGGAAATTCTATACGAGAAGAATATATTTTTCAAGAAACATCCACCACTTATTCTGAGGGTGCTTTCCAACAGGTATATACGCAAATGCAGGAGCTGCAAAGCAATAAGCTGGAGAGCCAGCAAACCAGTGAAATACCTGCTATTTTAGAAGAAATGAAAAATTGGCAGAGCATAGGCGAGGGGATACATGAGGATTTGCAAAGAGGCCGAACCATCAATTTGCTAAAATTAAGACAATATATTGAGCTGGAGGACAGCATATTGCAGCAAATGGATAACATCATAGCATCGGCAACACAAAATGCCCAAATGTTTCGAAACGATGCAGTCAGTGATGCCACAAAAAGCCAAATTATATTTATGGTGATATTACTGATTGCCGTTGCCATTACAATATCCCTTTGTGTTGTTTTGCTCAAACAGATTACAACGCCAATCAATACACTGCTTCGTGCGGCAGAGGAAATTGAAGGGGGAAATTTGAATCAGGAAATTTCCTATCATTCTGACAACGAGTTTGGCAAATTGGCAGATTCTTTTAGAAAAATGCAACAAAGCTTAAACAGTGTGATTACAGATATCACTGAAAATCTCAATGAAATGGGGCACAAAAATTTTTGTGTCCAGACCCATGCAGAGTATATGGGGGATTTTGTTTCCATCAAATCCTCTATGGATGATATCATATACAATTTAAGCACCACATTGACGAAAATGAATGAAATATCCCATCAGGTTTCTTCAGGAGCAGACCAGGTGTCAAACGGAGCCCAGGCTCTTTCTCAGGGAGCCACAGAGCAGGCAGCCAGTGTGGAGGAATTGGCGGCTACAATCAATGAGGTGTCAAAAAATGTAAGCACAAATGCAGAACACGCACAACAAGCCAGCCAAAAAATAAATTCTGTTGAATCTGAAGTGGGAGAGAGCAATCGCCGTATGGGACAAATGCTCCAAGCCATGGAGGAAATCAAAAGAAGCTCGGGAGAAATTGAAAAAATCATCAAAACCATTGAAGACATTGCCTTTCAGACCAATATACTGGCACTGAATGCGGCTGTGGAGGCAGCCCGTGCCGGAGCAGCAGGAAAGGGCTTTGCTGTGGTTGCCGATGAAGTGAGAAATTTGGCAGGAAAATCTGCAGAAGCCTCCAAAAATACAGCTACATTGATTGAAAGCTGTTTGAGTGCAGTACAAAATGGTACAACCATTGCCGATGAAACGGCAAGTGCTTTGGAAAGTGTGTTCCAAGATATGGATGCGGTGACAAAAACAATCAATCACATTTCTGAAATATCTATGGAGCAGGCCAATGCCATTGCAGAAATCACACAGGGCATTGACCAAATTTCCGCTGTGGTGCAAACCAATTCTGCAACGGCACAGCAAAGTGCCGCAGCCAGCGAGGAGCTGAATGCACAGGCGGCCACACTGCGGCAGCTGGTAAAGGAATTTGTATTAAAAGAGGATGCAAATTGGTAAAATATTGTTTTTGCCATGTGTTTTTGTAGCTTAAAAATGGTTATGCATGGTGTGATAAAGCAAAGCACTATTTTGGTGTGCCTATGATTTTGTAAATATAGAGTAAAAATAACAGACAGCCGCTTTTGGCGGCTGTTTTTGTGCTGTCAGCCATAAAGTAATGTACTTTTTGCACAAAATGGATTTTGTATCCATATGACAGGAGATGGATTGGTGTGCTTTTCATTTTGAAAGCAATGGAAATGATATCCTGCCAATAGATTGGCAGAAATGGCATAAAAATAAGCTTTGTTTTGCTGTGACAAAAATAGATGTATGGTTATTGTTTTTTGTATCAATGCTTTTGATTGTAATGATGTGTATTGTTTGAAATGGAAATAGCAGTAAAGGAATGGGTAGTGAACTGGACGATATTTTCACTGGGGGGAAAGGAATAGAATGGGAAGGTGTATTATGATTATTGTATGAGGTAAAAATAGAGGGAGGTGAACAGGCTGTTGGGGAGTTAAAAGTATGGCATTTTTATGCTGCTTTGACTATGCTGGAATTTATAAAGCATTGTTTTTTAATGAAAAGATAAAAACTATTTTTTTAATCCCATCAATTCATTTTGAAATATTCTTTCATCCATACATTTGATATTTGGCACAAATCCCATCAAATCAATGATTTGTGTTTGAATATCAATGCCGGGAGCCACCTCTGTCAAATAGATGCCATCTTTTTTTAGCTCAAACACAGCCCGTTCTGTAATGTAGGTGACAGGCTGACCGGTTTGATTGGCATATTCCCCGCTGAATGTAGTTTGTTCCACTGTTTCTACAAATTTTTTTCTTTGCCTTCTTGTGTCATATTCAATTTACCTTTTTCTATGGTTGTTTTCAAACCGCCGGCAGTGAATGTACCGCAGAAAAATACTTTTTTGGCATTTTGGGTGATGTTGATAAATCCGCCGCAGCCGGCAATACGGGGGCCAAATTTGCTTTGCCGTATTTGTCGGCCTGAAAAATGCCAAATCTACGCTGCCGCCGTCATAAAAATCAAACTGTGTGGGGCTGCTCCAATATGCATTCTGCATTGACACTGGAGCCAAATTTTTGCGCCGCCTTGGGGTACGCCGCCCACAGGCCCTGCCTCTACTGTCAATGTCATATAATCCCCTATGCCTTCTTCATTTGCAACCATTGAAATATACTCCGCAATGCCAATGCCTAGATTGACAACAGAGTTTTCTTTCAATTCCATTGCGGCACGTCTGCCTATGATTTTTTTGGCAGTCAAAGGAGGCGTTTCTAAGCTGTCCAGAGAAATTTTGATTTCGCCGCTGAGAGAAGGGTCATAAGGAAAGCCAAAGCATTGCTCATGGTCCTGAGGCTGTGCCACCACAACACCGTCTACATAAATTCTGGGGATTTTTACCAGTTTGGGGTCAAGTGTGCCTTCTTTTACAATTTTTTCCACCTGAACAATGACAATACCTCCGCTGTTTTTGGTGGCCTGTGCAATGGAGATGGCCTCCAAAGGAGCCACTTCTCTTTCCAGTGTGATGTTTCCCGCCTCATCACAATAGCTGTCTCCTATAAAACAAATTTGAATGGAAAATGCTTTATAAACCAGTCTTTGCTGACCGCAGATTTCAATCAGCTCCACTAAGTCCTCTGTGGTTTTTGCATTCAATTTTCCTCCGCCGTTTCTGGGGTCTGCAAATGTGTTTCATCCAACATGGGTGACTGTGCCGATTTTGTAAGCGGCAATATCCCTAAAGAATTGAGAAGGTGTGCCTTGAGGCAGATTATATCCCTCTATTTCATTTTCCAGCACCAGCTTCCCCAGCTTTGGGGCCATGTTCGGCCGGCAATGACTCTTTTTGTCATGCCCTTGTGAGCAAAATGGTCTGCGCCGCTGCCATCCCCATTGCCCTGTGCGGCAGAATAAAACAATGTGATATTTTTGGGGCTTGCTGCATCCAAAAAACGCTTTTCCAATGCCTTTGTCAATGCTTCGGGACAACCGCTGGACACAAATCCCCTATGACATCATTGTCATTGACCAGCAGTGCAGTCTGTTCTGCTGTCATAATGTTTACTTTGTTCATGCTTGTTCCCTCCTCAATATCCATTTATAAAAAATGCACAGATAGAAAAGGGATTTCTATCTGTGCATACTGTGGTTTTTATGATTATCTGAAAGAAGGCTTTGCTTTTTCCAGAAAAGCAGTCATACCAATTTCTTTGTCTTCTGTGGCAAAGCAAAGGCCCACCAAATCCTTTTCCAATTCCAAGCTGTTTTTTAAATCCATATCGGCACCTCTGTTGATTGCAATTTTTGCATATTTGATACCCACAGGGGATACCTTCAATATATCCCTCAGCATAGCCTTTGCTGTGTCTATCAGTGCTTCCGGAGCAACCACCTTGTTGACAATGCCAAACTGCTTTGCTTCCTCTGCCTTTACCTGACGGCCTGTATAAATCATTTCCTTTGCCAATCCGGCCCCAATGAGCCGAGGCAGTCTTTGTGTGCCGCCAAAGCAGGGCATAATACCCAGTGTTACCTCCGGCTGTCCAAATACGGCCTTTTCGGAGGCAATTCTGATGTCACAGCTTAATGCCAGCTCACAGCCGCCGCCCAGTGCAAAGCCGTTTACTGCGGCAATCACAGGCTTATCCAATGCTTCGATTTTGTTGAAGGTATCCTGTGCATAGCCGGCATAGGCTCTGCCTTCCTCGCTTTTGTAGGGCTTCATTTGTACAATATCTGCACCGGCCACAAAGCCCCTGCCTTCTCCTGTGATGATGACACCGTGTACATCCTCGTCCTCGGCAATCATTTTTGCAATCTCCTGCAATTCGTCCAATGTTTGATTGTTTAAAGCATTTAATGCCTTTGGACGGTTCATGGTTACAACAAGTATATGCTCTTCTAATTCCAGCTTGATATTTTCCAGCTTTGTACTTAATTGTGCAAATTTCATATTTGATTCCTCCCTTTGTGATGAGAAATGATTTGTGGTCTGTATTTTTGATTATTCAAAAAGAGATTGATAAATGGCAATGATTTCCTCTTTGCTTGGAGAGCGTCTTGTATTTTGAGGGCTGCCGCTGTCCAGTGCATCCTGTGCCATTTTATCCAAATGAGAGAAAAAGTCCTCTTTATCAATGCCAAATTCTGCGGGAGTTTGTATTTCCAGTTTTTTGCAAAGAGTCCCCACAGCTTCTATAAATGCTTCTGCACCTTCTTGGGCCGATATACCATCTTTGTAAATGCCGATTGCTTTTGCCAAATCACAAAATCTGTCATAGGCTCCGGAAACAGCAAAGCGCAGACATTTGTCCAAAAGCATGGCATTGGAAAGACCATGAGGAACATGATACAATGCGCCAATGGGACGGCTCATGCCATGGATGATGGTAACAGAGGCATTGTTAAATGCAATGCCTGCCTCCAATGCGGCAATGGCCATGTTTGTTCTGGCCTCTGTGTTGGAGCCGTTTACATAGCATTCATAAAGGCTTTCAAAAATTCTTTTTACAGCAGAAAGGGCATAGGTGTCAGACATTGCAAATGCTTTTGTGGAGGTATAGGCCTCTACTGCATGGCACAAAGCATCCAAGCCGGTGGCTGCTGTGATTTTTGCAGGTGCAGTCATGGTAAAGGTTGGGTCAATGATGGCCAGCTTAGACATCAAAACAGGACCCTTCAAAAGCATTTTGATATTTTCTTTTGTGTTATTGATGATGGTAAACTGTGTTGCCTCTGAGCCGGTGCCTGCTGTTGTGGGAATGGCACAGGTGGGAGGGATGGGCTTGGATATGACTTTTCCCATATAATCACAGATGTTGCCGCCATTTGACAAAACAGCACCGATTGCTTTCATAGAGTCAATGGGGCTGCCGCCGCCCACACCGATTAAAAAGTCGCATTTTTCATTTTTATAAATTTCAACGCCGGCGTCAATCATAGTGTCATTTGGTTCTCCGTTTATTTTGGAGTAAACAGCATATGTAATGCCTACACTGTCCAAAATGTCTGTCACTTTTTTTACATTGCCAAACTGTACCATAAAATCATCTGTCACAATCAATGCTCTTTTGCCCATGTCAGCCAAATATTCTTTGCTGAGGCTCAAAGCGTTTTCTCCTGTGATGATATAATGAGGTGTAAAAAATACATTTGCCATTTTCATCAGTCCTTCTTTCAATATAATATCAATTTGTTATGGTGACGGATATCATAAATCAAATGCTTGGTTGTATTTTTGTGTCTTTGTCACAGAGCAGCAAAACAGATGTGAAAAGGCACATAAAAGCATTTTTATTTCATATTTTAAAAAATATATATTAACTATTTTGTGATATTGGTATATAATAAAAAAATAAGCAATTTTTGATGGGTTTTTGTTTTATGGGGGTGTTCTCTATGTCACAAGGAAAAATACTGGTTGTAGACAATGAAATTGATATTGTACAATTATTAAGGCTGTACCTTTCCCGTGAGGGCTTTGAAGTCATTTGGACAACAGAAAGCGAAAAGGCGTTTTCTATGGTAGAGAAAAATGAACCGGATTTGGTGCTGTTGGATGTTGTTATGCCAAAGCTAAGCGGTATAGAGGTTTGCAGACAAATCAGAGAGGTTTCTGAAGTCCCCATACTTTTTTTAAGCTGTAAGGACCAAGATACAGATAAGGTACTTGGCTTTACAATGGGAGCAGACGATTATATCACAAAGCCCTTTAGCAGAATAGAATTGGTGGCACGTGTCAAAGCACACCTGCGCAGAAAATATTCACAGCAATCCAAAGAGGATTTGTTATCCAACAAAAACCGGATTTATTTTGCCCCTCTTACCATAGACCTCAATGCAAGAACAGTAACCATAAATGAAACAGAAATTAAGCTGACGGCAAAGGAATTTGATTTGCTTGTGCTGCTGGCAAAATATCCCAACCGTGTGTTTACCCCGCAGCAAATATTCAACCATTTGTGGGATACCTATGGTCTGGAAGAAGATTTGCGCACCGTTATGGTACATATCAGCAATTTAAGAAAAAAATTAGAGCTTTCTGAAAATGCTGTAAAATTTATCAAAACAGTAAGGGGAGTGGGGTATAAATTTGTACCAAATGTTGCTGTAAAAAATTTGATATAGTACACAAAAAGCTGCCTGTAAACAATGAAAGGGGCAGTTTTTTTGCCGTTTGTACAGCACGGCTGCAAAGGAGCTTATTTTTTCATTGCTTTTAAAAAATGCCCAAGTGTTATAAAAAACTTTTTTTTACAGCACTTGGGCTGTTTTTATGCTGTGCTTTTATTTATACTGTACAGGAATTTGAATGTTGAATTTTTCAAGGGCTTTTCTCAGCTCTGCAAAAAATGCTTCTATATCAGGCACATCAATGGTACCCAAGCTGCACAGTCTGAATGTGGGTAAATCAGAAACCTTTCCTGGATAAATGGTAAAGCCGTTTTCATAGAGATAGTCATGCACCTTTGTAAAGTCCCAATTTGGGTCATCTGGATATTTTACAGAAATAACCAGCCTGGACTGCATTTCTCTGGGGATGATATCTTGAAAGCCCAGCTCGTCAAGGCCCTTGTGCAGTGCCTCCCAAACTCTTTGATGTCTTGCCCATTTTGCTTCCTCTCCAACCTCCCAATATTCTTTTATGGCCTGTTTTGTGGCATAAATGGTCTGTACAGGAGGGGTAAAATGCATTTCTCCCTTATCTCTGATAAAGCTGTACTGCTGATAAAGATTTGTGTAATAGGAACGCTTTGGATAATCCTTAGACGCCTCTAATATGGCTGTTTTGCCAATCACATAGGACAGACCTGTCATAGACATCAAGCCCTTTTGTGCAGAAGCCATTACAAAGTCCAGATTGTCTTTTTCCATGTCAATGGGAATCATAGCATATGTAGATGTGGTGTCTACAATCATGGTACAGTTGTATTTGTGAGCCATTGCACCAATTTCTCGGATGGGATTTAACACACCTGTGCCTGTTTCATGGTGGCAGCAGTATACAACGGCAATGTCTTTATCCGCCTTGAGTGCTTCCTCTGCCTTTGCAACATCAATGGGGCGGTCAATGGGCAGCTCCAGATTGATGTGGTCCATGCCATAATATTGGCAAACCTCAGCACCACGGCCGCTGTAAGCACCGTTATTTAATATCAATATTTTTTTGTTGGCGGGTACCAATGAGCTGATGGTTGCATCAATGTTTACAGTACCGGAGCCTGTGAAAAGAACTGCTGTATATTTATCTAAATCGCCATGTACAATTTTTACAAGGTCCTCTCCCATATCCTTCATAATTTGAGCAAATTCCTTTTCTCTGGGACAAATGTCTGGTACAACCTGAGCATATTTTACAGTGTCAGTGGTTGTAGCTGGTCCTGGGTTTAATAATATGTTTCTTTTTACTTTTGGATATTCCATAATGTTTGCCTCCTTTTTTTACATCCCTTTTGAAATTCCATACTGTATAAATCATACCGTTATGGCTAAAACAGATTTGTTCCTCTGCAAATCTGCCGTAAACATATAAAAATGACACAATTTCCCTAACTGCTATAAATTATTCGGACAGATTTTGCTCGGTGTCTGCGGATTTTTTGCTGTTGAGTCCCAAGCCTGCAATGATGGCTAAAACGGCAACGAATATACAAACACCGCCTACTGTGACAAATAATATATTCCAATTTCCCCCTGCAATGGCAGAGCCAAAGAATATGGCCTGTATGGATGCACCCATGTATGCTGCCCAATCTAATATACCTGTTGCAGTGCCGGAAAAGACACGTCCGCCGATATCCGCTGCAAATGCCCACAAAACCCCGTGTATTCCATAAACAAAAAATCCTGCAACAAACAATAAAACGCTGGCGCCCACTCCAGGGCCTACATGAGGGAAGAAAAATACAGTGGCACCTGCTCCTATGGCGCATACGATGATGGCAGGCAATCTGTTGTTTGGACAAAACTTGTCTGTAATGGTTGCCACGCTCAGCGTACCAAATGCCATGCCAAGAGGCAGCAGTACGGTACCCAAAATGCCCGCTTCTACATCTACATGGAACACTTCATTGTAATAAGTGGGAATCCATGTCAAAAGACCATATCTGCAAAGGCTGGCGCCTGCGGCAATCAAAAGCCAAATGTCAAATCTCCACATTTTAAACAAATGAATATAAGGATATAATTTTCCTTTTGCTTTCAGCACTTCCCGCAGCTCTGCCTCTTGCTTTGCTTTTTCTTTATCCTCCTCTTCATATTCTTGAAGACCGATATCGCTGGGTTTTTCTTTTACCAATAAACCATATACAACAGCAAGTATGACAACAATGATGATGGGGAATATAAATGCAGCTCTCCAGCCCATATTTGGTGCCAATGAAAAAGAAATGGCCACCGCAAACCAACAGGCAACCTGACCAAAGCCTGAAAAGGCATCTGCAAAGCCGTTGGCAAAGCCTCTTGTTTTACCGGGCCACCATCTTGTCAGCAAAGCAACGCCGGGGGACCATGCCATGGACTGAAAATAGCCGTTTAACCCCCAAAGTATGGCAATGATGATAAGAGAGGATTGAAAGCTGATGAAAACATTGGCCGCAGCAGACAAAAATACTGCTGCAATGACAAAACGGTTTACCCCAAAAACCTCTCCCAAACGTCCGTTAAATAAATGCCCCACGCCATATGTCCAAAAAAAGATGGCAGACAATATACCCAAATCTGCTGTGGTCCAGCTGGTTTGCTGTACCATATATGGAATGGCAAGACCCAAATTTAATCTGCCGCAATACAAAAAACAGTAGAGTATAGAAAAACAAAAAAGCACTTTCCAAGCATTTTTACGAAACCTTTTATATTCTTCTATGGTATATCCCAATGTTTTTGCTTCAAAATCCAGCCGTTGCTGTTTATCCATATTTTCTCACTTCCTTTTATATATTACATTGCCTCTACCTCCATTTGATTTCAAAATGATACTTTTATCTGTATAAAAAGCAGAAACACTCTGAACCCATGTTTGTTCAAAGTGTTTTTGCAACATCGATTCCTTCACAGAATCAGATTCAATTTTTCAATTAAATGGTTTCGATGATACCCTGTCCTGGTCTTTCGCCTCTTCTTAATCTTGGCTCAATTTGTCCAAATATGATTTCCGGAACATAGGATACGTCTGGTACTAAGAAGTCTGGCTTAGAAGCTGCCAATTCGTCATATGTATTGGAGCCGGAAGCATACAAACCAATTGTCCATGCACCGGCGTTGTTGCCGCATTTCATACCGGCTGCGGTATCGTCGATTTTTACAACGGATTCTACTGGGATAGGCTTTTGTGTCAATTTCCAAGCAGATAACATACAGTCAAATACCATAAAAGGAGCAGGTCTGCCGGGAACCTTTTCTGCATTTGTTACAACATCAAATTTTAAGCCGTATTGTTCTTCCAAAACCTTGTTCAATGCCAAAGAGTCTTCTTCATAATATCCTGTGTCACAGCCAACCAGTATGCCTGCTTTTCTCAATTCAGCAATACATTCCAATGCACCGGGAATAGGCTTTGCCAAATCTTCATCCACAATATATTTGCTCATCAAAGGTCTGAAAGCTGCCAATACATCGTCAAAGTCTTTTTCGTTCCAGTCTCTGCCATATTTTTCACGCCATTGAGAGCTGATTTCTGGAAGGTCAAGGAGCATTCTCAGGTGAGTTGGCTTGAAGTTGCCCATAGGCTTTCTGATAGTAGCCCAGTCACATTCGATGCCAAATTGTTGCAGTGCTTCATAGAAAGGAACCACAGGAGCCTTACAGCCTCTTAAGTCGTCCAATGCCCATCTGTGTCTTAAGTCGCAGGGACCGTCACAGAAAGTACCTGCTGTGTCAAGAACCGCTAATTCAATTTTACCTGTGTATCTTCTGTTGTACATAATATCTGCCTCCTTTGATTTGTTTGTGTTTTGTTGTTTAACTTGTAATCATTGTATAACACTATTTTAAAGTTAAAATAAAGGGAATCTATAATTTTGCTAAAGTTATTTTAAAGATTTGTTAAAGAAGGGGGTGTTTTTGCACAAAAAAAGAAGCAAAAAATGTCTTTTTTAAGAAATATTTTTGCTTTTTTATATTTTTATACTTTTTTTGTGCTTCAATATAGATAAGTAATGTGTTGTTTTTACTTTTGTATTTATATTTTTTGCCAAGGGATGGAAAGCGCTTATGATAGGAAGTAAATAAAAGGTGTATGGAAAGGGCTGTTTTGGATAGGAAGCTATATTTCAATGGGGAAAATGCCCTGCTTTGGGATTTATCAAAGTGATGCTGTGAGAAAGGGCAGTACAAGAAAAGGTGCAGCTTTTGATATGAGAAATGTAATTTAATGGAGGTTGTGGTACAAAGGAGATTTTATTTGAACTCCCTTTTGCCGGTGAAATGGCAGTGGCAAAAGGGGAGTCTTGCAGAAGCTTATATATTTCAAATTTTTGTATTGAGATTTCTTTTTATTGGGGAATGCTCTGGGAGGATGGTGCAGAGAAAAAAGGGAAGCTTTGTTATAAAGCTTATACATTTTGTACCATTATAAAGCCAACAGCTTCATTCCATTTCAATTTCTATATTGGTATCCTTTTCACTGGCGATAATGCCCAAGCCCACAATGGCAAAGCAAATAAGCTCCATCAGCACAAATATGGAAAACCAGCTTTTCCATTGCTGTAATATAAACCGAAACAAAAACTCCTGCAAAAATGTGCCTAAATAAGCAAAGCCATTTAATACACCGGCAATGGTTGCGCTGTATATTCGTCCCCCTCTGTCCATGGTATAAATCCATATAATGCCATTGATGCCAAATAGAAAAAATCCTGTAAAAAAAATGCCGCTTAAGACAATGCCAATGGAGGGCATCATGGGAAATATGACAATCAATGTGCCGCAGAGGGCAGCACAGAGTATGACAACAATGCCTTTGTTTCTGCTGAATTTTGTGCCTGCAATGTAAGTGAGAATCCATGTGCCAAATGCCATGCCCAAGGGCAGCACAATGTTTGAAAACCGTTCATCTATTATAGGAATCAAATCCATGGCGGCATAATATCGAGGCACCCACTCCAGCAGTCCATAGCGGCAGGTGCTTGACAAAAATGCAATGCCGCACCAGCACCACATTTTTTTCCCTCTGAAAAAAAATGCCCAAGGACTTTTTCTTTTTAATTTAATTTGCTGATAAAGATATGCCTCTCTGCCTGCAATGATTTCATTGTCCTCGGTATAATGGGAAAGCCCTGCTTTTTGAGGATGGTCGGAAGCAATCAAAAAGAAAAAAAGCAATAATGTGCATATAATCAATATAAAGGAATAATTTTTTTGTATGACTGCTCTGTCATGGGATGTCAGTAAAATCATACCCGGCAAAAAAAATGCGGGAATATGGGCAATGCCTGAAAAAAAGTTGAGAATGCCTCCGCTCAGAGGCCTTTGGGCGCTTTTCCACCACATTGCCACCAGTTGTATGCCGCTTACCCATATCATAGACTGAAAAAAGCCGTTTAGGACAGAAAGAAATATAAGACCTCTCCATGAATTGACAAAAACCAGTAAAATATTGGTCAAAAAGGAAACCCCTGTTCCCAATAATATCAATATAATGGGGCGGTGCAGCATATCTGCCCATCTGCCTGTAAAAACACTGCCTATGGCATAGGAAAGCATAACAGCACTGTAAACATATCCTTCAATATCCTCTGCAATGCCAAGGGACTGCTCAATGGTTTCTATGTGATAGAGCATGGCAAATCTTCCATAATAAACAGTGGTATAGACAATGGCAAACAGTAAAAATGTCACCCATTTTTGTATGGTATATTGTTGGTTTTCTAATTGCTTTTGACTCATAATGCTTCTCCAATGCTATTTTTTATCCTATCTCTTACCTCCATCAGACAAAAGCCCAGAAGATTTTCTCCCTGCCATGTATGAGGATTTTTTATATCCATTGCCTGCTCTGCCCGGCCTATGCCCCATATGGTATCCATAGGACTGGCCTCTGCCAATATTTGATTTTGTGTTTGTATCAAAAACTGTCCCAATGGCTTGTTTTGGGAAAACTTGGCCACATTTGCCTGGATGACAATATCTGTTTTGCGGCTGTCCCATATTAGGGCGTCAAAATTTTTGATTTTTCTGCCCAATGACTTATATTCGCTGGGAGAGGAGGCCTGTTGTATTTTTTCAAATATTTCTCTGTCTTCAAACAAAAGTGCTTTTTGGGCCATCATATATTGCTCTGCCGTATGATACAATATGCCATCGATTGTAAAGCGGCAGTGATACCACTGGCTAAGACAGCTTTTGGTGATATTGTGATTTTTATTGGAGCGATGCCCCCAAAAAAAGAGATACTGCAAATGCGTATTGGCATCATATTGCTTTAAAAGCCAATTCATATCATATTTCATAGCTGGTGTTCCTCCTTTGCAGATGATGAATTTTATGTAAAAAAAGGATGTGAAGCATGGGTTTTACAGCCAAAACGGAAAAAGAAAGCCCATTGGCAATGCCTTCATCCATTGCTTCTGTTTCAACATATCCTTTTTTATATAAACCCCATACAGTATTTTTATAGATAAAAAACGATGCTGCTGCCCAGCAAAGGCTGTCTGCACCATTTTGGTCTGTGTGGTGTTTTTTTACATTTGGTGAAGCAATAGCAAATGACAAAATATTTTATTTTACTTTTTTCATTTGTTAGATTATCATAAAAGAAAGCAGTATGCAATGGAAAAGGAGGCAGATATGATTGCATTGACAGCATTAAAATATATGATACTTTCTTCCACAGTTACCACATTGATATTTGGGGTGATATTTTTATTTTTATCCCATCAGGAAAATGCTCTGTTTATGAGAATATGGGGATTGTGCTGGATTATTTATTTTATTATGTTTACAATGGATGTGGCCCATTTGGGAGCCTATCACATATCCCACAGCTACATACTTTTGAAGCAGATTTTTTCATTGAGTACAGCATTTTTATTTTTATATGGCACATATTTGTTTTTTCATTTAAAAATGTCTTATATCATCAAAGCATTGACACTGCTGTTTTTTGGCTCTGTGCTGATTAGCTTTTGGTTTTATAATGTGTATGAATTGCTTTTGATTCCCAATGTGCTTTTCAGCACAGTATTGGTGGCATGGGCAGGGTGTATATTTTACATTTATACATGGACACAAAACATTCCTGAAAAATATTTGCTTTGTTTTTTGATTATACTTTGGAGCATTTGCAGCAACAATTTTACATTTTTGCTTCCCAGACTGGAGCTTTCCACATTCAATTATTTTGCCAGTCTTTTGATATTGCATGTAACCATTATATTTTTGCTCATTGTATATTTTAAAAAAATATATTATCTTTTGACAAAGCAGGAAACCAGATTTCGTATGCTTGTGGAAAATGCCACAGAACACATTTTTTTGTATGACTACATCAAGCAATGCTTTGCTTATATCAGCCCATCTGCTGAGGATATATTTGGATACAGCGTTTCGGAGCTGAAAAAAGACAGTGCAAAATTTTTGCAGCACCTAAATCCCGCAGACAAACAAAAAATGGATTGCCTGCTCAAAGAGCCTGTAACCCAGTCCTCCATGGAAACATTTCAAGTGATAAAGGAATATGCACAGCCTGTGTGGTGCGAAATACATTACACGCCCATATTGGACGATGACGGCACAACGGTGTCATTGGAATGGATATTAAGAGATATTTCTGCCAAAAAGAAAATAGAAGAGGAGCTGAAGGAAACGGAAAACATGAAAAGGGAGCTTTTGGAGGACATTGCCCATGAAATCAGAACACCTGTTACACTCATAAAAGGCTATGCAGAATCCATATTAAATGATGTCATATCCCCTTCTGCCGTTCATTCCTATTTAAAAAGCATTTATTCAAAGGCGGAATTACTAAACACATTGGTCAATGATTTTATGCAGGCGTCCTATTTTACATCTCAGACAATGGAGTTTCGTTTTTATGAAGTGAATGCAAAGCAGTTTATGGAGGATATGATTTCACAATGTGAATATCATATTGCCCAATCAGGCATTACACCCGTTTGTGAAAGCTATATACCTGAGGATATCATCATTGTGGTGGACAAATCCCGTATTGAGCAGGTGTTTTCCAATTTGGTGGCAAATGCACTGCGCTATGCCGGAGAGCTGGCAACGGTTTTGATATCTGTAACGGCTTCTGAAAGGGCATTGGAGCAAAAAAACAGCTACATCACAATGGACGGCGTTTCCTCCGGAGAGATTGTTGTCAAAATTGTGGACAGCGGCATGGGCATTGCCCAAGAGGATTTGCCTCATATTTTTCAAAGAAAATATAGAGGAAAAAATGCCTCTGCCCGTTCCGGCTCCGGACTGGGGCTTTTTATATCAAAACAAATTATTACACAGCATTCGGGAAGAATATGGGCCAAAAATGAGCCAAACAGCGGAGCGGCATTTTATTTCACACTGCCCTATTATTTGGAAGGGGAGGAGGAAGAGGATTTTATGGATATTTAGATTGATGAAAAAATGTGTACCATAATGAAAAACAAAATAGAAGGGATGTATGAAAATATATTTCCTGATGATGAAAAAAACGAAAACAGCTTTTGAAGCAGTGAAAATGCAGAGATAGAAGCAAAAAAAGCAAGCTTTTACAAAAATGCCTCCATGAATGGCTTTTTGGAGAAGGATATGCCTGTTGCAATGCCTTAGCCATTTTTTGATGGCATTGCTGTATGGCGGCAAAATGTGGAATGTGTGTCATGGAAGAAATCAAAAAATAGAGGCCCATGGTACTGGCTGTCATTTTTGTGTAGAATTTTTTATGGGTTTTTTAAATGAAATATGATTTTTATTGGCTGAAAATAGAAGATATATGGAAAATGGTATTACAACACATAAAAAACACCATGTATGATAAAAAAATGTGTAGATTTTATGGAAAAAAGGATATGGCCTGCAGCCTATGACAGGGGAATGGTTGCAAAAGCAATTTATAGGAATGCAATAAAATCAAAAAAAACGGATGTGTTGCGTTCATATGAAAAATGATATGAATTTTAAAAATAGAACAATGAGATTGACATTGCTTTATGAAAAGAAAGTCACCAAAGGGCTTGGAGCTGCTGCAAAGTCCCTTGCTTTGGGTTTACAAAAATGTAAGAAGTCGGTTTTAGCCGTAAACCCTAGCTTTCTATTTCATATGAAAGTAACAGAATCAAAAAAACAAAAGGGAGATTTGATTTATGGTAAAAGTACAAAAGCAAAGCTTCTCTCTAAAACAAATTTGCGAATCGGGGCAATGCTTTCGTATGCGTCCCTTGGGGGAGCAAAAATACAGCGTGGTGGCATGGGGAAAATATTTGCTGCTGGAAGAAAGCCAAAGGGAAGTGATATTTTACTGTTCCCCTGAGGAATATGAAGCAGTATGGTTTGATTATTTTGATATGGGTACAAATTATGAGAATTTTTTACAATCCATTCCCCAAGAGGATACTTATTTGAAAAGGGCGGCGGCATTTGGCGGCGGCATTCGCATATTAAAGCAGGAGCCTTGGGAAATGATTGCTTCTTTTATCATTTCACAGCAAAACAACATCAAAAGAATCAAAAAAAGCATAGAGCTGATTTGTCAAAAATTTGGAGAAGAAAAAACATTTGAAAACAATGTCTATTATACATTTCCCTCTGCAAAGGCATTGGCCCAAGCAAAAGAGGAGGAGCTGAAGGACTGCAATTTGGGTTACAGAAGCAAATACATATTAAAAACGGCACAGAGCATAGCCAAAAAAGAAATGGATATAGAGGCATTAAAGCATATGCCCTATTTGCAGGCAAAGGCAGAGCTTTTGAAATTATATGGCGTGGGGGAAAAGGTGGCAGACTGCATCTGCCTTTTTGGACTGCACTGTCTGGAGGCATTTCCTGTGGACACCCATATCAAAAGGGTGCTGGAGCAGCAGTATCAAAATGCATTTCCATTTTCACTGTTTGCAGGCTATGAGGGTGTAATACAACAATATCTGTTTTATTATGATTTTAAAAAAGCACAACAAAAATCAAAGGGGGCCATCCCTTTTGAAACAAATGATGTGTGAAATAGTATTTGGGAGGAATGAAAATGGGAAACGGCTATTCATCAGTACGTTGCGAGGCAGATATCAAAAAGACATATACAGTGGAGGATTTAAGATACATTGGAGGGCATTCCATAGGCATTATTGCTGTGGATTTGAAATATCCCAAGTTGCCGGGAAATGTGGCAAATGCCACAACATATCCTTTTCCGGTGCTGTATAAAAAGGTGGCATTTCAAATTGAACAGCTTTTTGAAGGAGATGCAGCATTAAAACAAACCATTATCCATGCGGCCAAGGAGCTGGAAAGGGAAGGCGTGAGAGCAGTGGTAGGAGCCTGCGGCTTTTTTGCAAATTTTCAAAAGGATGTGGCCGATGCATTGGAAATTCCTGCATTTCTTTCCAGTATGATACAGCTTCCCATGATTAAAACGGGACTGAAGAGAGGCAAAAAAATAGGCATCATCACCGCTTCCGGAAACGACATTACAGACAAAATGCTGCTGGAAATGGGTGTGCAGCCTCAGGACTGCTATATAGAGGATATTGGCCAAAAAGAGGGCTTTAAAACCATACGATATGAATATGCATATTTGGATAACGAAAGCGTAAGCAATACAGTTGTAAATGCGGCAAAAAATTTGGTAAAGGAGCATGGGGATGTGGGGGCCATTTTGCTGGAATGCAGTGACATTCCTCCTTATGCCTACATGGTGCAGGAGGCGGTGCAGCTGCCTGTGTTTGATTTTATCACAATGATAAACTGGGCCCACCATGCCACAACACAAAGACCCTATTTTGGCTATTTTTAAAAAAGCCACTGCTTTTGTAAAGGGCAATTTCCACTTTACAACAAAGAAGGGCTGTTTTATGATAGAGTAGCATAGATTGTTCAATAAGGAGGATAAAGTATGAAGGATTTAAGCTATTTGGAGGGAAAACCCATTGCCATACTGGGGGCAGGAGGCATTGGCAAAGCCATGGCGGCAGACTGTGTGCTGGCCGGACAGGAAGTGGTGCTTTGCGATTTGGAGCCTTTTGCTTCTGCCACATTGGCAAATTTGCAAAACGGTTTTCGTTTTCATGGCAATCAAATCAATAAATTTGGTTTTTTTCGTGAAGGAGTGGCAAAATTTCAAAAAATCACTACGTCTGTAAAAGAAGCTGTAAAGGATGCGGAAATTATCATTGTGGCATTGCCGGCAGTAGGCCATATGACATTTTTTAAAGAATTGATTCCCCATTTAAGAGATGGACAAATCATACACATTTTTCCGGATAATTATGGCACATTGCTTTTTCGCAAAATGATGCGGGAAATGGGCTGTGACAAAAATGTTGTGGTGGGAGGCTGGTCCAGCGCCCCCTATGGCAGCAGAATCGAATCAGAGGGGCCTTTTTTGCTGCCAAGCACAAGAATTATTTATCGTGCCATTACATTGAGAGGGGCGGCACTGCCCATGACAGACCAAGAGGTATTTTTGGAAAGTGTAAAATATATTGGTGCAATGGATGCCATTACACAGGGACTGGGGCCTGTGGGGGGCAATACAGTCATGGATACAGGATTTAGCAATGTCAATCCCATACTGCACTGCCCCGGTGTGATATTGGGCGTGGGTGCCATGGAAAACTATGGACTGATTTATGGAGAAAACAAAAAAGATTTTTCCATTTACTGCCATGTGTACAGCCCAACGGTTTCCAAGGTGCAGTATGCCGTATATCAGGAGGAGTGTGCCATTGCCGCCGCCATGGGTGTGGGCATACAGCCCTTTGCAAAGGAAGAATTTTTTTCACGCTCCAATATATTGGGCAGTGAATATATGGGAGAGGGTATGCAGGTGCCTTATGAAGAGGTTTATGAAATGGCATTGGGAACCGGCCCTTTTTCTGTCAACCACAGATATTTGACAGAGGACATTCCCGTTGGCTGCCATGTGTTTCATGAGCTGGGCAAAAAATACGGCGTAAAAACCCCTGTGATAGATTCTATGATTTATTTGGCAAATACCATGCTGGAGAGAGATTTTTTCAAAGAAGGCTATACACTGGAATATTTGGGCATTGGCCACATGAATCCACAGCAATTATTGGATTATTTGCAAAAGGGTATTTATACACAGCCGGAATAAAAAAATTCTTGTTTTTAAAAATAAAACAGTGGATAGCCGAAAAAGGGATATCCGCTGTTTTGTTTTTTTTTGGAAGGGTACATACAAAAAATTGGCAGTATTCATTGTATTGTGCCATGATAAAAAAGCATTGTACTATTTAAAAAATATGGTATACTCCTATGCCCTGTGATATTTCCGCTAAAAAGGGATTCTGCAAAGCAAAATGATGTGATGGAAAAAAGCAGAAATATAAAAAGTATAAAGCATATTGCAGTATCCAAAAGCAGTCATGTATACAGATATGGAAATGAGGTAAAAATTTGGGGATACAGCAGAAAGCCATAAAATCATAAGGGAAATGCTAGATATTTTTTAAATTATAACAATAGTATGGAAAAAGCAGAAGTATAAAAAGTAGGATTTTGTGCAGAGTATATTGCAGTATCCAAAAGCGGCCATGTATACAGATATGGAAATGAGGTAAAAATTTGGGTGATACAGCAAAACAGTATAAAATGATAGGGGAGTAACATAAAAAATGCCATGAAAAAATAGAGGGCATCATTATGATTGAGAGAAAAAATAGTACAAAAAACAGACAGTATGGGATATGAAATATGCAGCATTCCATGATAGGCAAAAAACAGAAATGTTTTTGTTGTGCAAACCATTTCTTTGGGGAGGGTGGGCAGTCAAAGCATAATAGCATTTCCCTTCTCCCAGCAAAAAGGGGGATTCTGTTACTTTAATATGAAATAGAAGGCTATGAAACACTGCTTCTGTTCTCAAATCCGGCTCTCTGCTTTTCTCCCCTTCCACAGCCTGTCAAAAGAGCCTTTGCAGAAAACTGCTGCAATGTCCCAATCTTTTTGTTTGTTTTTTTTAAAAAGCAGCACCCATCTCTTTGGTACATTTTTAAAATTCACATTTTCAATGCCATATCATTTTTCATATGAACGTAACACATCCAAAAGGGAAGTGTGAAAGCCATATTGTGAAAATGTGAGCATGAAAGGGGCATATAAAAAATAAAAATGATAGTATATACAAATGCTCTATGAAATAAAACAAATGTAAAAAAAAGCTATGAAGCTTTTAGGGAAACAAAATTTGTTTTACATAAAATAATATGCTGTGTTGTAAAGATAGTGTAAAGCATTCTAATGAAATCAAATGCGCACTGTATGCCCCACAAGGAACAAAAAGCCTGTATTTTAGTCATTTTCAGACAAAGTGCAATCAAAAAAACACTGAAAATATCAATCATTTTATGGCAAAAATGATTTTTGTGCAAAAAAAGTAGAATTGACAAAATAAAAACAGGTGCTATAATAGCATTATATGATTTTACTAAAATAAAGTCATTTCATGCTGTAAATTTCAATCAAAGTGTATGAATATAAAACAGATAGATACTGTTTTTTGTAGATTATGACTGCTTTGATTGGTTTACAGAAAAAAGACGAGGATGAAAAAGAAACGGCCTCTTTTTTCAGCAAAATGATAAAAACAAAAAAGGAAGGTGTCATGATGGAATCTTATAAATTTTTGCTGATGGTTGCAATTATATTGTTGTCAACAAAGGTTTTTGGACTGCTGTCCCAAAAGGTAAATATGCCTCAGGTGGTTGGAGCATTGCTTGTGGGTATTATACTGGGTCCCGGCTGTTTGAATGTGCTTGAGGAAACGGACTTTTTGAAAAAGGTAGCAGAAATCGGCGTAATACTGCTGATGTTTCAAGCCGGATTGGATACGGATTTTGAAGAGCTGAAGCGCACAGGAAAGGCCTCTTTTATCATTGCATTGATTGGCGTGATTGTTCCTTTTTTGGGCGGCTCTGCTGTTTATGCCATATTTTTCCATTCCAGCAATATGACACAGACGGATTTTTTGAGAGCCTTTTTTGTAGGTGTCATTTTGACGGCCACTTCTGTCAGCATCACTGTGGAAACACTGCGTGAAATGGGAAAGCTCAAGGGAAAGGTAGGCACATCTGTTTTAGGGGCGGCTATCATTGATGATATTTTGGGTATTGTGGCATTGACTGTCATCACAGGGGTTTCTTCTCCTGATGTGCATATCACAGAGGTTTTGATTAAAATTGTATTGTTTTTTGTATTTGTGGGCATATGCGGCTTCTTTTTATACCACTTGTTTAAGCATTTTGAAATTGCGTATGGCAAAAAGCGTCGTGTGGCCATTTATGCACTGGCATTTTGTTTGATTATGTCCTATTGCTCAGAAGCATTTTTTGGTGTGGCAGATATCACAGGGGCCTATTTTGCAGGGCTGATTTTATGCAATTTGACAGATATCAAAGAATATATTGCCTCTAAAATTGTGGTAACCTCCTATATGTTTTTTACACCCATATTTTTTGCAGGCATTGGTATGAAAACCATTTTGACAGGCATGACACCGGCTCTTTTGATATTTTCTGTTGCATTGCTGGTCATTGCCATATTGTCTAAGGTGGTTGGCTGCGGACTGGGAGCAAAGCTGTGCGGATATACAAATCATGACGCTCTTTCTGTGGGCATTGGCATGATATCCCGTGGGGAGGTGGCATTGATTGTGGCACAAAAGGGTTCTCAGATTGGCCTGATTTCTCCGGAGCTGTTTCCGGCCATTGTGCTTGTGGTCATTGTCACAACACTGCTGACGCCCATATTATTAAAACTGCAAATGTGAATGAAAAAAATATCTTCCTGCGGGGAGATATTTTTTTGTGCAAAATATCATGGTTTGAAAATCAAAAATTTAGCAGCCATATAGGATGTTTTAATAAAGCATTAATATAATGAGAGTATATTTTTAAATAAAGGGTATGCAATAAAATGCTGCGCCCCTTCCCTTGCTTTCAAAAAAAGGGAAATGGGGACAGCGCTGTGGAAGTGGAAGAAGGTGTCATTATGAAAAATCAGATGAAAATGATATTTAGCAATATTAAATTTTTATCTTCCTTATTGGTGTTGTCTGTTGTATTTGTTTTGGTGCTTTCCATTACAAATGCCACAGAACTGAATATGATTTTAACAAAACAAACACAAAAATATGTAGATGATGTTTCCCTTCAGGTGGCAGAGCTGGTAGACCACAGAACATACAAAATATCAGAGGGCTTGGCATCGGTGTCAGACAGCATTATTTATAACGAGCCTTATGATTTGGAAGAATATTTAAACAGAAAAGAGGAGCTGTTAAATTTTCAGGAGATTATTGTTTTTGACCAATATGGCAAAGAAATTGCTCCCAAAAAAGCCACAAGGGATTTTTCCGATGTGCCTGCCATTGAGCATTCTTTAAATGGAGAAAACTATGTCTATGCCATGGGAGAGGACAGCATATTATATACGGTGCCTATATATGAAGAGGATGAAATCATTGGTGTGCTGGCAGGCATCAAAACAAAAGAAAAAATGCAGGATTTGATAGAAAGCAACAGCTTTGACGGAGAATGCAGCATTGGCATTATGGACAACAAAGGAAGTGCAATCATTGTATCGGCGCAGGAAAAGGCATTTGAAAGCAAAGAGGCATTTCAAAAGGAGATTTCAGAAATACTGCCCCAAAACTGGCAGTCAAAATTTGAAAGTGATTTGAAAGAAAACAAACATGGCAACATAACATTTGTGCTGAAAAATGACAAAGCGTATGTGATGAATTATTACCCTGTCAGTGAATACAACTGGTTTTTGTTTACCATCATTCCTTCAGACATTCTTTCTACACAAATCAATCCCTTCATCAGCAGAATTGTGGTGGTTACAGTAGCCACTATACTGCTTTTGGTATTGATTTTGTGCATATTTCTTTCCATACAAAAAAGAAACCAAAAGGATTTGGAGGATTCTCAAAACAGATACCGCATGGCCATTGAAAGCAATGAGGATGCAGACATTTTGTGGGAATATGACAATGTGAAAAAGGAATTTGTGCTTTTGAGCAGCGGTGTAAAGCATGATTTGCAGACTGTGATTGCATTTGATTATGATTTAGAAAAGGATAGAATCAAATTTTCAAAATCATTTCAGGAAAAATTTAACAGAAAGGAATATTTGCTTCAGGCAGAGCAAAATCTAAAAAATTCCAGCATCATACACTGGGAGGACAAACAGACCGTAGAGCAGATTATCAAAAAATGCTCCTTTGAAAATGCAAATGTGAAGGCAAATATAAGACTGATGGTACAAAAAGACAAATTTGAATGGTTTGAGCTTCATGCCCATGCCCTTTGGGATGAAAGAAAAAAGAAAAGCATAGGTATTGTGGGAAAAATGATTAACATCAATCATTTAAAAAATGAAGCAGATTTGTGGAGAGAAAAAGCAAACTGTGACCCTTTGACAGGACTGCTTAACAGAGCCGCATTTGAAAAAATCGTCAGCGATATGGTACGCAGACAAAAGCAAACACAGCTTGGCGCACTGATATTTGTGGATATTGATGATTTTAAATGGATAAACGACAATTTGGGACACAGTGTGGGGGATGATGTGCTGAAATATATTGCAAAGCGTTTGGAGCATATTTTTGGAGAAAACTGTGAAATCGGCCGCTTTGGCGGGGATGAATTTATTGTATTTTTGCACCACATTTTTTCAAAAGAGGAAATACGCAAAAAGCTGGATTATTTTAAAGAGGTTTTTCAAACACAATATGAAAAGGATGATATAAGCTATAAAATTTCAGGGAGCATGGGGGTTTCCATTTATGCGCAGGATGCCAAAAATTATAAGGATTTGATAGATTGTGCAGACAAGGCGTTGTATTATGCTAAAAATCACGGCAAAAACCGATATGCTTTTTATGAAGAAATTCATTAAATGACAAAAACCATGTAGAGGAGTTTGATTCTATATGGTTTTTCTGTTTTGCAATGCTTGTAAATGATTGTAACAAAGGGGTTGTTGTGGTATACTGAAAAAAACGACAAAATAAACACAAATAAGACAAAAAAGGGGAGAAAAACCATGTTTGATATTCCAATTCAAAACAATGTAAAATCCGGCATCAGTCTGAATCAGATGGGAAATGGACAAATAAACGGAAATCAGCAAAATGCTTCCGCTATGCCCCAACAGCAGTATACAAATGCCATGCCCCAGCAGCAGTATACAAATGCTATGCCCCAGCAGCAGTATACAAATGCCATGCCCCAGCAGCAGTATACAAATGCCATGCCCCAGCAGCAGTATACAAATGCTATGCCTCAGCAGCAGTATACAAATGCCATGCCTCAGCAGCAGTATACAAATGCTATGCCTCAACAGCAAAGAGGGGGCGGCGTGATTGTAAAAAAAGGACAAAAAATGGCATTATCCGCCCCAAACAATGGCAGACTGGATTTGATAGAGATAGGACTGGGCTGGGATTTGGGACCCAACGGACAGGGATATGATTTGGATGTGGAGGCCTTTTTGCTGGGAGCAAATGGAAAAGTGCTGGGAGATGAATGGTTTGTATTTTATAACCAAACAGTGTCCCCTGACGGCGCTGTGGTTTGTGGAGCAGACAACACATCAGGCGCAGGCATGGGAGATGATGAAACCATACAGGTGCAGCTAAGCAGAGTGCATCCCAATGTGGCCAAAATTGTGTTTATTGTGACAATCAATGAGGCATTGGAAAGAGGCTATAATTTCAGCAATGTCAGCAATGCCTATGTCAGAATTGTGGATAAAATCACAAATCAGGAGCTGATTCGGTTTCAGTTGACAGAATATTATGCCAATGTATGCTCTATGGTGGTAGGAGAGCTGTATCGGCACAACGGACAATGGAAATTTAATGCGGTGGGCAATGGAACGGCTCAGGATTTGACAGGGTTGTGCATCAGCTATGGTGTGAATGTAATTGGATAATGTATTGATATCAAAAATGATGTGGTGTTGCAGAGCCTTCAAATCATATAAAGGTGTTGGCAGAAAAGCTGCCAATGCCCTTACGGCAAAGCATTGCACATTCCAAAAAGTGGAAATCTATGACAAAGGAAAAAGATTGCTTTTGGCTTTCAAATCAATGCTTCATGGCTTTTATTTCATAAAAAACAACAAAATGGCAATAAAAAAGGAGAGAAAACAATGTTAAAAATGGAAGTAGTAAATGAATTGACACTGAAAGTAACCTGCGACGGACAAGGTGTTTTGTTTACAAAAGCAGGGGCATTTATTGGCGGGGAATGCTACGGCGGAAAAAATTATCAGTTTGAAAAGGTATTGCTGGGGCCATCGGGCAATCCCTTGCAGGCTGCATTGGGACAGCTGGGAAGACGTTTTACAGGAGAAAATCTCCCTCTTATGAAGGTAACCAGCAGAGGACAAAATGTTACTTATTATGCAAATGAGGCACAGCATGTGGTTGTTTTGAATTTGCAGCCGGGAGAGAGATTGTCTGTGGAAAGTGAAAATCTGCTGGCATTTACAAATGAATGCAAATACAGCGTGAGATTTTTGGCACAGGGTATCATTTCTCAAAAGGGACTGGCCACATCTACATTGGAGGCCATAAACTATCCTGCACAGGTGGCTGTTTTGTGTGATGGCAACCCCATTGTATTGAACAATATGCAAAACGGCTCCACACTGACAGCTGACCCGGATGCCACTGTATGCTGGATGGGCGCAGACCCGGGATTTAAGCTGGATTTGTCATGGAAAAACTTAATCGGACAGGCCTCCGGAGAATCTTATATGTTTGAATGGACAAGACAGGCGGCTGTTGTCATACAGCCCAATGAAAGAGTATCCGGCATTGACATTGGCATGGACGGCAGAGGCGGCAGACCAAACCGACAGGAGAATCATTTGTTTAGAGAAGACGGCAATCAGGGATTGAACCAAGCCGGCGGTTTGGGCAATATTTTGGGAGGATTTATCAGAAGCTGACAAAGAAGCAAAAAGCATTTTGTTTTGAAAAAAAGCTTTATATTATAATGTATGTTAAATAAATATAAATTTTTTGATATGATGTTTACATAAAAATACAGTACTATTGCTTTTTCAAAATAATTGTACTATGATAATAACATAAGCTTTGAAAAGCGAACAGGCAGCTTACAAAGCAGTTTTAATGAAAAGCAGTGTAAAACGAAATAGGAAAGAATCATCTCCCTTTCCATTGGGCTGATGGATGATTTTTGGTTGAAAAAGGCCAGTCAATGCTGAAAGAAGAGAGTTTTTAATTCGGCCTTGACTGGCCTTTGGCAAATCAGCCAAAGCAAGCAATGATTTTACGCAGCTTTGGGAGGAGATTTGGAGCATATCCATTTGGCACTGCTCGATAAACAGTGGGGGGTTTTGGTATGAAAAGCATACGCACAAGAATTATGGCAGGCATGAGCATTACCATTGTCATTTTTTTGCTCATATTGGGTATAACAAGTATATGGATGAATTACAGAAGCTCTATTAAACAAATAGAGCAAAGCATGGACGCACTGTCCAATGTGGCGGCAGACAGAATAGAGCAGGAGCTGACTGCTTACAGTAATATTGCCGAGGCCTTTGGAGGCAGAAGCGATATGGCAGACCCTTCTGTCAGCCCAGCACAAAAGGAGCTGGTAATCGCACAATGGGCAGAGGCCCACAATATGATACGAGGCAATTTGCTTGACAGCAATGGAAACAGTGTTTTTGACGGCATCAATTACAGCGACAGAGATTATTTTCAGGCAGCCATGAAAGGAGAGTCCTATATTTCCACACCTGTGCTGAGCAAGGTTTCAGGAGAGCTGACCATCATTGTGTCCGCCCCATTGTGGAAGGATGGTGTTGCAAACAGTGAAGTGGTGGGTGTGGTTTACTTTGTGCCAAAGGAAACATTTTTAAATGACATTATGGCCACCATCCATGTCAGTGACAACGGCGGTGCCTATATGATTGACAAAGACGGCTATACCATTGCAGACACCACAATGGATACGGTGACAGTGCAAAACATTGAGCAGGAGGCACAGCAGGACAGCTCACTGCAAGCATTGGCAGGGGTTCATCAAAAAATGAGAGCAGGGGAAATCGGCACAGAAAGATATACAATAAATGGTGTGAAAAAATTTATTTCCTATGCGCCCATAGAAAATACAAACGGCTGGAGCGTTGGCGTGACAGCACCTATTTCTGATTTTATGAGTTCTACCATCAATGGTATGCTTGTGGTGATTGTTATGGCAGCAGTTTCTGTTTTGGCGGCAGTGGTGATAGCAAGAATTTTGGCTGTGAGAATTGCAAACCCCATCATTGCCTGTGCCAAAAGACTGACAATGCTGGCAGAGGGAGATTTGCAATCCCCTGTGGAGCATATTCAAACAAAGGATGAAACAAGGACATTGGCCTCTGCCACAAGTGAAATTGTACAGGCCATGCATACCATCATAGAGGATGAAAAATATATGCTAGGCTCCATGTCAAAGGGCAATTTTAATGTCAATGTCCATGATGCTGCCTACAAGGGAGATTTTGCAGTCATCTGCCAATCTATACACGATATCAATGAAAAGCTGAGCGATACACTGAGCCAAATCAACATTGCCTCAGACCAAGTGGCCGCAGGGGCAGACCAGGTTTCCTCCGGTGCGCAGGCACTGAGCCAGGGAGCCACAGAGCAGGCGGCCAGTGTGGAGGAATTGGCTGCTACCATAAATGAAATTACAAGAGATATCCAGTCCAATGCACAACTGGCAGACAAAGCCAATCAGTCTGCACAGGAGGCGGGGACAATGATTACAAACAGCCAACAAAAAATGAACCAGCTTATTGATGCCATGAAAAAAATTGCAGACAGCTCTCAAGAGATTAGCCATATCATCAAAACAATAGAGGACATTGCTTTTCAAACCAATATATTGGCCCTTAATGCCGCTGTGGAGGCCGCAAGAGCAGGAGCAGCAGGAAAGGGCTTTGCAGTGGTGGCAGATGAGGTACGGAATTTGGCGGCAAAAAGTGCAGAGGCCTCCCAAAGCACTTCTGCATTGATTGAACGCTCTGTAAAGGCTGTGCAAAACGGTACCCGCATTGTAAATGAAACGGCTGCTGCTTTACAGGCCACAGCAGAAAAAACAGAGGACGCTGTAAAATTGATGGGCAGTATTTCTGAAAATTCCAATGCCCAAGCCAGTGCGGCAACACAGGTCAACATTGGCATTGACCAAATTTCCAGTGTGGTGCAGACAAATTCTGCCACAGCGGAGGAAAGTGCGGCGGCAAGCCAAGAGCTTTCAGGACAGGCAGAAATGTTAAAACAACTGATAGGAGGTTTTCAGCTAAAGGATGTAAAAAACAAGGGATTTGGATATGGCGGCATAGATTTGTCGCAGAACCACACATCTTATGACAATGATGCTTTGTATGATATGAATTATGCCATGACTGAGGGAAGGTACAATGATAAATATTAAAATCATTCCCATTACAGGGGCAAAGAATCATTTTTGCCCTATGAAAATAGATGCTGCATTATGGCTCTAAGCCATAAAGGAGTAAAACAGTATGAAGGGGGAAATCAAAATGGGTGCATGGGACTATGGTGTGTTTGATGATGATGTTGCCTATGATGCTTTGGAGGAACTGAAGGAATCTTCAAACATTGCTGCCGATATGGAAGGCTATTTTGATACTGTCATAGAAGCAGAATATGTTGACTATGACGAGGGCCAATATGCATTGGTGGCGGCGGCAGTCATAGACAGTGTTGTCAATGGCACGGATTATAAATGTGATGAGGCGGATTATGCAGAGTGGACAAAATCATTAAAGTCCATTGATTTTGCACCGCTTATGCAAAAGGCGGCCAATGCTGTGGAAGCAGTGGTTTCGGAGCATTCGGAATTGAAGGAATTGTGGGATGAAAATGAATCCCTTTATACATTATGGCGAGAGGATAAAATTGCAATGCAAAAAAGACTGCAATGATAATAAAATGGGTGGATACATAGAAGCAGTATATATAGCGTTTGTTTTGGCAAAAACAGGACACTGTATTTTGCCATTGTGGTTTTGACAGCCATAGCTGTTTTGTATGGTATGGAATAGGAAAAGCGTTTTGCTATCCATTTTGAAAAATAAAATGAGGCCATGGGAAATTGGCTTTGCGTATATGACAAATAGTTTGTAAAAAACATACAAAATGAATGATTTTACATTATTTTATTGTATGTATAAATCAAAAGACGAGTAAAAAGCATTGTTTTTTTGCTCGTCTTTTTTTGGTGAATCCAATAAAACCTCCGGCTATGCCGGGGGAAGCAGACAGCTTTCCCTTCAAGCAAAATCTCCTATGCTTATTATATTGAATCCGCCAAAACACAAGAAAGCATAGGAGGTTTTTATAGGAATCCTTTAGCACACAGGTTGGGAATGTAAATATCATATGGTATTGGCACCAAAGTACAGAAGACAGGGAATATAGGGAAAAATGAAAGCGGAAATAGTGAAAATTCTTAGAGAATTATGGGAAAGAAAAGGAATAGAAAGTATAGCAGCAGAATGTTGTCCAGACCATATACATATGCTGATTGGCATACCGCCCAAATACAGTGTGTCAGAAATTGTTGGATATTTGAAAAGAAAAAGCCCTTTCCTCATTTTTGACAGATATGCGAACCTAAAGTACAAATATGGAAATAGAACATTTTGGTATAGAGGATATGATGTTGATACAGTAGGAAAGAATACAAAAAAGATACAGGAATATAGCAACAATCAGTGAAAAGAGGATTGGAAATTAGTTTAAGTGAGTACATTGACCCGTTTACGGATGATAAAAATAGCCGCCAAGGGCGGCAGTTGAGAAAGCAGAACACTTGGCGGACTTTCAATGCGCTTGCAAGCGCAGCTAGTAATAGCCCCTTCTTAGGGGTAGAGAAACCACCGGCTTAGCCGGTGGTCCTGATTATGTAGCAAGTATCAAAAGGGATATCAGCTTTTTTTGTAGCCGCATTTTGGACAAACGCCGTTTTCATTCAATGCAATGCCACACAATGGACAGCGGTCAATGTTATTTTTGGTTGTAAAATCTGCTGTTGCTGCATTGACACCGCTTGTGAATGTCAGCTTTGCAATGTTGAGCTTATCTTTAAGCAGGTCATATACAATTTTAATCATGCCTTCCACAGTCAATGTTTCTTTTGTCACTACCAAACGGCATTCTGGATAGGCAGTAGCCAGCTCTGTTTTAAATGCAGGCCCTTTCATTTGATTTTGAGGAGCGCCGTTGCGGATACCCTGTTTTTCATAAACATCTAAAATGGCAGGAAGCAAAGGGTCATCCTCTCTTAATATCAACGCATGGTCAAAGTTTTTAAGCACATCCCATGCTGTTTTTTGTATTTCGTTGCAGGGAAATACCATGTTTACACCTGGTTCAATGGAATCCTCCACTTCGATGGTCAGCACGCCTGTATGTCCATGAAGATATTGTGCTTCACCCTTAAAGCCATAAAATCTATGGGCATATTGTAAATCTAATGTTGTAATACTTCTCATATCATCAACCTCCTGAAATTTTATATTTACGGGATATACGCCCGTATGCGTACATAGTGAAACCAGCCATGAAATGCTATTTTTGTTTGCATTGGGGACAAAGATATTGTATTTTCAAATCATATGCTTCAATTGGAAAACCAATTTGTTTTTCCAATGCCGGTGTGAGGTCTGAAAGCACCACATCAGAGAGCTTTCCACAGCAGCAGCAAAGCAAATGGTCATGCCTTGTGGCTCTGTCGTATCGGCTGGATTGTCCCTCTACACTGATTTTTCGTATTTTTCCCTGTTGATAAAGGCTGTTTAAATTGTTATATACTGTTGCCAGCACAAGGGAGGGAAAATTTTTTTTTAATGAAAAAAAGATTTCTTCTGCTGTCATATGTTCCTTTGAGGTATTGATAAGGTCTAATATAATTTGTTCATAACGCATAATATCATCACCTACATTAGAATTAGAATTATTCTATTTCTAATATACAGCAGTTTTTTTGGTTTGTCAATACATTTTTGGAAAAATAAAGTATTTTATTGTCAAAAGCATTGTTATTGTGAAATCTGTTTTAAAAATAGATATTGAATTTGTCTATTTTTATTTGTGATACGTTCTTTTTATTTTAAAATTTATGTTTCACCAATATTTAAAAATGGCAGGCCGCTTCGTGAAATAACTTGTATGTGATGCTAACAAGGCAGTGCTTGAAATGACATTAGCATATCAAATATAGTATTTGAAGTGCATTTGTCCATGCATAAAATAGATGAAAAAATGGTAAAGTACTGCTTTGCTTCAAAAAAACAAATGTCTTTTGCCTCAAAAAGGTATTGCTTATAGGACAGCATTTGATTTTCAAAAAAGCAAAAGCAATGCCATTGCAAAAAAAAAGCATAGCCATGGTCAATGAGAATGGAGTGCTTGAAGCTATATTTATGACCGCATAAAGAAATACAATATTATAAAACATGAATTTACAATATGTTTTAAAACAGTACAAAGAAATTGATGTTGCTGTCTTTGAAAGAAGGCGGCAAAGGAAATGAGGGCTATTGCAAATGCTTCTAAATTGAGGGAGGCACTTTAAAAATCAGAGAAGAAATGTAAAGAACTGGTTTTGGCTGTAAAATCAATGCTGTATGGATTTCTATTTCATATTGAGGTAACAGAATCTATTTTTGTAAAAGGAGTATTTTTATAGTATGATGATATTAAAATAAATGAAACAGGCCTTTTTATAACAAGAAGGCATGATAGGCCATATATCGTTTATTTGTGTTGCTGTCCTATGTCTTTTTTGTTAGGGATAATGAGAGTGTTATTGTTTTATGTCATTTTTGCTATGCCAAGACTACGGCTATTTTTCACACATTTTTATAAAAAGAAAAGCAGCGGTTTAGGCACCGCTGCACTCCTTTTCATTGCTGTTTTCACAACAAAGCAAATGAAAAATTATGAAATTGTAATGTGATTTTTGCAGCATTCAAAGTCATAATCCACATAATGCGCCATGGCTCTTGCCACAAGCTGTCTTTGTCCGCACAGTGAAGTGGTATTTTCCAGTGTGCTTAAATCCTCTGGCAATATAAAACGAATACACCGTACTTCCACATCTTTGCAATGCTCATAATAATGTGCCGGCACAGTAATAAATTTGATTCCTCTTTTATATTCATTGCCATGCTCGTCCAGCTCATTGAGTGTGATGCACAAAGCAACCCGTTTTCTGGGACAAATATCTTTTAGCTTTACATCCAGCTGCAAAATACGTCCCACAGATTCCAAAACAGTGTCCTCCATATTGTAATATACTGTATCTTCACAGCCATCCATTGCAATATTTATGGGCTTTGGACAATCCTCTGGAAATACCACAGCACCGCAATCCACTGTCACAACCGGGTCAGGAAAAACAACATGGTTTTGCTCCAAATCGCTGTATACAACAGAGGCGTTTACTTTTTTTATACCGGTGGTATCTGTGATATGCTCAACAACAAATTTCAATGCGGCACTTTGATTTGCTGTCACACCCAGCTGTGGAATGCTCCATTTTAATGTGGTGTCGCTTTCTTTTACAACAGTGCCTTCCTCTGCCAACAGAACAGACAAAATTTTGAAATCTGGATTGACTGTTTCCTCTATGACAATATTGGTTGCTCCCGGCTTGGATATATTTTGGGCCAATGTTTCAAATGCCTGCTCCAAATCTTGGTCAGTGGGGGCAATCAGCACATGGGAGGCACTGGGAGGTGTTGCCCAGTTGTCCAGTGTGGCTTCATCCACACCATCTCTGCCTACCAAGCCAATGCAGTATATGATGATGCCTGATGCTCTGGCTGCGGCAGCAACAACGTCTGGGTCTGGCCCTGCTGTGGTTTCACCATCTGTAAACATTACAATGACCTTTGCATTGGCAGATAAGGGGTCAAAAAGCTCTATAGCCTTTGTAAAGGCGTCTGCATGGTTTGTAGAGCCGCCTGCTGTCAAATCAGAAACCGCATTTTTCAGCTGGGACACAGATGTGGTAAGCGGTGTGTCCTGTGTGGCAACATCTGAAAAGCTGACAATGGCCATGCGGCTTCCACTGCCAATTTCTCCCATGGCCGCACCGCCTGTGGCTTCTGCAATGATGTCAATAAATTTGTCTGCTCCGGATTTTAAATTTTCTATGGGTGTGCCTGCCATACTGCCTGACCTGTCCAGCACCAGCACGATGTCTGTTGGGTTTGATACAATGTCAGGAGAAGCTGTCAAAGTCAATGTCACCTCCATTGTTCCGTCACAAGCAATTTCATTTGTGCTAATTGTTTTGTTGACTAAATTGATTCCCATTTTGTTCCCTCCATATTTTATTTTTTGAACAATTTGCTTGTTCTCTATATCATATGAAAAGGGAAAAAAAGTGTGACAAGCCCTTTTAAAAACACAGACATATTTTGGGATGTTTTGGCTATTGTGCCATAGCTGTCATGGTGCAGCATGAGTTTATGGAGATAGGAAGCAATGTTTTTTAGAATTGCTGTTATGAATTTTGTGAAAGAAATAGAATGAGATGAGAAAAAGGAATTTTTGAGAGAATGTAAAGGAATGATTTGTAGAGGGGAGAACAGAAGGGGTTTGGAGGTAAAAAACGAGAAAAGGCCCTTTGCATGAGAAAAGGACAAGGGAAGTTTTGGAAAGGGAAAGGGCCTAAAGAGGGCTTTTGAAGTGAAAAAGAATGGAAAGGCACTGGCACAAAAAGGGGGATGAAGGCGGCAAGTCTACACAGCCAAAAAACAGCCCTGTCATTTAGCTTATAAATCTGTATGAGAAAGGAGGAAATGCTTTGGAAGCAAAAAAAATGGAAGAGCTTTTTGAATTAGAAAAGGGCAGTATGATTTTGTAAGTAAAAAACATTGGTACAAAAAGGGGAATGAGGAATTGAAACCATAGGCCTACACAGCCAAAAAAACAGCCCTATCATTTGGCTGTATAGGATAAGGCTGTGCCAGAAAGGATATGGAAACAAAAAATAGATTGAGGCCTTTGCCAATACAAAAAAGTCAGCTAAAAAGCCATGGGACTGGCTATGCCATAAGCATACAGCTATGGCATAGTCAGATAGACTCCGTTTTCCTCCACTTTATCCACCTGCATTCCCATGAGCATTGCAAAATCATATACGCTGACCCAATAATAATAGGTTGCGCCTGTATGGGTGTTGGATATTTCATTTTTATGAAAAATTTCCATGTTTTCACCATTTTTTAAAAATGTCAGGCCCTCCTTGCCTCTTTTTACAACATATTCCTCCTCTCCAATTTTGTAGCAGGATGTTTTTTTATTTGGTAAAATGGTGTATTCGCAATGGGGATAATAAAATGTAATGATTTCCCTTTGCAAATAGTCCTCCACACCGCCGTTATAGTCAAGCTCCACACCAAATCCAACGGGAGTATAATATATCTGGTCCTCCACATTGTATAAAAAGCAGATTTCATAATCCTCTGACAGATATGGCTCTTTGTTGATATAGAGATTGTTGATGTATTTTTGGGGAATGGCTTTTAAGGCTTCCTCTGAAAAGCTGACGTTATGGACATTTCCCATTTCCACATCTGATTTGAAATTCATGTATAAAAGCTGGCGTGCATTGTCCTCATCCCAATCTCCCTGCTTTTCTATCATAATTTGCTGGGTTTGTCCATAATCGGTAAAGAGTGAAATTTGAAAAGGAAGCTGGTTTAATGAAACTTGGGGAATGTAGTCTTCTATCAGTGTGTATATCTCTTCCATGGCATTTATGCCATTGTCTATCTCCTCCATATGGGAAACATTATTTTTGATGCGCACAAAGGAATCGGATAGCACATCTATTTCCACATGATATTTTTTTGCAATTTCATTTATTTCATTTGAAAAATGGGCAAAGAGCTTTTTGCAGTAATCATTGCTCTGGGAGGTGATTTTCATACTAAAAAAAAAGGCATCTCTCTGATAATTTTCATATGTAAATACAACACCGTTGTTGTCTATGGTATATTTTTTAAATTTGTACTTTTCAGAGCGTGTTCCATTTTCCACATCTAATATCACTGCATGGGGAAGAGCTTGCTTGATATTTGCTTTGACTGCAAAGCTGCTTTGAAGCCTTCCGCAGCCCGTCAGTATTCCCATCAAAAACAAAATGGACACAACAGCTTTTACAATATGCTCCCATGATATATTTTTGTTGTACATGGCACTGCCCCCCTCATAAAATATGGTTATATACATTATACTAATACCATAGAGGCCCTGCAACAATGAAATGAACTGGCCAAAGAAGAAAAGAGGAAAAAGCCGCCCATAGAAAACTGCCATGAAATGAATGGAGTATGTTTCCCGGATATAGGCTCATTTTGTATATTTCTATGTCACAGGGCATTCCCGTTTTGTAAAATGGATATGAGGACAGCAATGGAGCCAATCCATTCTGGAAACAAAATAGGGTGAAATATTTGTTTTTTACAGGCCATTACAATGTAAAAATGGTATTGCGGTGCTATGTTTGAAAATAAAATGCATTTATAGTGACAAATGTTTGTTTGCACCTTCTCCAATATATGCTTAGGAAAGAAACTGCAAACATTGCCATAATATCAATGCTTTGGGGAGGATTCCTCCACATCAATCCGTTCAATTTTGAAAATCACTGGGCGGGTGCCGTCATTACAGCAGGCAATCATCATTTTTTCATCATTTGTCCAGCCATTCATAATAGAGCCGCCTTGCAGTGCGGCATAAACATATCGGCTGATGGCGTCCCATGCCTCCCCGCAAAATTTTCCGTCCAGCATATGAAAAAAATCATTTTGCCCCACTATAAATTCCTGTCCCACCTCAAATAGAAAACAGGGGCCGGATTTGGGGTCTGCTAAATACTGCTCCTGTAAATCCTGAAAACATTCTTTGCGAAGTACTGTGATTTTGCATTTATGCTCCATAAAAACACTCCTTTTTGATTTTATGATTCTGTTACTTTTATATGAAATAGAAAGCTATGAAACATTGACTTTACGGCTAAAACCCACTCCTTACATTTTTGTCAACCCAAAGCAAGGGAGTTTGCAGCAGCTTCAAGCGTTTTGTCTACTTTCTTTTCATAAAGCAATGTCAATCTCATTGTTCTATTTTTCATACCATATCATTTTTCATATTAACCCAATACATCCGATTTTATATTCTGTTATTGCTTCTGTATTTTGTTATTTTTATTTTATTATAGAGAACATGGCATTACTGTTAAAAACATATATTGTGCTAAAAACCGTCAGATAATGCTTTTGCATTCTGTTGTTTTTCTATGAAAGAGAAGGTATGGCATTTACAGTAAAGATGTTTTTTGCATGACCACTTTTGCAAAGCCATTCCAATATCATTTTTGAATAAAGGACTGCAAAAATATAGCAATGCCACCATGGTTTTTTGGTTTCCATAAAGCAGTATCCATTCTAATATTCTATTTTGATTACAGTACCATATTATGGAGAAGCCCATTCTGATTTCACCATGAAGATTTTCTATCATCTGTCTATAAGCATGACATATTTGATACTGCATCTGATTTTTATGAATGATGTATTGCTGCAATCCGCCATAGCACCATGGAGGGTATGGAAATGGGCTGTGCAGTATGGAAAATATCTGCTCATTTGACTGCTCTTCCCATTTCATAGGCTTTTTTTGGATAATCTGTTTTTTCTATATCCTCTCTGCTGTAACAGCCATAGGCCAGCAATGTGCCTGCATTTTGCCAGCCCAGATAATGCAGGGTTTCCTCATAGCTTCCCACCACGCCATTCATAATCCTTTCTTCATCGCTGGCGGCAGTGACAATCAGTATGGCTTTTTTATTTTTGTGGCGGAGCAGGTCGTCTATGCCATGAAAGCGGTCAATGACTGTTTTGATTTGCGCCGACATCCCATGATAATAAAGAGGCGTGACAAACACCACCATATCTGCATTTTTTAATGCTTCATACAATGGGGTCATACTGTCGTGGAAAACACAGGGGTTTTTACCCATACCACATACGTCACAGCCTATACAGGGATGAACCTTTTCAAATGCGCCATGAAACAAAAAAACATTGTTTTTTCCCTCTTTTGCACCCTGCAAAAACCGCTCTGTCAGCAGTGCCGATGTGCCTTTTTTGTGAGGGCTTCCTGTAATGACAACCATATTCATATTTTTTTCCTCCTATTTTGATGATGCAGTGTGAAAGGGATACGCTCCCCAATATAGTAGTATGAAATTTAGGATTCCCTTTTTTGCATTGCATGGACCCAAGAGCCATGAAAAAAGGGCAGATTTTGTTTTACACTGCATTTTTTATTCCATTGAAAAAAGCACTCTGCCATGATACAATCAGAATATAGATGGGAAGGTGGTACTATGCTGAAGCCAAGATATTTTTTTGCAGAGGATTTTAAAGCATTTTATGACTATTTTTTGTCACAGCCTCATTTGAAAAAGTCATTTCAAAAAGGGGATTATCTATGGAAGCCGGGACAGCCCTATGAAAAAATTCATTACATCATTTCCGGAGCGGCAATACATTTTGCCGACCATGAAATGGGAAGGCGAAAAATCATAAGCTTTCATGGTGCAGGCACAGTTTTTCCCGGTTATCGTCAGCATGATTATAAAATTGAGCTTTCGCTGATTACAATGGCATTGACAGATATGCGGGTGCTGGAGTTTACAAAGGAGCAGTTTCAAAATATGTTTCAATCCAACACAATGCTGAGTGAACAGGTGGTAAACTGGTATTCTATGTATATCAACCGTTTTCTTTTTGAAACAATACATCAGGAATACAATCCATCTCTTATCAAAATATGCAATTTGCTCTATCTTCTTACCATCAATCAGCCCACAGGCGTTGGCTCTGTGATTGATATGACACAGGAGGAGCTGGGGGAAATATTAGGGCTGAGCCGTATACAAATTACCAGAGGACTTTCTGCACTGCGCAGGCAAAGCATTATTTCCACTGCTCGAGGAAGGGTTTCTGTCATCAATCTGTCTGCTTTGGCAGAGCTATGCTCATCAGAAGCCATTTGAAGCTTTTTTCCATACATATTATACAGCTTTTCAATGGATGTGGTCTGTTTCAAATGATATATAATTTGTGTGATTGAAAAAAATGCTGTGTCCCTTTGAAGCTTTGTTTGTGTTCTGAGATGAAAAATAGACCTTTGAAAAAGCTATGAAAAAAACAAAGTGTTTGAAAAAGGAAGGCTATAACGGCGTTCTTTTTTTGAAAATGACAGTTTGTGTTTGAGAGCAAAATAAAAATCTCTATCATTGGGATTTGTTTTCAATGAATATGCTTGTGTCATTTGTCTGCAACGAAAATGAAGGGACTGCCAAAGTAAATAAAATGGGGAAGTGCTTTTAAAATTCTCTGTTTAGCAGGCCTTTTTTTATGAAATGCTTATGTTTTTTGTATGAGAAATGTTAGTTGTAAGAAATGGTAAAATGTCCTTTTCTTTTCTGTTAAAAAAGCTTTTTAAGCAATGCTTATATTTTTAGCATAAGAAATGGCGGTGGCAAAAAGGAAAAAAGTTTTTTAAATTCCCTGTTTAGTAGGCTTTTTTTATGAAATGCTTATGTTTTTTATATGAGAAATGTTAGTTGTAAGAAATGGTAAAATATCTTTTTCTGTTCCGTTGAAAAAGCTTTTTAAGCAATGCTTATATTTTTAGCATAAGAAATGGTGGTGGCAAAAAGAGAAAAAATTTTTTAAATTCCCTGTTTAGAAAGCTTTTTTATGAAATGCTTATGTTTTTTGTATGAGAAATGTTAGCCATAAAAAATGGTAAAATGTTTTTTTCTCATCTAGCAAGCTTTTTTCATAAAACATCAGCCTAAAAGCCACTATTGCAGTTATGATGCCTTTGGAAAAACCAATGTACAATTTTTCAATTCTTTTTCCGTATCCTTTTCCGAAATCAAAATTTGTGCTGACTGATACAAATCATTTTCTATAAATTTTTGTTTTTGAAACAATGCGGCAATAAAAGGCCAGCTTTCATCTGCCGATGCTGTTTTCAGCCAAATACCCATAATAGGGGCATAGTCTTCACCTATATAGGTATATCCATTGTATTGTATGGCCCCATTAGACGCTTCTTCAATACATTTAGGGATAACATAGCACAAATCAGTATCTGGATTTTCCAGCTTTTTTGGGTCTAACAAAATGACAATGGTTTGCATATTTTTTCCTCCATAAAAAAATGAAATTTTAATCTGTTGTTTTGTTTTTTCATATTAATGGCAAAATCAGCAATGATGCCTATAAAAAATGCGAAAGCATAATACAGTTTTTTGCCGCTGTCATTGTATTATGTACCATACCATTGGAAGCCGTCTATGGATATTTTGCTACTATGTCATATTACCAAAATTGTTTTGAACAGATTTTATGTGAAATCTCCTTCAGTATGTTTGAATCAAAATAGAAGTATTTTATGAAAAAAAGGGGGTATCATAATAAAGAAAAAACAGCTTTATTTCACTGCAACACAATTTCTGTCCATATAAAATCCGGCCATTTATATGCAAAAAGCAACACATGGCTTTACATATGTGATTGATAGGGACAGCGCAGCAGCAAAAGGAAAATGCCGTTATGGCCCCATCCAAAATGTGCTTATATCCCTTTCTATATTTTTCTAAATACAAAATAAAAAGCCGTCACGCAGCTTGGCAACCATGCTGCCCACAGCCAAAAAGGGGCTGCAAAAAAATATGCTACACTCCATATACGCACAGACAAAAACAAAACCATGGGAACAAAAAAACGACCCTGCCCATATTTGAAGGGCAAAAGGGGAGAGCAGCTCTCCCCTGGGGACGATGCATAACAATGTCAGCCCAACATTTTATCAAAGGCCTTTATCAATTCCTCTTTATCAAATGGTTTAAATATAAAATTGGTGATGCCAAGCTTGGCCGCTTCATCTACCGTATCATCATAAGCCAAAGAGCTGACAATAATGATTTTGGCATCCTTCCATTTTCCTAAAATCAGCTTTGATGTTTCAAGACCGGTCAGACCGGGCAGTATGATATCCATTGTTACGATATCCGGCATAAGCTCTGCATACATTTTAAAAGCCTCCTGGCCGTTTTTGGCATGGCCTACGGCTTCATAATCTGTGCCTGAAAGCATATGTTTAATTTCCTTGTAAGTAAATATTGAATCATCCACTATTAATACTTTTTTGCTCATATTTGCCTCCATGATATTATATTTGAATTTTTTATAATTGCAGCGCCTCAATTTTAGCCGAGCCATAATAATAATTATAAAGCTTTTGATATTGTACAAAATGGCTGTCAGGGCAGCATATACCGTCACCCTTTATCACTGTGGGAACGGAGAAATAGGTTTTTAAATAAAACTCTTTGTTTATGGCAGATATCACATGGCCGCAGAGTATGTTAAAATACTCGCTGGTATAAACCAAAACTTCCTCCTCATCCAAGGGCTGTCTGCCATGGGTCATATTTTCTGCTATGGCCCTTAAAACGGACTTGTCTGTGCAAAAGGAGAGCATCATTTGATAATCGCCGCTTGTGGTTGAAAAAATGGTATAGGGCTTTTCAAAATTGCCAAAAGCTTCGCCTTTTTCCACAAAAACGTCGATTTTTGCCACTCGCTTTGATATATCTTTTACTGAGCTGTCAATAATTTCAGATATGTCATAGGCTTGAAGCATTTTCTATCCCTCCAATAAAAAAATAAAGTAATAATCACTTATATTATAATCAGAAATTTTGTTTTTTTCAATAATAATTGCCAAATAAAATAAAAAATGTTAAATACATAACAATTCAAAATTGACATAGGACAATATTGTATTTATAATAAAATATATAAGGTAAGGGGTTATTAAAAAAATGTAAAGAATAAAGAATGAATATGAGGTTATGTTATGGGAGTTAAAAATATTTTTAAAAATTTTTTTGGAAGAAAAAAAGAAGAGGTCAATGAGCAAAATTTGTCAAATGAGGAGATACAAAAGGAGGACTCGCAAAGCATAGAAACGGAAACGCCTGAACAAAAACAGCAAAATCTGGAAAAAATATTGTCCGACCCTTTGCAGATATTATACAACACATGGCAGGAGGAATTGGGCAAGGAGCTGCTGTACCGGCCCATTTGTGAATATTTGAAGGAAAAAGCATACACCATAGAGGATGCCGAGCCTTTTGAATGGGATATGAATGTGGAAAAATTTTTCACACAATTAGAAACAGTTTCCAAAAAAAGAGTGGCCCAAAAAGAAAGGCTCCATGGAAAGTCCCAGCAAGGTGAGGAGCAGACAGAGGAGGAGGGCATTGACTTTGAGCCTGTGGTTTATTTTTCCAAAAACAATACGCTGGCACTTATGGTGGTATTGCCTCCCATTGGAAAGGGAAAGGACATGGAATATGAGCTGCTGAAGGAGTTTATAAAAGAAAAAGAAATTCAAAACGGAGTGGATGAAGCTTTATTAAAAAAAATAGGGGAAAACAAAGAGTATATGAAGCTGTTTGCCGTGGCAAAGGGCCAGATAAGCCAAGATGGTGTGGATGGGGAAATCATTGAGCATATCCCCCACGAAAACGAAATTTCATATACAGAGGACGAATCCGGTAATATGGATTTTAAAGAGTTTGACTTATTTAAAAAAATTTCAAAGGGAGATTTGATTTGTGACATTATACTGCCCACAGAGGGACAAAACGGACTGGGGGTAAAAGGAAATGAGATAAAAGCCAAAAAAGGAAAGGCTGCATTTGTGCCAAAGGGCAAAAACACAGTTGTTTCCGAAGACGGCACACAGCTTTTGGCAGGAAGCGACGGATACATCACATTCCAAAACGGATTGTTTAAAGTAACACAGGCACTTGAAATACGGGGAGATGTGGATTTGTCTGTGGGTAATCTGGATTTTAACGGCGACATTATCATCAGAGGAGATGTGCAGGGCGGATTTAGAATCAAAGCCGAAGGCAACATCACTGTTTTTGGTATGGTGGAGGACTCCTATTTGTATTCTGACGAAAGCATTATCATACATAAGGGCATGAACGGCAACCAAAAAGGAGAGCTGCACGCAAAGGGCAACATACATTCCACATTTTTGGAAAATGCAACAGTATATTCCGGCGGGGATATTATTGTAAACAGTCTGGTATCCTGCAAGGTATATTGTGACAAATCTGTGTTTGCAGAAACAGGCTTGGGCGTGATTATAGGCGGAAGCATAATGGCCATGCAGTCTGTAAAGGCCCGCATTATTGGCACAAAGGCCCACAGAAAAACAGAAATCACGCTGGGTACACTGCCTCATATCGCCAATGAATGTGAAGACCTTGAAAAATATATGAAAGAGATTGAAGCCACTTTGACCTCTTTGGATAAAAACATATCCTATTTGAAGGGGATAAACGAGCTTTCAAAACAAAAAGAAGGGGTATTGAGGCAGTCCGAGGAGCAGTTTGCCGCCTATACAGAAAAGAAGGAAGAGGTTGCCCGCCAGATTGAAGAGATTCGAAATCAAATGGGATTGGGAGAAAAGGCTGCCATTGTATGCAGTATCATATATCCGCCTGTCAAAATTAATATCAATGGTCAAGTAAAAAATATTGAAGAAATAGACCGCAATGTCAAAATATTTTTGTCAAAGGAAGATGAAATTGTTGTTTCCTATTTGTCTTAATGCTGTCTGTTTGTAAAATATTGTTACGGTATAAAATGGTTTATTGCATTGCAGTAAGCCATTTTTTGTTTGAAAATGAATGGAATGATAGGGATATATAAAGCTACGGCATAAAAAAGAAAAAATGGATATATCATGTTTGCCAAAGAAAGCTGTATCATAAATGACATGGTGTTGTGAATATACAGCCAGAATCAGTGAAAAGACCAAAATGCTTTTGTATCACTGCAGCTTTAAAAAATATATAAGCCTTTCTTTTTGTGGCTTTTATAAAGTGAGTATGGATAGGAATTGTTTATATAAAAAGGCATTGAAAAAATGAAAAAAAACACAATATATGCTTTCATACAGCCATGAAAAATGAAAATATACTAAAAGAGGGAGGAAGTGCCATGGAGGAAACAGCATTTTCTAAAAAATCCATTTTGATAGCAATGGTGTATGAAATGACAGGAAAGGCTGTATTTTGATAAAAAAATAAAACGGCTGTACCGGTGCAATGGATGGGTATAAAAGGGGCTATTTTCAATTTTGCAGCAGTCAAAAGGGGTGAGGGGATGGCAATGCAATGGAAATAAGGATAGTATGAATGGACAGGATGTTTTTTGCAGTGAGAGTAAAAGGGATTGGCGTTTTATGATATTTGCCCATTCATATTCCACAAAGATGCGGAATATGGATAGGAGATATGGGGGAAAATTGCAAAATATTTGTTGATTATAAAAATACTTTCCGCAAGGGCAGTTATCTAAAAAATATGTGACAATGCTGTACTTTTTTAAAATGGGAATAAAATGTAAAAAGCAAATTTTTCAAAAATTTTTGGTATTATAAATTCTCTACCAAGTCAAAATGCCTTACCATATTCAAAAGCAGTATTTTATTGTTTTTACAAAATTTCCAATAGCCTGAAAGGTCTGCACATTTATTGAAAATATAAAACACTTTTCAATCGTACATTTATATGAAAACAAGCATTCTCAGAAATAAAAAATTCCCTATTTTTAGGGAAAAAACAGCACAAAAGAGGCCAATCAAACATATTTTATTTATGAGAGGCTTCATCATAAATCCACAGCAATAATGATTTATAAATAAATTTTTTTTCGTTAGGGCTTAATTTCCAAATGATATTAAAAATTTTTTGGCGTAAAAAAACGGTGTTGCCATATTCTTGGCTCAGGGGAGAAAGAAGCGTTTTAAAATCCATCTCAAAATAATTGGCCAGTGCTATGGCGGTATCCACAGAGGGGATAAGCGTTCCCCTTTCAATCTGTCCCAAATAGGTTTCGTGTATATTTAAAAACACAGCAATGTCAATCAATCTAAAGCCATCCTGTTTTCGCAATGCTCTGAGGTTTTTTCCAAATATCTGACTGTCAAATATGATAATCCTCCCCCTTTTTCTGCTTTCGCTATCTATCATTATATTCATAAATATGCATATGTATCATGTTATTAGTGATAATTAAAATATTTATAGCGATATTAACAAATAAAAATCATGCCAAAAAGAAAATAAAAAGTATATTTTATTTTCGTTTTGCAATATATTCCATTCAAAACCATTTCGGCAGTCCATTTTTACAGATTTTGAAAAATATTTTACAGCTCTATACTGTTTTGATTTGTCCCCAAATTTTTGGTACAAAAGCATAGCAAAATCCATATTTTTATGCTGAAGAGTAAAATTTCTTTTCTGCCGGAAGCTATATGCTTTTTTGGGCCTCATTCCTTTGTTGTGTGTGAAAAAGATATGCTTCTAAAACAATCCGTTGTTTTATACTGCTGTTTTAAAAAGCACTGTTTCTTTGTAAAAAAATTGGAAATAAACAATATGTTTGCATATAAAAGCACTGCAAAACAGCAGTGGGCTGAAACAGAGGCAGTCACAGGAAAAACATGGATTGAAATGCCCTTGTCTGGTGCAAATGTGTTTTATGAGGGTATTGTTCAAAAAAGCATACATATCAAATTTATTATATATCTACTCTTGTCGTATTTCAACATATTTCTTTTTGAAAATTAAAATCATAGCAGTTTTTATGATAAAAACAGTCTGCGGCGGACAATTTTTATAAAAAAGCACAGATTGCTGCAACAGCCATAGCCATTTCCCGTGGAGTATGAACAAAAATAATTTTGAAAGAGGATATTTATGCCAATGCAATCATTTGATATAATATAAAAATATATCAAAAAAGGCTGTGAGGATTTCTATGAAACAGGATATGGTATTGCAAATATCAATCATGGTATGGATGTCATATTATTTGAAAAAAAGTAAGCCAATGCATGAGATGTTTTAAAGCCTTCTGCCATGGAAGAAAAGCTGCATACAAATGCCATTTGCTGAGAAAGCAACGTTTGTGCTGTTTTATATGAAAGCAACAGAATAAAAACAAAAGGGAGATGAAAAAGCAGTATGCTGGAAAAAGTGACAAATCATATTTATAAAAAAATCGTACCATTGCCTCACAATCCTCTGCGGGAAATCAATGTTTACATGATTATAGGCCATAAAAATCTTTTAATCGATACAGGCTTTCATCGGCCGGAGTGTGCAAAAGCATTGCAGGAGGCATTTACAGAGCTGAATATAGAGGACACCGATTTATTGATTACACATTTACATTCAGACCATTGTGGACTGATTGGAAATTTCATAAATGCAAAAACCAATATTTATGCCAGTGAAACAGATGGAGAGCTAATCAACTTTGAAGCAGGCAATCTTTATTGGAAAATGCTGGATGATTTGTTTATCAAATACGGATTTCCAAAGGCGGATTTTGGCAGCAACACAGACATTCATCCCGGCAGAAAGTATTGTCACGATAAAAGAGCGGACTTTGTTTATGTAAAAGAAGGAGATGTGCTGGAATATGGGGGATATGCGTGGCGTGTGATTGAAACGCCGGGACATACCCCGGGGCATATTTGTTTGTATGAACCAAATGAGAAAATTTTGATAGGAGGCGACCATATATTGGGTACCATAACACCCAATATATGCATAGAAATCAGCAGTGAAAATCCTTTGCAGCAGTATTTTGAAAGTCTTTCCAAAATTGAAAAATTGGATGTGGCATTGCTGCTGTCTGCTCATGGCACTCCCATAGAAAATGTGTATGAAAGGATTCAGCAGCTGTATGCACATCACAATGAAAGATTAGCAGAGGTATTGCATATATTGGCAGGAGAATGGAAAACAGCCTATGATGTGGCAAGGGATATGACATGGGAAATAGAGTGCAAATGCTGGGAGGATTTTCCCAAGCCTCAAAAATGGTTTGCCACAGGAGAAGCCATTTCCCATTTGCAATATTTATATTTTTCTAAAAAAGTTTTTAGAAAAGAGGAAAATGGAATATATTATTATAAAAAAATACAGTAGGAGAAAAATGACATGGGAAGAATATGGATTACAGGAGATAAGCATGGCACATTGGTGCCATTGTTTGGACTGGCGGAAAAAATAATGCTGAAAAATACAGATATACTGCTCATTGCCGGAGATGCCGGCTATGTTTGGGATAAGCATTATTGTGATACAGTGGCAACATTGCAGCAGATTTTTCCGGGAACCATTGCTTTTGTAGACGGAAATCATGAAAATCATCAGCTTTTAAACAGCTTTGCTGTAAGCCAATGGCAGGGGGGCAGAGTACATCAAATAGGGGAGCGGGTATATCATTTGTTGAGAGGGGAATTGTATACCATTTATGGCATGGTTTTTTTTACATTTGGCGGCGCTCGTTCTGTGGACAAGGATAGAAGAGAAGCAGGCAAAAGCTGGTGGCAGGAGGAAGAGCCTACTGAAAAGGAAATAGAATATGGCCGAAAACAAATGGATTGCCATGTCAATGAAATTGATTATGTGATTACACATGAATGTCCTTTGTTTGCCAGAGCATTTCTTTCCAGAAAAAAGGAAATTGCTCCAGACTACTGCTTGCCTCGCTGTTTGGAGCAGTGGTATCATATTGTAAGCAATGGAAAAAGATTTCAAAAGTGGTATTTTGGCCATATGCATACAGACCAGTTGATTACACCAAAGCTGCGTGGTGTACATCATGATATTTTGCCATTGGGAGAAGAAGCTCCTATTTTGTGGAGGTAGCTGTGATAGATTGCCATAAAAACAAAGGATTGATGACAATGCATTGAAGGGAGAAAGGGATGGTTTACTGCCACCCCTTTTTGTTTCTGCCGGTTTCAAAGCGAAGTGGTGTAAAATGGGGATAAGCTTCAACAGATGTTCGATGCTTTTATGCCCATGGCTTTTGATGTACATAAAGCAGTACTTCAAACGCCATATGCCACAGTTTTCTATATTTTCATAATAGTCCGGACCATGGATGAAAGCCACATATCTGGAACATAAAAATGTGCCGTCATGCATTTGAGGCTTCTCCCTTTGCGATTGCTTTGCCAGTTTAAATTATAAAGCAGTTCTGTCATCATGTTATGAAATGCAAAAATAGCACTGTGGTTTTTATGGGAAAGGTGTTCTATCACAGGCTTTTGTACAGCATTGTCGTCCACCCACTGCTTCCGGCCGCATAATTTTGTGATGCCCCAAAAGAGTAAAAATTTGTTTGGCATAGATGGGGCTGCTCCTCCCTTTGTTGTGAAACAGCAAATAGGCTCCCATGTATTTGCTGTGAGTTTCTTTTTTCCAAAGGATTAAGCTTTTGAAGAAATTCATTTTTTAAGGCATTAAAGATTTGAAGCAATTCCCTTTTCCAAGGTATTAAGGTTTTCAAGAAGCTAGGGCATTAGCTTTTGAAAAATTCTTTTTTTCAAGAGCTTAAAGCTTTCAAAAAATGCTTTTTCTTCAAGGAATTAAGGCTCTGGGGGAATCCTCTTTTTTTAGGGCATTAAAGTTTTCATAGAATTGCTTTTTCTCAAGGGAGGAAGGCTTTCAAGAAATCCCCTTCCTGCTTGCCCCAAATAAAAAAGGGCAGGGGCTTACCATTGCAAAAAATCATTTATGACGCAGCTTAATTGCTCAGGCGCATCCACATTGACTTCATGTCCGGCATTTGCTATGATACAAAGCTGTGAAAGGGGGATTTGCTCCTTTAGCTGCAATGCTGCTTTTTTATTGACAGTATCTTTTTCTCCGCAGACAATGAGTACAGGACAGGCTATGGTTTTCAAATAGGGCTGAAAATTCAAATCCATCATAGATTTTGAAAGGCTGATGAATGCTTTTTTATGTAATTTTGTATTTTTAAATGACTTCTCAGGCATAACACGGAAAATGAAATTTTGTAGTTTCAGCAATCCTTTGGGCATGGCATATTGTGTGCCTATCAGCGTCATGGCATTGATTTTGTCAGGATGTTCAATGCAGTATTGCAATGCCATAATGCCCCCTAACGATAATCCACAAATGTGAAAGGGTGCCGATAATTTTGTGCAATATTGTGTAAATGCTTTATATAAATGGGAATAACAAATATCATCATCACAAACCATAGAATATAAATCGGGACAAAGTATATGAGAGGGCTGCTTCATCCCTTTTATAACAGCATTCCAGCTATATGAAGATTGTCCCAAGCCATGCAGAAAAATAGTTTTCAATTTTTATGCTCCCTTCAGTGTATTGATAACAGTATAGCATAGAAAAATAAATTTTTCTATGGGAAGAAAGGCCAAAGCCATTACAGAAAAAAGCATTTTTCAAATGAAAGTTGCCCTTTGTTCGTGTTATTTCCTACAATTCTGCTATGAAAAAGAGAGGCTTTCGGCATCATTTTGCGAAATGGTAAAAGGGCTTTTGAAAATGATTTTAAAAGCCCCATAGATACACTATACATTTGTTGTGTATACAAAATAATTTGTTTTTTTTGATGGCAGTGAACAGATATATGATTTTGTTTGCAGAATCCTGGCAATTTGTAGAGAGTGCTGAAAAATGGGATGTTATCAGAAGGCTATGAGTATGAAAGCTGGATAGACCTGTTTTGTCCCTCTTTTTGCATTCAGACAAAATGTGCTGTAATACCATGGAATTGGTGTGCAAATTGATTTTATGAAATCGGCTCAACCCTTTTCTTGGTTTCCCATACAAAGTGCAATGATATGAAAAGCTGTGCCAATAGTTTTTTACATATGAAATCGTCGTATATTGTTTTTCTCATTGGCAATGGCTTTTCATAAAATGGAAATGGGGCGGCAGAAAAAAGCAAAGCAGAAATGGTTCTGGACAAGCACAAAGCAATATGAAAGACATGGAAAAACAATAGAGAAAAAACAGAAATAGGATTGCTTGGGGGCTGTACAAAACAAAGGAATGTGATATGGCAAGAGCAACAATGGGTATATGTTAGAGAGTAATATTCCTTTTTTGTGCAGTATTTTGCCTACATGAGGTTAAACCATACTTTTTTTCAAGGCTTCCTTTTCTATTTCTTTATGAAAGCCTTTATAAGTGCTTACAATAATTATGGAAGAAGCTACAAATGTAATGATATCAGCCGCCGGCATGGAATAGAGAACACCATCCAGTCCCCAAAACACAGGCAGCAGCAGTGCAAAGCCTACACCGAAAGCAACCTCACGGAGCATAGACAAAAATGTGGAAAGCACCGGCTTTCCCAATGCCTGCAAAAATATAAATGTGGCTTTGTTCACCGTTGCCAATGGCAGCATACAAAGATAGATGCGAAACGCCAAAACAGCAAAATCTGTATAATAAACACTTTCCTTTGCCGCACCAAAAACGGCAATCAGCTGTTTGGGAAAGCATTCCACAATCAACAAAGCAACAAGGCCTAATATGATTTCTGAAATCAAAAGCCTTGTCAGTAATTCCTTTGCTCTTTCCCAGCGCCTTGCCCCCACATTGTAGCCCACAATGGGAATACAGCCGGCTGCCATGCCTATTACAATGGAAATGACAATTTGGAAAAACTTCATAACAATTCCTAACACTGCCATAGGAATTTGGGCATATTCTTTTTGAGAAAATATGTTGTCCATTGCCCCATATTTTCGGACCATATTGTTGATTGCCGCCATGGCCGCCACAAGAGAAATTTGTGCCAAAAGACTGGAAATGCCCAGCAGTGAAATTTTTACTATCAATCTTTTTTGCAGTATAAAGCTGCTTTTTTGCAGCTTTACAGCGTTGGTATGAAACAAATACCAAAGAGAAAGGGCTGCTGTCGCAATTTGTCCAATAACGGTTGCAAGGGCTGCACCCATCATGCCCCACCGAAATTGAAATATCAATATTGGGTCTAATATCATATTCAATATTGCCCCTATCAAAGTAGAGGCCATTGCAAATTTGGGGCTTCCGTCAGAACGGATGATGGGATTCATGGCCTGCCCAAACATATAAAAGGGCATTTCCAAAGTAATCCAAAAGAAATACTCCTTTGCATATTCAAATGTTTTTTGGTTTACATTGCCCCCAAAGGCATTGAGAACAGGCTCTGCAAAAATCAAATATACCATGGTAATCACAATGCTTGCAACGCTGCAGATAACAATGGAATTGCCTATGCTGCAATGGGCTTTTTCCATGTCTTTTTTTCCCAAGCTGATGCTGACAAATGCACAGGCACCGTCGCCAATCATGACAGCAATGGCAAGCGCCACAATGGTGAGGAGAAACACTGCGGTGTTGGCCGCATTGCCATATGAGCCTAGATAATCTGCATTGGCAATGAATATTTGGTCTACAATATTATAAAGTGCGGCCACCAAAAGGGAAATGACACAGGGAATGGCATATTTTTTCATCAAAGTGCTTATTTTTTCTGTTTCCAAAAAAGAATGTATTTTATTTGTTTCCATATAATTCCTCCTTAAAAAAAGCTTTTGCTGCTTTCCCATAAAATAGAAAGCTATGAAACATGAATTTTACAGCCAAAACCGTTTTCTGCCCTAAAATGCAGAGCAGGGAGATTTTGGACTTAATGGGCCATTGGTTCATTTGTTTTTGAAAATAAAGCAGCACAAATTTCATTGTTCTATGTGGAAGCTTCCCGTTTGCAGCACCATATCATTTTTATATCAACACACCATAAAAAAAGTGCATAACCAAATCAGTTGGATTTATACCCATTGGCTACACACTGTTTTTTTATATAAATATTTCGTTTGTAAAGTACTGCTGTTGTGCTGTTTGATGGCTTTTTTGCTGCATGGTATTGTTTTTGCTGTATTTGATATGGCTTGTAAGGGGTTTTTATAAGCAGATACCGGCAGCATAGCTATGCATCCTATACAGGGCTGTATAAGCTCTTCAGCACTTTTTATAGTTTCACCTCCCTCTAATATGGGGCCTAAATAGAAAATTTCTGCAGCTCTAATTGACAAAATGAAAAATGCGCAGCTAAAACAACTGGATTTACGCTGTTTTGGCTACGCATTGTATTTATATTATAACAAATAAAATGAAAAAAGCAAATATTTTATTTTTGTCAAAACAGATTGTCTGTTGTTGTTTTGTTTTGTGTAAAGGACATACAAAATGTATTTTGTGCAAAATACCAATGAGAAAGCCATGTACACATTTTTGTGGCATTTGATATAGATAAATCCATTTCAAAAATGTTTTCTATATTATTTTGAAAAGCAATATCATGCCAAGGTTATGGAAAGAAAGCATATCCTATTTTATTTTTTGAAATAAATGTGTGATAAAATATGAAAAGAACATAACAAACAATAAAAATGTCAAAGGCATATGCCAGGGCCATGGGCCGTAAAAAAGGATTTCGTGTATTTAGAAGTAGGCTTGCAATGGCTTTTATGCTATAATAAAATAAAAAGTGTATTGCATTTATGCTATGCTGCTGTAAATATAAGGCTTCAAAATAGAACAAGAAAGGATGCTATTTTATTTTGAAACAAAGCAATCAAAAAATGGGAATGCCCAAAACCTCAGAAAGTGAAAAACTGTACTAAAAATTTCCTGGCTTTGGATTGTAAAGGAGAAAGCAGCTTTTGGATTTCAAATCAATGTTTTATGACTTTTTTAATATGAAAATAAATATAAAGGGGGATGCATATGGATGAAAAAAAAGAGGAGCAGTATGGCTTTAAACCGGATTTGGAGTTAAAATATTTATTCACCCATGCACAAACCCATTCGGTGATAAAGCTGTTAAATTTTTTATTTCGTACCAATATACCGGAGGACAGCAGTATTGAGATTTCTCACACCGAATTTGTCAATGAAAATCTTTTTCAGTCTAAATTGTATGGCAGAATGGCGGATATGCTGTTTACATCAAAAAAGCTGCCATATAAAATCCATTTGGAATTTCAATCCACTGAAGACGCATCAATGGGACTGAGGGCTTTTTTATATGGATTGTATACAGCATTGGAAGCAAATGAAAAAAAGAAAATTGTTTTCCCCTTTTCTCATACATTATACACTGTCATTGGAAAAGAGAAAAAGGGAAAGGATGTGATTGCATTATGCTTTCCTAAAATGAGCGAAGATGGCAAGCGTTGTGAGGAGTATATTGTTCCCATTGAAATGGAATATACCAATTTGCTGGCCATGGATTTTGAAGAGATGACATCAGAATGTATGATGCTGCTGTCATTTATGTATTTTTATAAATATTTAAAAGACAAAAAAGAAATGAATTCTGATAAAAAAGTATGGAATATGGTAAAAGAGTTAAAAAAATATATAGAGCTTTTGGAAACAGTAAAACAGCATGACAGAGATTTGCTGCTGAGAGCAGTTGACACATTATTAAATGATATCGTATATGCTATAAAAAAACAAAAAAATATAAGTAAGGAGGCTGAAAGTATGTTGTTGGAAGAATATAAAACCATAGCAGATATTAGAGTGGAAAAAGCAGAACAGAAAGGAATGGAAAAAGGAAGAATAGAGGGAATGGAAGCAGGAAAGGAAGAAGAAAGGGAAAACAGTATCCATTCTCTGATAAAGAGCTTTAAAAACATTGGTGTGGAGGACAGTGTTATATTGGAGCAATTACAGGAGGTTTATCAGCTTTCAAAGGAACAGGCTCAAAAATACTTATAAAAATATCTGTGAATATATCTGTAAAAATTTAAGGGCATAAAAAAAGGAATATTTCTATTCCTTTTTTTATGTTTTATAAAAGTGCGCTTTGTATATGGTTATGGAGTCAAATGGATTTTTTTAAATGGACCGTGATATAAGCTGTACCATAAAAAATACAGCTTTTAAAAAAGTATTTTTGTATACTTTCATGTTTATTGGGTTTTGATAAAATCTCTATGAGAAATAATGGTTTTTGTGAATAGGGGCAGAGGATAGCAGTTGTTGTGGATGGCGGCAATTTTGCGTCATGGTGATAATGGATAGAGGGAGCAATGGGCAGAGGATAGAGGTTTTTGTGAATGGTGGTGATTTTGTGTTATAGTGATAATGGATAGAGGGGGCAATGGGCAGAGGATAGAGGTTGTTGTGGATGGTGGCAATTTTGTGTTATGGTGATAATGGATAGAGGGAGTAATGGGCAGAGGATAGAGGTTTTTGTGGATGGCGGTGATTTTGTGTTATAGTGATAATGGATAGAGGGGGCAATGGGCAGAGGATAGAGGTTGTTGTGGATGGTGGCAATTTTGTGTTATGGTGATAATGGATAGAGGGAGTAATGGGCAGAGGATAGAGGTTTTTGTGGATGGCGGCAGTTTTGTGTCATGGTGATAATGGATAGAGGGGGCAATGGGCAGAGGATAGAGGTTGTTGTGGATGGCGGCAATTTTGTGTCATGGTGATAATGGATAGAGGGGGCAATGGGCAGAGGATAGAGGTTGTTGTGGATGGCGGCAATTTTGTGTCATGGTGATAATGGATAGAGGGAGTGATGGGCAGAGGATAGAGGTTGTTGTGGATGGCGGCAATTTTGTGTCATGGTGATAATGGATAGAGGGAGCAATGGGCAGAGAATAGAGGTTGTTGTGGATGGCGGTGATTCTGTATCATTATGACAATGGTTGGAGGTGGTTGTAAGCAGTGGTGATGATATAGAATGGCTTTGACAGAAATTTTTTGTATATATCATAGTCTAGGTACAATGTTTTCTGCAAATTATTTTTTCTATGAAAACAGCATATGAAATTTGACCAAAAGAACCAAACAAAAAGCAAGAAATCATCTCCATATAGTCTGGAATAAAATAAAAAGGAAAAATATTACTAAAACTATATGCTTTTGATAGAAATTGTAGTATAATAGCAAAAAAAGAAATTTAGGAGGGGTAATATTGAATATTTGGAAAAAAAGGGCATTGAGTATGTTGATGGCAATGATATTGCCGTTTTCTCAAGCGGGCATGGTGGTCTATGGCAGCCCAAGTGAGGGCGGCATCAACATAGATATATCAGACAACGGCCTTACAAATGATGACAATGAAAAAGATATGGAAGATGATATGAATGAAGGTTCAGGCAACGATGATGCAAACGACCCAGGCAACGATGATGCAAACGGCCCAGGCAACGATGATGCAAACGGCCCAGGCAACGATGATGCAGATGGCCCAAGCAACGACGATGCAAACGGCCCAAGCAACGACGATGCAAACGGCCCAGGCAACGACGATATAAATGGCCCAGGCAACGACGATATAAATGGCCCAGGCAATGATGATGCAGACGGCCCAGGCAATGATGATGCAAACGGCCCAGGCAATGATGATGCAGACGGCCCAGGCAATGATGATGCAAACGGCCCAGGCAATGACGATGCAAACGGCCCAGGCAATGATGATGCAGACGGCCCAGGCAATGATGATGCAGACGGCCCAGGCAATGATGATGCAAACGGCCCAGGCAATGACGATGCAAATGGCCCAAGTAACGACGATGCAAACGGCCCAAGCAATGACGATGCAAACGGCCCAGGCAACGACGATATAAATGACGACGACAGCATAACGATGGTTGATGAAAGCAACACAGAATGGACAGAAGAAGAGCTGGCAAAGCTTTCACTGGTGGAGCAGGCGGCACTGCGCTAGCCTCAAAATACAACACGGAGAGCAAGACGTGATACGGATGTCGTGGGAGATAGCCCAGTTTTAAAAACAGTGAGGGCAGATCAGCCCTTTGTCATAGGCTCTGTCGATAAATTGGAGGAGCTGGCCGCACTGGTCAACAGCGGCGCTACATATGGCGGAAATGCTTTTGCAGAGGCCCAATACAAAATAGTAGCAAACATTGATTTAAAAAACATTGCCAGTTGGACACCCATTGGCACAACTATTAATCCCTTTAACGGCACATTTGACGGCAACGGCTATGTGATTTCCAATATGACCATTTCAGCAGGTTACGAGATAGGACTGTTTGGCAATGTGTATGCAAATGGTGTGATACAAAATGTGGGTGTGGAAAATGTAACAGTAACAGGGGAGTTTTCTGTTGGAGCCATTGTAGGAAACAACAATGGAGAAATTCACAACAGCTATGCCACAGGAAATGTAGAAGGAATAGGGCTTAGAGTGGGTGGTATTGTAGGAGAGAATAATGGAGAAATCTACAACAGCTATGCCGCAGTGGATGTGAAAGGAAACGATACCTATGTTGGCGGACTGGTGGGAAGCAATGGTGGAGAAATCTACAACAGCTATGCCACAGGGAGTGTGGAAGGAACAAAAGATAGTGTAGGCGGCCTTGTGGGCTGGAACCGTGATAGTGGCACTATCAGCGGCAGCTATGCCACAGGCAATGTGGCAGGAATAGATAGTGTGGGCGGCCTTGTGGGAACAAATGACAGCACTGGACCCATTGAAAACAGTGCGGCACTCAATGGATTTGTCAACTCCCATTTTAACAACTATGGGGCCGGTAAAGTGATTGGAAACAATAATGCAAGCGGAGGCATAATAAATTGTTATGGCTGGGCAGGCATGATAGTAAATAACAGCCTCGGAAACGGAGAAAACGGCATTGCTTTAAATTATACAGCAAATGGCTTTGACACCAATTGGAACGCCATATTGGGTGACACCAGTGATTGGGAAAACACAGATGCCAAAAGCCTGCCTACACTGATAGATGTGGGCGGTCCCCAGTCCTCTCAAATCCCGAATTATATCCAAAATGGCAGTACGGCAACAGGCACTGTGACATATATCAGCAACGCCGCAGAATTGGAAAGCTTTGCACAATCTGTAAACACCGGAAAGAGCTACCACGGTGAAACGGTGGTACTGACTGATAACATTGACCTAAGCGGCATTTCCAACTGGACGCCCATTGGCACAAGCACAAACTGGCATTACTTTGACGGCACATTTGACGGCAACGGCTATGTGATTTCTAACCTGACCATTACAGGAGGCAATGAGAATGCAGGGTTATTTGGTTATGTGTTTGAAGGTGTGATAAAAAATGTGGGTTTGGAAGTTGTCAATGTGGAAGGAGGCCAAAACACCGGCGGCCTTGTGGGAATTAGCTGGGGAAAAATTGAAAACTGTTATGTTCATATTACCGGAAAGGTGAGCGGAACAGAATATGTGGGCGGTCTTGTAGGCTACGGTGTTGACATCATCGACAGCTATGCCACAGGCAATGTGGAAGGCGACACCAATTATGTTGGCGGTCTGGTAGGCTTCCATGACTCAGGAGAAATTCGCACTAGCCATGCCACAGGAAATGTGACAGGAGCTGGAGGCTACTCCGGCGGCCTTGTGGGATGGAATGAAAACGGCAGTAGCATCACAGACAGTTATGCCACAGGAAATGTGACGGCGAATGGTGGAGGTACGGCCGGCGGCCTTGTGGGAAACAATAAAGGAACTATCTCCAACAGCTATGCCACAGGAAAAGTAGAAGCAGATAGTGCAGCCGGCGGTCTGGCAGGACATAATGATAATGGAGAAATTACAGACAGCTATGCCACAGGAAATGTAAATGGAAATGATGAAGTCGGCGGTTTGGTAGGATATCATGAAGGCGTCATCAGCAGATGCTATGTCACAGGAGCGGTGACAGGAGGCACACTGGTAGGCGGCATTGCAGGAAGCAATGCAGGGACCATAGAAAACAGTGCGGCACTAAACTCCAGTGTGGATGGCAGTCTTTCTGCAGGAAAGGTGTATGGATTTGATGCCGGTGGCAGTGCAAATGATTGTTACAGCTGGACAGGCATGACAGTGAATACAGGCAATATGACCGGTGGAGCTGGCAACGATTTGGACTATGGAAATGGTTTTGATGTGGATTGGGATACCATATTTGGCGACACCAGTGCTTGGACAAACACAGACGGCACAAAGCTGCCCATATTGTCAGGCCCAGGGGGCAGTCAATCTCCGCTCATCCCCGATTATATGGGCAGCATAATATACATTAACAATGTTACGGATTTAGAAAATTTTAAAAACAATGTAAACGGCGGAGATAATTACATTGGAAAAACAGTGATACTGACTGCTGATATTGATTTAAACGGTAAGAGCTGGGCACCTATTGGTACCGAGAATGCTTCATTTAACGGTACATTTGACGGCGATGGCCATATTATTTCAAACATGAGAATTGACCACAGCGGCAGTGATTATGCAGGACTGTTTGCTTATGTAACTAGCAGCGGTGTGATAAAAAATGTGGGACTGGAAAATGTGAATGTAACAGGAAATGGCTATGTAGGCGGCATTGCAGGAGGCAATGACGGAAGAATACAAAACAGCTATGTGACAGGCACTGTGACAGGAAGTGGTTTTAATATAGGCGGTATTGCAGGATGGAATCTTATAAACGGCACCATCACAGACAGCTATGCCATGGCAAATGTGACAGGCGGTCATTATGTGGGCGGTGTTGCAGGAGCAAATCTTGGCTCCATCAGCAGCAGCTATGCCGCAGGAGCTGTGTCAGGCGGTGATTATGTAGGCGGTGTTGTAGGATATCATAGTGGAACTGTCCGCAGCAGTGCCGCATTGAATGACTCTGTACAAGGCAATGACGGCGTGGGAAAAGTGGCAGGATACGGCGCAACAGAAAACTGCTTTGCTTCCTCTGCATTACAGCTAAATGGTACGCTCAACCCCGATGAAAATGTGACAGAAAAGGATATATCAGAAATTGCCATAGATACCGGACTGTTTGGCTCCCCTTGGGTTGTACAGGATGGATATTATCCCAGAATGTCCTATGCCCCTGCTGTGGAAATATACAATTTGGCAGAGCAGGCTAGCTATACTGTAACAATACAAATTGAAATTGATGGTCAGTTGGCCACAGCAGAACAGTTGGCACAGTTGCAGGATATCCATTTGAAAAATCAAAATCAAGAGATATCTCCTAGCAATATAGCTGACGGTACCATTGTATTCCAAAATGTGCCTTATGGCATATATGATTTTTGTCAGGGGGATACTGTGCTGCTATCCAATTTGACAGTAGATAGGGATTTGAATGAAACAGGAAACTATTACTCTGTTACTTTTGATACAAAAGAAGGCGGCACAGCAGTGCCAAGTGTTGCCTTGGTGCCAAACGGCGGCACAGTGGCAGAGCCTGAGGTTGTAGAAAATGAAGGCTTTGCATTTCTGGAATGGAGAAAAGAAGGAGAAGACACAGCATTTGACTTTACCACACAGATTACAGAAAAAACAGTGCTGAATGCAGTATGGCTGGGTGTGAATGCCTCTCCAAAAAGCGTTAATTTTGGCACGGTGCAGGAGGGCTATGCTCAGCCAGGTCCGCAAACTGTGACACTGAAAAATGTGGGAGCTGTGGATTTGGATTTGACATTTGCTTTGGAGGATACAAAAGGCGCATTTGTTGTGACAGGAGCAGAGCAAACTGCTGTGGCACCGGGAGATGCAGCATCATTGACCATACAGCCAAAGGCGGCCCTGCCCATTGGCACATATGAATGCAAAGTGAATGTGACAGGAACATATAACAACAAAACAGTTTCACAGGTGGTGGATGTGCGTTTTGCTGTGGCGGCAGAAAATGTTTTGCGCATTGCTGTGACACCGGAAAATGTGGATTTTGGTACATTGCCAAGGGGATATATCCAGCCTGAGACGCAAGCTGTGACAGTGAAAAACACAGGCAGTGTCAATGCAGATTTGAGCTATACCATAGAAGACGGTTCCAATGCCTTTACTGTGGCAGGAGCAGAACAGACCACTGTGACCCCAGGGGAAACGGCTGTGTTTACAGTACAGCCAAATGCAGGATTGGCAAATGGTGTGTATGAATGCAAAGTGGCTGTGACAGCAAAATATAATGGAGATGTTGCTTCTCAGGTGGTGAATGTACGTTTTGCTGTGGAAGGAGAAAATGGTCTGGACATTACAGTGACACCGGCAAATGTGAATTTTGGAAAATCACCAAAAGGCTATGCTCAGCCCAATGGACAAAAAGTGACCATAAAAAATACAGGAGCTGCTGCTGCAAAGCTGGAATTGAAAACAGATGGAAATGCATTTATTGTAAGCCCATTGGAAAATGATTTCATTGATATCAATGAAGAAACTTCCTTTACCATACAGCCTGAAAGGGGACTTGCTGAAGGAAAGTATACCCAAGCTGTGACTGTGACAGCAAATGGAGCAGTGGAAAAAGTGGTTTCTGCCCAGTTTACAGTAAATGCAAAAAGCTCCGGCGGGGGCAGAACAGGAAGCATTGTAAAAGATAACAGTGCTGTGGAGGAAGAAACCCAAAACAATACCACTACACCTGTTACCGAAGAAAAAACAGAATTTGTGGATGTGCTGGAAACAGACTGGTTTTATGGTGCTGTGCAGTATGCCGCAAAAAATAATTTGATGAATGGCACAGGAAATCAAATGTTTGAGCCTAGAACCCATTTGACAAGGGAAATGCTGGCAGTGATTCTCTATAACATGGAAGGAAATCCTGCTGCGGATACATTGCAAAACAGCTTTGAAGATGTCAGTGGGCAGCAATGGTATACAAATGCCATATTGTGGTGCAAAGCAAATGGCATTGTCGCAGGATACAGCCAAAATACATTTGGCTTGGGCGATAAAATCACAAGAGAACAGCTGGCCGCCCTATTGTATCGATATACCACATGGAAGGGTGTGGAAGCACCTGTGAATGCATCTGCTTTGGAAGGCTTTGCCGATAAAGACAACATATCTGCTTATGCAGTGGACAGCACAAAATGGGCAGTGACTGTGGGTATCATACAAGGCGATGGCACAAATTTGAACATGAAAGGCTTTGCCACAAGGGCAGAGGTGGCTTCTATGCTGATGCGCTATTGTGAGGATGTCATTGCACAGCAATAAAAACAGTGATATTTTGAAATAAATTATTTATTTGTGGAAAAATACATAAAAAAGTAAGCAGTAATAGTGAAATTGCTGTGATGAAATAATACTTTTGTAAGGGTGAAATGCTTTCAACAGGCGTTTCACCCTGATTTTGTTTGTGAAGGAGAAAGGCTTTTTATTTCAAATGATGTTTTTTGTGCAGTGGGGCGGAAGAAAATAAAGGATAATGGTTATAAAGTATTTCCGAATAATAGGATAGATATTAAAATAAAGCTGTGGAAATGATGAAATCATTTGAAAGGGAAAAAGCATTGAAAATGCTGTGGGATATGTTGAAGAAATGAGAAAAGAAATGGATGTGTTCGTTTTATATAAAAAATGCTGTAGTATGGTAAATATACATTTTTAAACAGAAATGGGGGATTTGGCGTTACTTTTTTGAAAACAAAACAAACAATGGGAGAAGCTGTCAATATTCTTCCGAAACCACTGTGAAGAAAGGTTTAAAAATATCATTGCTTTGGATGGCAAATGGAAAGTAAAAAAATTGCTTTTGGCTGTAAAATCAATATTTTATAGCTTTCTATTTTATGTAAAGGCAATAGAAACAAAGAAATAGAGAAAAAAATAGATTGCTGTGTGATGAGAAGATGATATAGATATGGACAGTGCCATTTCTGAGCAGTATGAAAGGTATGTCAATGAAAACAGCGGCATGAAGTGGCCGGCTATGTGTGAAAGCCTAGAGGGATATGTGTTTGAAATGGATATGAAAGGATTGGCTTTTTAGAAAAGCTTTTGTATTTTTTTTGTTCAAGGCCAAGCATGGTATTTTTTCCATGGATAATAAGGATATGGGTCTTGGAATTTATGTAAAGCATAATATTTATAAGTGGATTTATATTCTAAAGGTTGTATAAAAACATGGGTCTAGAATCAGATATATATTTTTTTGTTGTTGAAAAGTCAAACACAATATTTTTCCCATGGAAAATATATATTTCAAAATTCCTATAAAGCCAGACTCTATGATTGGATGATGCTCCAAAACCAAGTATTTTTCACCGTGGATAGCAAGAATATATGTTATAAAATTTATGTAAAACATAGTATTTAGCAATGGATTTGTATTTTTTTGTACAAAACCAAATACAGTATTTTTACATATGCTTGGCAATAACATATACTCTTGAAATCCATTTAAAGCATAGGCCCCGGCAACCCTTTGGCACAAAATAAATGGAAAGCCGTGGCTGTTATATTAAAATGGTGTTGTTAAGGCAAATATTCCCACTGATTTCTCTGTTGGTCCTCCAAAAGCTGTTCTGCTTCCTGACGGATTCTTTCCTCCTCCATTTGACGCTGTTGCAGCAAACGCTCTGCCTCTTGGCGGATTCTTTCCTCCTGCTGTTCATTTTCCACCTGTGCAAGCAGCTGTTGTTTGTTTTGGAATACAACATTTTCAAAGGCATAAATGTCATAGATATCCTCTAATTGTATATTTATGTTTTTAGGAATGTACAACACAGCATCAGGATAATTTTGAAATTGTTTTACAATGGTTTTGTTTATGGTTTCTTTATCAAATGAAAATGTGCCGTAAGTACGTTCTGTGTAAATTTTGGCTGTTTTTTCATCGGGATAGGACACACAAATTTTAAAATGGGAATTGTAGGGCGTTTCTTTTGTGCCATACAGTTCCAAATAAGCTGTATCATCAGGAGATTGCTTTATGATGATATCATTGTAATAAGAGCCGATTTGCAATGTTTCCACAGAGGGGGAGATTTCTGTTTTTTCCGGCGTAAGTGTGGTAAACTGTACAAGCCTTTCCATGTTGTCCAATGTGGTTTTGATACCAAGAGGCAGTGTGATGGCAAAGCCAAGCAGTGAAATCAAAAAGATTGCTGTCAGTGTGAGTGTTATTTTTTTTAACATATTATAAAGCCTCCCTTTTCAAGTCAGATTTCTTTTTTGAAAGAATCCATTTTTTTATCAAAATAATATTATTTTTTAAAATATAGTAGGTAAGCACTAGAAACAGCCCTGACAATGCAAATGAGGCAATGGTGATAAACAAAACGGCCAGAGAAATAAGCAGCGGTAAATAGACAATGGAAAAGCCTAAGCAAAAAATGCCGGATATACCGCAGCCTGCGAAAAAAAATGCACTGCCAATACAAAAGCTATATACCACTGCAATAAAAAACAACTGCAAAAAAGCAAATATAAAAAACAGACATATGGATTTTAGTATGTCAAAAATACTGTTTGTGCCGTTTTTGACGCCTTGGCCCACATGGGATACACCTTGCTTTGCCGTATCCAATATATTTGTGTCTGCCATTTTGTCACCGGCGGAGCGAAGGGTTTTTTCCGTACCCTTTTTTAATGTGGCAAATGTCTTTTCTGTGCCTTTTTTTAATGTGGCAAATGTTTTTTCTGTACCTTCTTTGAGGGTATGCAATGTCTGGTCCAGCTTTTCTGATTTGGGGTTATTTCCATATTCTTCTATAAACTGTTGTGCGATGATTTGAGGGTCTCCCAGCTTGGCAGAGATTTCAATATCCGTTTTGTTTTGTCTTCTGCCATCATCAAAATATTCTTCATAATCTCTTAAAATATCTTCAATTTCCGACTTGGACATATGTTTTTTTAAATGTCCCTCCAAAGCCTGCAAATAGCTTTCTTTTGTCATAAAAATCCTTCCTTTCTCAATTACTGTTTATGATACGAATATCCATGAGAAAAAGCTTCATGATATTATGAGCTGTTTTTTGTTTTTAATATGTCATTGACCATTTTGGAAATTTCCTGCCAGTCCTTTTTCAATGAGCCTAAATAGGCTTTGCCTTTTTCTGTGATGTGATAATATTTTCTGGCAGGGCCTATGGTGCTTTCTTTTAAATAGGTGACAAAATATTCCTCTGTGGTCAGCCGCCGCAATATAGGATAGACTGTGCCTTCGTTGATGTCTGTATAAGAGGCAATGCTCTGTACAATTTCATAGCCATACATATCCTTTTTTTCAATGAGTGCCAGCACACACATTTCAATAATGCCTTTGCGAAACTGCGTATTCATGGAAAACCCCCTTTCTGCTATTGGAATGGTTCTTGTTATTGCGTTGTAGTAATTATAGCATACTACTTTGTAATAAACAATACCTGTTTCTGAATAATATATTAATTTTTTCCGAAGAATGTCATTAGATTTGTATTGTCAAAGCATTGGAAAGAAAGCATTGGTGAAGAAAAGTGATTAAAAAATATATATTTTGTGAAAAAAATTTAAAAAGTATATAGACTTTTGTCAAAATATATGATATTATATTTGAAAATACATCATTCTAAATTATTTCATTTTTATCATCAATGAAGGGATATGAAATGATGAAAAAGAGTAGAAGGAGGTGGAATAAAGAGTGAAGCACAAATTTGAAATAATATAGAATGATTATATATCAATCATTTTAAGGAGGGAAAGTTAGAATATGAAAAAATTATTAAGTATTTTTTTAACAATTTGTATGTTGGGAACAGTTGGAATATCTACGGCATTTGCTGCCGATTCTAACGAAATAGAAGGAGAGTTTATTTCTCTTGGCGATGAAATATCACTTGTTTCAGTTGAAATGAATGATGAAGATGCAAATGTCATAGAGGATATCGCTGAAATAGAATCCATAGAAAGAGCAATAAAAAATGCTGATGACCAAATAGAAGCACAGGGAACAGGTCTTGCTACTGTTCAGGGAGAATTCGTTGCAGCTTTTCCTTTGATATTTAATGATGGAAAATATCAGTTTGTAGATTATGGTTATCGTTTTTCGGGATATACTGGTCAAACATTTGTCAGAGGAACTTTAACAAAAGAAATACAAGACCAATTGATTGCTGTTGCAAAACAAGGCAATTATGAACCCATAGGCTGGTATATATTAGGTTCTATTTATGTTGAGGCAGATAACCCTCAAAGATTTGAATACTACACAACTACGAGCGATGGAAAGAAATTTTATAACAAAACTGCTAAAAATGGTTCTAATATATTTGAAGTACTTAGCCCTTATCCAAATGATACCACAGAAAGTTATACTTATGGTATGGAAGGAACCGTTTACTTTATAACAGAATATCCCGGTTCTCCTATGCAGGGAAAACAAGCTACTTGTTTGCTGATAAAATTTGAAGCAAACGGAGATATTTAAAAGCTGAAAAAGAAAGGGGTAATTGTTATGGTAACAGTGGGAAAAATGCATGATGAAATATTTATGGGAAAACAGCAGTTTGCAGAGATGTATTTTATTAAACCCAAATATATGCCCAAGGTATGGACGCCGAAGGAAAACAGTTTTTCTTCTCAAATGCATGGTACATTACAGAATAATACCCAACCCAATGGGTCTGAAAAAAATGATATGCTAACAAGTGGACTGACAGAAGAAGAGAAAACAGAGCTGCTCAATCAATTCAATGCAGGACAGGGAAAGCTTTCCATGGAACAGTGGGACGATTTTTTGCTGAGTTTGGTAGATTTGGGATTGATTACAAATGGGACACGTCTGGAGGCATTGGGATTTTTGGTTCCCATAGCAGATGATATATCAGGCACAGGAAACGGAAACAGCACTTATGATACAAAACTGAGTGAAATGCTGCCTTTGAATATGTGGGACGATGACCCTGTGAAATGGCTGGAGGACATGGATTTTTATTTATACAAAAAAATTTTGTATGCACAGCAAAATCATTATGGCACAGGAAGCCTTGAGCAGACAAGAGAAGATTTGAAAAAAATTGCTCAAATTATAGATGAGCTTTTGAATGATTCAAAACACTTTTAAAAAGGAACTGAAGCAGTTCCTTTTTTTGTGTCAATCAAACCATATGTGAATGGGTGGGTGGTGCAAAAAAGCCCTTGGCGTTGGCAGAGAAGCCGCAATACCATTTCACTGTCATAAAGCTGGAGTTTGTCATCAGAAAAAAGAGTAGGAAGAGGCTGAGAATATATGGTTTATGGCATATAAAACAGTACTGTAAATATATAGATAAAATGTGTTTTTTGATGAAAAGAGAAGGAGAATGAAAAAAATTTTATGAATGGAAAAAGTAAATGGGAAGGTGTCCGGATTACTTATATCAGCGAAAATATATGCTAAAATAAGCATATCAAGCTTTATGGGGATAAGAGCAGTATGGTAGAAAAGGTTAATATTTAAAGCATTTTACTGTGTGGATACAGCAGAAAAAATAGGGAAGGCTATGGCAAGAAGACAAAAAAAGAAACAGTAAAACATAAAAACAGCAGATAACAGAAAGCTGGTTATAGGTTTCTATGAGGAAAGCTATCTGTTAGGCGGGTGGCTGCTTTTGTATCACCAATAAAGCCTCGACTATGCTGAAGAATAGATTGGCTTTAAACAAAACTTTTTTGCCCATCATGCTGAGTCTGCCAATATGCAGCAAACCTTAGGAGGTATACAGCTTGGGAATGTAAATATCATATATGGAAAAGAGAAATCATAAAAATATTTGGGGGGGTATGTGGAAGAAAGGGTATGGAAATGATTGCAGCAGAGTATTGTCCCCATATAGGAAAATTGGTATAGTGGAGCAGAAAAACATATTTGAAGGGCAAAAGGTATTTTCATGCTTTTGGATAAAATGGAAATATAAATATGGTAATGGGCATTTTGGATAGGAAGGTTATAATGAGGATACAGCTTTAAAAAATACAATTAAAATAATACCGGTTCCATTCCTTTCAGCCGGTATCTGCTTACAGAAGAAAAGAACAGATAAAGCAGTGCATCTGGCCCAGCTTCAACAGGCTTGCAAGCCGCAGCAGCAAAGAGGGATTCCCAAAGCAAAGCAAACCACTGGTTTATGATGATAAATTTTTTATGCAACAGAAACCATCGGCGGCAAAAATGGCCGGCAATATAAACAGATTATGTATTGCAAATTGAAAGCAGAATTGTTAAAATAAGTCATATAAAAGATAAAAAGCATATAAGGATAAAAAAGGGATGGCGTAATCTATGAAAGAAGCTTTGTTGGAAACATTGCAAAAACAATATGACCAAGGCAATTTTCAATCCATTGTAGACACTTTGCTGGAAATGGAGCCGGAAAAATGGGGATATGATTTGACCTGTCTTTTTGCCAGAGCATTGAATGAATTGGGAGAGTATGAGGATGCTGTGGGATATCTTTTGAAGGTGGCAAAAGAAGGCAGAAAAGACTATATGTGGTATGTGAGAATGGGATATGCCTACTTTTTGCAAAAGCAATATCAAAGGTCCAGCCAAATGTTTCAAAAGGCATTGAAATTACAGCCAAACAATCAAGAAATACTTCTTTTTGCCGCATTGGCCTCCGGTGCGGAAAAGGAAGAAAATATCCACCAGCATATCAAAGAGATGACGGCACAGCTGAAAAAAGTGGGAAAAGAAAAAGAGGAAAATATGGCACAGCAAATGGAGGAGATTATACAAAAACTGCCTTTGCAGGAATGCATATTAAACATTCATACACTTTTGGAAGGGAATTTAGAAGGAAATGTGACATTTCATATAAAAAAGGATTTGCTCAAAGACTGGAAAGGCTCCAGAAACTGCTTTGCTACCAATCGCATTATTGTAGATGGTGAAAAAATTGGCTTTATGTATCGGGATATCCCCAAAAAAGGACAGGACGACAGCGGCTGGCGTTTTACAGCAGGGGATGAAAGCAGCAGTTATATGGCAGATGAAAAAAATTTTGGATTGTATGATTTGAATTTGCTTTGTAATTATGACCCGGATATCATTTCATTTTTAAATGCCCCCTACGGCAAGGCATATTACAGAGATGAGCAAGGTGTTTTTCAAGAGGCAGAGCCGCCAAAGTATTGAAAATATATAAAAAAAGACAGGTGCAGACAAATTGTTTTGATGGGCTGAAATGCTTTGAAAGCAATTTTTCATTATATGGCATCAATGCAAAATTTGTCTGCAATATAAAGGCCAAAGGCCTTTTTTTACTGCCTGATTTAGCTGGGGAAGGGAGCTGTTGCAAATAATAGTGTACAAAACCGGTTGCTTTTTGAGCAAATTCTGCTCAGAAAGCAGCTGTTTTTTTGTTATTTGTAAGCTTTTTTTGTGCAAGCTGCTGCCGCAATTCTATTTTGCCACAGCTTCAAATAAATATTTTAACATATGAAGCAACCCAGTTATCTTTTCATCATGAATATTTTGTAATGACATGACAAAAAAGAGGATGTGTTGCGTTTATATGAAAAATGATATGAATTTTAAAAATAGAACAATGAGATTGACATTGCTTTATGAAAAAAAGTAACCAAAGGGCTTGGAGCTGCTGCAAACTCCCTTGCTTTGGGTTTACAAAAATGTAAGGAGTCGGTTTTAGCCGTAAACCCTAGCTTTCTATTTTATATGAAAGTAACAGAATCTAAAAAGATATTAGGAAGTTTTTAGCAGAAAATTACGAAATAAAAAAACAGCTTGCTCAAAATGATACATATTATATTTGTACCAAAATAGAGAAGAAAGAGCATATACAAAGCAATCAGGGCAAAATCATAATGAAAGGGGATATTTTGCCAATACAGCAGCAAAGCAGGCAAGGTGAATAAAGGCGTATAGAAAAAATTAGTTAGAAGGCTATGACAAATCAAATATCATGGAAAGAATATACCTGTTTTTTTGTGAGAAGAATGTAAAATAAAACAGCCACTTTTAGTGGCTGCCCATAAACATCATAGGATGTCAAATTTTTAATATTCTCTTGCAAAAAATCGGCAGAGCGTTTCCGTCTAAAACCAATCATCAAAAATCAATTTGCTTTAAAACATAGCTGTTGGCGGCCACAGCAGCCACAGCCCCGTCAGCGCAGGCAGTGATAATTTGACGAAGGGGCTTTGTTCTGGTATCACCTGCTACAAAAACGCCCTCTATTTTTGTATGGCAGTTTTCAGAGGCCAAAAGATAGCCTTCCGGACTCATTTCCAAAAAGTCGGATACAATGTGATTGTCCGGTGCATAGCCGATTGCAATGAAAACGCCGTCAATGGGTGTGGATATGGTTTCCTGCTGTGCGCTGTTGTATATGTTGACAGAGGTAACCTTGTGCCGACCGTTGATTTTGGTCACTTGGCTGTTATACATTATGGTAATGTTTTTTCTTGCCATCACAGCGTCTACCAATGCTTTTTCTGCCGAAAAGGTATCTCTGCGATGTACCAAAAGCACACTTTCACATTGATTGGACAAAAAAAGTGCGTCCTCCAATGCAGTGTTGCCTCCGCCTACCATAATCACATTTTTGTCACGAAAGAACATACCATCGCAGGTGGCGCAGTAGGATACGCCCTTGCCTGTCAATTCCTTTTCTCCTGAGCAATGCAAAAGACGTCTTTTTACACCGTTTGCTACAATCACTGCCTTTGCTGCATAGCTATGCTTTGCTGTGGTTACTAATTTCATTTTTTGAGCAAAATCCACAGAAATTACCTCTTCAAAACGGATATCTGCTTTTAAATCAATGGCCTGCTGATACAGCTGCTGGGCAAAAACAGCACCGGAAATGGAGCGGATGGCGGGGTAATTTTCTATTTGAGATGTAATAGCCGCTTGTCCCCCATAAAAATTGCCGTCTAATACAATGACGGAAAGACCGGCACGCAAAGCATAAATAGAAGCGGTGATGCCTGCCGGACCTGCGCCAATAATCAAAACATCAGCAGTATTTTTTTGTCTTACAGCCATAATGCGAAACTCCTTTCTCATTTTATTTTTTTATAATATAACAACATACAAACCATTTCATACAAAAACACTCTACTTCTTTTTAACAATATATGGTATACTTTTAAAATAAGCAAGGTCTAATGGACAGAAAGGGTGTGTATATATTACTATGATACAGTGTTTAGGAGATAGAATCAAGCTAAGTGATGAAAAGAATATGCCGGGATTTGGATTGGGCTGCTATAAAGCAATGGATGCAGAGGTGGAAAGGGCTGTCAGAAGTGCATTGGAATGGGGTTATACCATGGTGGATACTGCCACAAGGTATGAAAATGAAGCCTCTGTGGGAAAAGCAGTGAGAGAAAGCGGCATAGACAGACAAAATATATTTGTGGTGACAAAAATGTGGCCCACATTTTATGACAAGCCTCAAAAAGCCATTGAATACAGTTTAAAGCAGTTAAATATAGACTATATTGATATGCTTTTGCTCCATTGGCCCGGCACAGATGAAACAGCCAGATACCGTGCATGGGAAATGATACAAAAATATATAGACAAGGAATTGATTCAAAATGCAGGCGTTTCTAATTTTAAAATACACCATTTGGAGGCAATGTACCAAGCATTTGGAAAAATGCCGGCAGTCAATCAAATAGAGCTGCATCCATGGTATCCTCAGCAGGAAATGGCCGCTTTTTGCAATGAAAACGGCATTGCAGTGGAGGGCTGGGGGCCTATATTCAGAGGGCATATCAAAGAAGTGCCTCTTATGGAGGAATTGGCAGAAAAATATGGAAAATCCCCTGTGCAGGTGACATTGCGCTGGCACATACAAAAGGGATTTGTGGTTATTCCAAAATCTTCCAACCCTCAAAGGATTCAACAAAATGCAGATGTGTTTGATTTTGTACTAACAGAGGAGGACATGGAAAAAATCGACCATCTAAGCTGTGGAAAGCATTTTGGAAATGATGCAGATGTTTATACAGGAGAGGATTTTCAGATTGTATTATCATAAGGAGGATATGCAATGAACCAGTTTGAATTACTTGTGTGCTGTGTGGAAAATTACAGCCATATTAAAAATGTGGCCAGCAATCAGGTTGCTCGTTCCTTTGCGAAAAAGGGTATTTTTGAATTGCTTTTGGAGGGCTATGAGGCATATTGTGACATGGACGAGGGATTCTTCATTGGCATGATAGACGGCTACATGGAAAACACAACAGATGCAGAAGAGTCAGAATACAATAAACACAGACAAAGACAGGCAGTACTTCCAAAGGCATTGAAACAGATTGCAAAACAAAACAATATGACAAAAATAGAAGCCATCACATCATTTTATGCTTCCAAAACAGGAGAGGCCTTTGCCCATGACAGCACAGAATATTACAGCAAAACACCGGAGGAGTTGGCAGAGCTTTATAACCAGGAAAAATCATGAGCAAAAAAAATTTAAAATGGGGATATACCACAGGCAGTTGTGCCGCAGGAGCTGTCAAAGGTGCTGTCACACTGCTTTTGCTGGGACAAAAGCTGGAAAAAACCACTCTTTTGACTCCAAAGGGCATTACATTGCATTTGGATTTGATAAACTGCGGCTATGACGGAGAAAAAACGGTCTGCGGTGTAAAAAAAGACAGCGGAGACGACCCGGATGTGACAAACGGCATTGTCATATATGCCACAGCACAAAAGGTGGAAAAGGGCATTGTCATAGAAGGAGGGGAAGGCATTGGCCGTGTGAGCAAAAAAGGATTGCAGCAGCCTGTGGGAAGTGCGGCCATAAACAATGTGCCTCGTCAAATGATAACAAAATGTATCCATGAAATTGCCGCATTGGCAGAATATGACGGGGGCATTGCCATAACCATATGGACGCCCCAGGGAAAAGAAATTGCCAAAAAAACATACAATCCCAGACTGGGCATTGTAGACGGCATTTCCATATTGGGTACAAGCGGCATTGTGGAGCCTATGAGCGAAAAAGCATTGATAGACAGCATTTTGGTGGAGCTGAATATGAAAGCAGTCAATAGCAACGGCAGTTTGATATTGACGCCGGGAAACTATGGCAGTGCTTTTTTGAAAAGGGAATATGGCATGGACGTGGATAAGGCAGTGAAAATCAGCAATTTTGTGGGGGAAGTGCTGGACGCTGTAAAGGAACTGCCATTGCAGAGCATATTATTGGCAGGGCATATTGGAAAGCTGGTGAAAATAGCCGGCGGTGTGATGCAAACCCATTCCAAATATGCCGATTGCAGAATGGAAATTATAGGAGTCCATGGTGCTATGGCAGGGGCCGACAGCAAAACAGTGAAAAATATCATGGAGTGCATCACAACAGAGGAAGCACTGCTTTTGCTGCAGCAAAAGGGAATGCTGCAAAAAACAATGGATTCCATATTAAAAAAAATACTGGAGCATATAAAATATCGTCTGGGAGAAAATACAAACATAGAAATCATTGTGTTTTCTGAAAAAATGGGGCTTTTGGCACAAACAAAGGGTGTACAGGCTTTTTTAAAAAATGAAAAACAGCAATAGAGGTGATGACATGGTACATTTTGTGGGAGCAGGCAGCGGCGCAGTGGATTTGATTACCGTGCGGGGGCAAAAATTGCTGCAAAATGCGGATATTATCATATATGCAGGGTCTTTGGTAAATCCGGAGCTGTTGAAAGAGGCAAAGGAAAGCTGCATGATTTATAACAGTGCTTATATGACACTGGAAGAAGTGTTAAAGGTGATGGAGGAAAACAGTCAAAAGGAAATTGTCCGCCTGCACACAGGGGATACCAGCTTGTATGGTGCCATCAGAGAGCAAATGGACGCTTTGAAACAAAAAAACATTCCCTTTGCCATTTGTCCCGGCGTCAGCTCCTTTTGCGGTGCGGCGGCTTCACTGCAAATGGAATATACACTGCCCGGTGTATCTCAAACAGTGATTATTACCAGAATGGCAGGCAAAACACCTGTGCCGGAAAAAGAGGACATTGCCAAGCTGGCAGAGCATCAGGCAACGATGGTGATTTTTTTAAGCACAGGACTGTTGGAGGGACTGGAAAAAAAATTACAATGGGGAGGCTGTCCAAAGGATATGCCCGCCGCCATTGTATACAAAGCCACATGGGAGGATGAAAAAATAATACATTGCACCGTTTCTACACTGGCACAATCTGCAAAAGAAAATCACATCACAAAAACAGCATTGATTATTGTGGGAAATGTGCTGGGGGACAGCTATGAGCGTTCTTTGCTTTATCACCCTGATTTTGATACAGAATTTAGAAAGGCAGAAAAAATATGAAGCTGTATGTCATTGGATTTACCCAAAACGGTACGGCATTGGCAAAGTCGATTTGTCAAAAAAACAATGGTGCAGTCTGTTTTTCCATGAAATGCGAGGAGGAGGGAGTCACAAGGGTTTTTTCTTTAAAGGAATGGACAAAAACAGCATTTTTGGAGGCAGAGGGCATTGTGTTTGTGGGAGCCTGCGGCATTGCCGTCAGAGCCATTGCCCCCTTTTTGAAAGGAAAATATGATGACCCTGGGGTGGTGGTGACAGATGAAAAGGGAAAATTTGTGATTTCACTGCTCTCCGGCCATGTGGGGGGAGGAAATGCCCTTGCAAAACGTATTGCAGAGCAGATTTGCGGCACGGCAGTCATTACCACTGCCACAGATGTGAATGATGTGTTTGCTGTTGATATATGGGTGCAAAAAAAAGGATATTTTTGTCAGCAAAGGGAAGAAGCCAAAAATGTGATGAAAGACATTTCTGCCGCACTGCTGGATAAAAAAACAGTGGGATTCTACACACCACTGAAATATACGTCACTGCCAAAGGGCATGGAAGCCAAAAAAGAAGGGAAAATCGGCATGACTGTTTCTGTTTACAACGAAATAAGGCCATTTGAAAAAACACTTTCTCTCATTGTGCCTGCCATACATATTGGCATAGGCTGCCGAAAAAACATTCCTCCCAAAGCAGTGGAGGAGGCTGTTTTTTTGGCACTGTCAGAGCAAAGCATTCCCATAGAGGCAGTGGAGGCTGTTGCCACCATTGATTTGAAGCAGTATGAAAATGCAATAGTAGAGTTTTGTGAAAAATATCAAAAGCCGCTGCACATTTTTACAAAAGAGGAATTATCCGCACTGGAGGGAGATTTTACACCATCGTCATTTGTAAAACAGACAACCGGTGTAGACAATGTTTGTGAAAGAGCGGCAGTCTGTTCCTCTTTGGGAGGGGATTTGCTCCTTGCCAAAACAGCCAAAAAGGGTGTAACCATTGCATTGGCAATGAAAAAAACAATACTTTCTTTTTAGGGGGAAAATGATGAAAAAAACATTATACATTGTGGGAATTGGCGCAGAGGGCGGCGCCACCATGACAAAACAAGCACAAAAAGTGCTTTCTCATTGTGAGCTGATTGTGGGATATTCTGTTTATGTGGATTTGATAAAAAATGATTTTCCGGACAAAATCTATTTTACAAGTGCCATGACAAAAGAAAAGGATAGAGTGGCCTATGCCATAGAGCAGTGCCAAAAGGGAGTGCAAACGGCAGTTGTATCCAGTGGGGACAGCGGTGTGTACGGCATGGCATCTCTTGCCTATGAAATGGCAGAGCATACAGACATTGACATTGAAGTGGTTTGCGGTGTGACGGCCTGCCTGAGCGGAGGAGCTGTATTGGGGGCACCTCTTTCCCACGATTTTGCAGTGATTAGCCTCAGTGATTTGCTGACGCCTTGGGATGTCATTGTAAAAAGGCTCCGTTTGGCGGCAGAAGGGGATTTTGTCATTTGCATTTACAACCCTTCCAGCAAAAAAAGAAAGGATTATTTGCAAAGGGCTTGTGATGTGGTTTTGCAGTACAAATCCTCAAAAACAATATGCGGTGTGGTCAAAAACATTGGCAGAGAGGGACAAGCCGGTGAAATACTGACACTCAAAGAGCTGAGAGAAGTACAGACAGATATGTTTACAACAGTTTGGATAGGCAATCATCAAACAAGAATCATAAAAGGAAAAATGGTAACGCCACGAGGTTATGTCTATGAATAATATATTGCTTTTTGGAGGAACAACAGAAGGAAGAAAACTGGCAGAATATTTGTGCCGTACAAATGCCCATACAGATGTGGCTGTGGCCACAGAATATGGACAGCAGCTTTTGCAGGAGAAAAAAAATTTACATATTCTTTCCGGCAGAAAGGACCAGCAGCAAATGGAACAAATGCTGCATGAAAAAAAATATACTTGTGTCATTGATGCCACACATCCCCATGCGGTGGAGGTGACAGAAAATATCCGACAGGCCTGTGAAAAAACCCATACAAAATATTACAGGCTTTTGAGAGAAAGCACGGATACAGCCAAAGGCATTTGGGTAGCTTCCATAGAAGAAGCCATATGCTTTTTGCAAAAAACAACAGGCAATATACTGGTGACAACAGGAAGCAAGGAGCTGAAAAAATTTACGGCACTGACTGATTTTTCACAAAGAATTTATGCCCGTGTGCTGCCCTCGGCGGATGTCATACTCCAATGTCAGCAATATGGCTTGACAGGGGCGCATATTATATGTATGCAGGGGCCTTTTTCCACTGATATGAATGCGGCCCAAATCAAACAAATACAGGCAAAATATATTGTCACAAAGGAATCGGGAAAAACAGGGGGATTTGAGCAAAAAATAGAGGCGGCGGAGCAAACAGGTGCTGTGGCTGTCATTGTGGGCAGAAAAAACAAAGAGGAAGGCCTTTTTTTTACTGCATTGCAAACAAAGCTGAAAGAGGAGCATGGCATTTTTCCTAAAAGCTGTGTTACACTGCTGGGCATTGGGGCAGGCGTAGGTACACTGACAGAAGCAGGCAGACAAGCTGTGCTGGAGGCAGATTGCATCATTGGTGCAAAGCGTATGACAGAAGCACTGGCCTCATTTGGAAAAGACACCATTGTATGCTATGAAAGCGGCAAAATTGCACAATGGATTGCCAAACAAAAAAAATATCAAAACATTGTGGTGGCTTTTTCCGGAGATGTGGGATATTACAGCGGCGCCAAAAAGCTGTATGATTTGCTTTCGGATTTTGAAGTAAGGGCCATCAGCGGCGTATCCTCTGTGGCCTATTTTATGGCAAGGCTCCACATTTCTTGGGAGGACGCCAAGCTATTGAGCCATCATGGTAAAAAAGAGCCTATATTAGGACACATATTGCAGCATGAAAAAACAATCCTATTACTGGGAAAAAAAGAGGATACATCAGATATTTGCACCATGCTGTGCCAAAAAGGACTGGGCAATATGAAAGTGGTTTTGGGAGAAAATCTCTCCTATGATACAGAAAAAATAACAGAAGCCACAGCAGAAGCACTGCAAAATGTACAGACTGCTCCTTTGGCAATACTTTACATTGAAAACAAAGCGTATCTGCAAAAAAAACGGTGCTTTGGCATAGAGGATGCTGCTTTTGTGCGGGGAAATGTACCTATGACAAAAAGAGAAGTGCGTACTGTTGTGCTTAGCTATATGAATTTACAGCAATATGATGTGGTGTGGGATGTGGGAGCAGGCACAGGCTCCGTGTCTGTGGAGATGGCACTGCAATGTCCCTTTGGCACTGTGTATGCCATTGAAAAGAAAAAGGAGGCACTTTCTCTTTTGGAAAAAAACAAACAAAAATGGCACTGCCATCACATGGAGCTTGTGGCAGGAGCGGCACCTGAAGTATTAAAACCACTGCCTGCCCCTGACAAGGTGTTTATAGGAGGCAGCAGCGGCACAGCAAAAGAAGTGATGAAAATGGCTTTGCAAAAAAATCCAAATGTCCATATTGTGGCCACAGCCATTGCCATAGAAACCGTAAGAGATTTAGAGCAGTGCTTTTCAGAGCTGGATATGGATTGGCAATGTACACAAATGACAGTGGCAAAAAGCGAAGCTGTGGGAAAATATCACATGATGAAGGGACAAAACCCCATATGGATATATCAGGGAAGGAAAAAATAGCATGAAAATACCAAGAATACTCTTTGCCGCCACTGCCAGCGGTATGGGAAAAACAACAGTGACCTGTGGCTTTTTAGCATTGCTCAAAAGAAGAAGCATAGATACAGCCGCATTCAAATGCGGGCCTGATTATATTGATACCCTCTTTCACAGCCATGTGCTGGAAACACCTTCCTATAACATAGATACTTTTTTAATGGGAGAAAAAAATGCGGCATTTCTTTTTTACAAAAATGCTTTGGGTAAAAAAATGGCTGTGCTGGAGGGGGTTATGGGCTATTATGACGGACTGGGCGGCACCACATGGCAGGCAAGCACATATCATGTGGCGGCTGTGACAAAAACCCCTGTGATACTGGTCATACGCCCCAAGGGTATGAGCCTTTCTGTGGCTGCATTGCTAAAGGGCTTTTTGGAATATGAAAAAGACAGTTACATCAAAGGGGTGATACTCAACGGCGTTTCTCCCATGGTCTATGAAATGCTGAAAAAAATCATAGAAAAGGAATTGCCCCTAAAAGTATATGGCTATTTGCCGGAGAAAACAAGGTTTGCACTGGAAAGCCGTCATTTGGGATTGGTGACGCCATTTGATACACAGCAGCTTCAGCAAAAGCTTTTTGATTTGGCAGAGGAAATGGAAAAAACAATGGATATAGACGGCATATTGTCATTGGCAGAGCAGGCAGAGGCATTGCCCGACGGAGTGTTGCCCTCTGTAAGAGCAGAAAAAAAATGTACTGTTGCAGTGGCAAGGGATAGGGCATTTTGTTTTTATTATCAAGACAATTTGCAATATTTGGAAGAAAACGGCTGTCAACTGGTATATTTCAGTCCTTTGGAGCAAAAAGAGCTGCCCAAGGAGGCAGACGGCATTCTTTTAGGAGGAGGCTATCCGGAATTGTATGCCAAAGAGCTTTCCCAAAACAAAACCATGTTAAAAAGCATACAATGGGCCATAGAAGGGGGGATGCCTGTTTGGGCCGAGTGCGGAGGTTTTTTGTATCTTCATGAAACCTTGGAGGATACACAGGGCAAAAGCCATTCCATGGTGGGGGTCATAAAAGCCCATGCCTTTGAAGCAAAAAAGCTGAAACACTTTGGATATGTCACATTGCAGGCCCAAAAAGATACATTGCTTTGTAAAAAGGGAGAATCCATTCCCGCCCATGAATTTCATTATTGGCAAAGCACAGATATGGGAAATGCTTTTTTGGCAGAAAAATACAGCAAAAAAAGCTGGCAGTGCATACACAGCCAAAACCATCTGTTCGCCGGCTTTGCCCATATCCATGTTTATGGCAACACTGTATTTGCAGATAATTACATAAAGCAGTGTATACAATGGAAAAGAAACAGAAAAATATGAAATCTGGGGAAAAACAATTCAGAGGTGGATGCACAGCCGAAATCATTTGTTTGGAGGCTTTGATTGTATTTCCATTGAAATGGAAATTTTGTTTGCAGATAATTCTATAAAGCAATGTGTACAATGGAAAAGAAACAGAAAAATATGAAATTTGGGGAAAAACAGTTCAGAGGTGGATGCACAGCCGAAATCATTTGTTTGGAGGCTTTGATTGTATTTCCATTGAAATGGAAATTTTGTTTGCAGATAATTCCATAAAGCAATGTGTACAATGGAAAAGAAACAGAAAAATATGAAATTTGAGGAAAAACAATTCAGAGGTGGATGCACAGCCGAAATCGTTTGTTTGGAGGCGTTGATTGTATTTCCATTGAAATGGAAATACTGTTTGCAGATAATTACATAAAGCAATGTATACAATGGAAAAGAAACAGAAAAATATGAAATCTGGTAGAAATAATTCAGAGGTGGATGCACAGCCGAAATCATTTGTTTGGAGGCGTTGATTGTATTTCCATTGAAATGGAAATTTTGTTTGCAGATAATTCCATAAAGCAATGTGTACAATGGAAAAGAAACAGAAAAATATGAAATTTGGTAGAAACAATTCAGAGGTGGATGCACAGCCGAAATCATTTGTTTGGAGGCTTTGATTATATTTCCATTGAAATGGAAATTTTGTTTGCAGATAATTCCATAAAGCAATGTGTACAATGGAAAAGAAACAGAAAAATATGAAATTTGGTAGAAACAATTCAGAGGTGGATGCACAGCCGAAATCATTTGTTTGGAGGCTTTGATTATATTTCCATTGAAATGGAAATTTTGTTTGCAGATAATTCCATAAAGCAATGTGTACAATGGAAAAGAAACAGAAAAATATAAAATCTGGGGAAAAACAATTCAGAGGTGGATGCACAGCCGAAATCATTTGTTTGGAGGCGTTGATTGTATTTCTATTGAAATGAAAATCCTGTTTGCAGATAATTCTATAAAGCAATGTGTACAATGGGAAAGAAACAGAAAAATATGAAATTTGGTAGAAATAATTCAGAGGTGGATGCACAGCCGAAATCATTTGTTTGGAGGCTTTGATTGTATTTCCATTTATGCCGGCGACAGTA
>CALWSR010000013.1 GCA_944384265.1 uncultured Clostridia bacterium
CTATCACATAATTCTCGAAGGATTTTTCCTATCTCGGCTTTCATTTTTCCATATATTACCTGTCTTCTGTACTTTGGGGCGAATACAATATGATATTTACATTCTCAACTTGTATGTGATAAACGATTCATATAAAAAACCTCCTGCCTAAGCAGGAGGCTTTTGATTACATATTTGCATTTTGTTTTTGTTCCTTCAAATCTGCAAAGAAAGCATTTGTTTCTTTAATAACAATAGGACTTAATAACAACAGACCTACCAAGTTCGGGAATGCCATCAATGCATTTGTGATATCTGCCAATGTCCAAATTGCTTGCAGTGACAAATAAGGTGCTGCTGCAATACAAATAACATAAACAACACGGAATGCGAATATCCATTTTGTACCGCTTGTTAAATAAACGATACATCTTTCTCCATAATAAGCCCAGCCAATGATTGTTGTAAAGGCAAAGAAAACCAAGCCAATGGATACGATATAAACACCTATGTTTCCGGGCAGAGCCATTTGGAATGCTGCGTTGGAAAGAAGGCCGCCGTCTAAATCAGTTGTTTCTAAGAAGCCTGACATAATTACTACAAGACCTGTCATAGTACAAATAATAATTGTTGTTAAAAATACACCAATCATGGAAATGAGGCCCTGACGTACAGGAGAGTTTGTCTGTGCTGCTGCTACAACGATAGGAGCACTACCAAGACCTGCTTCGTTTGTATACACACCTCTTGCAACACCGGTTCTCATGGCTGTCATAACAGAAATGATGACTGTACCTGCAACACCGCCGCCCATAGCATAAGGAGTGAATGCAGCCTCAAAAATCTTTGAAAAAGCAGCAGGTATCAAAGAAGCATTTAATATCAAAGCCACAATACAGCCGCCTATGTACAATATAGCCATAACAGGCACAATCAGCTCTGCTACTTTTGAAATGGAGTTGATACCTCCAAATATAACCACTGCTACCAATATGGTTACAATAGCTCCTACAATAGGAATAGGCACATTAAAAGCGGTTCCCACAGATTCTGCAATGGCATTTACCTGAGGGAATGTACCGCAGCCCAACAATGCTGTAAATGTTCCAAAAAATGCAAACAAAATAGCCAGCCATTTAAATTTCTTGCCAAGACCATTTTCAATATAATACATAGGTCCGCCGGCCATTTGTCCTTTGTCGTCTGTGATTCTGAATTTTACAGCCAATACACATTCTGCATATTTTGTTGCCATACCCAAAATTGCAGAAATCCACATCCAGAACAATGCACCGGGTCCGCCGGCCTTCAGGGCTGTTGCAACACCTACGATACTACCTGTACCGATTGTCGCCGCCAATGCCGTACACAAAGAGCCAAATGCAGACACGTCTCCGGAGCCTTCTTCTTTTTCAAGCATATATTTAAAGGACTTGCCCAGCTGCAGCTGTATTCCCTTTAAACGTATGGTATAATATAATCCTGTTGCAAATAATAATACGATTGTTACTGGTCCCCACACTACGGTTTGGATACTTGCTAATATGTCCATACTATAATTCCTCCATTTTCATTATTTTTATTATGCCTCTTCTTCCTTTCTTTTTATAATTTTTTTATAAAAATATAATATGCCTCCCTTTTTTCCCCCCTTTTTTGATTTTTTTATTTTAATTGCTTTGAAACAATACTTACCAAAATATTTGTGTCAAAAACACATTTTTGTATCATCATTTTAAACAAAACCTGTTTTTAAAAAACTTTATAAAAGTATAATATCATTTCTCATATTGTTTGTCAATATTATAACACAATAAATATGTTACTACCATCTCAAAGGTATTTCTATCCATTTTTTATATTATTTGCCAAGCATATTCATGCATATTCTACAAAATATTTATGACTGTAAAAAGAAATTCTAATTTTTTAGAGTCATAAAAAAATAATTTTCATAAAAATAATATGGAGAAAAAATTATGTTCTATGCTATTTGACCATAAAATATATTTCTTTTTTTCAAATAAAAAGAGACAAAAAATATTGTTTTCTTTTTTTAGTTCAAAATAATATATTATTTGCATTTGATATCGTTTATATTTGGACATAAAAAAACCTTTTAGCAGGTCTAAAAGGTTTTTTTAATCTATTTTATTCTACTACAATCTGTATGGTGCTTCCGATTGTTAATTTGGGCACATCACTTTTTTCTAAATAAATGGTGCCGGGCAGCTCTGCTTCTGTTTCTCCTGTAAAAGAAAATGTAACATGGCCTAAATTGCCCAGATTCTGCATCACCACATCTCCCACAGCAGTAATTTTATATTCCTTTTTGTCAATCACTGCCTTTTGTCCCGGCTGTATCTCCTGTTCAATGGGATTTACATCAATGCTGTAACAATAATCCTTCAGTGTATCCGGCGCATCGTCGCCAAATAATATAAACATACCAGAATCCTCAAATTCTGTCACACAATCCCCCATACCTTTTACCTGATTATTATAAATGACTGCCATGTCAATTCCTCCCTTATATCCAAAATTATATTATACATACATTCCAATACTTGCTGCCCAGCCTGCCAATACACGAGGCACGCCTGTCAAAAATCTGGAGTACAGCACAGCCGGTACGCCAACCTCCACTGTTTCCGGTTCTGCCTCTGCCAGCCCCAGACCAACAGGCACAAAATCGCAGGCACATTGTGTATTGATTGCAAACAATGCAGGCAGTGCCAAATTGGGATTGATATTGCCCTTTCCGATTTCCACGCCAATGAGTGTACCAATCACCTGTGCCATAACTGCACCCGGCCCCAAAAGTACAGAAAGAAATGGAATGGAGCAAATAAAACCCAATACAACCAAACCAATTCCCGTACCTGCCAAAGGAATCAAAAGCTTTGCAAACCAATCTCCAAATCCGGAGCCTTGTATCAAACCAATCAAAAGAGATACAAATCCCATAAAAGGAATGATAGAGGTAATCATAGTCTGCACAGCATCTCTTGCCGCTTGGTTAAATGTGTTGATGACTTTGCCTGCCCCCATGCCAATTTTCGTTACAATGCCGCCTTTTTTATCTTCTGCCATGGTTTGAGATACTTTTTTGTCTGCACTGTATGTAAATTGACGTTTTGGTTTCTTTTCTTGTGTTTGTTCTGTCTTTGGCTCCTCACTGCCCTTTGAAACTGCGCCCAATACGGCAGAGCCGGGTGCCGCCGCATTGACAGGCTCTCCGTTTGCATGGCTGATTTGATTGACTCCCACAGCAGAAACATAAATGTCCTCTGTAATATGCTTTGCCATGGGGCCGCTTTTTCCTACCGGCATCACATTGATGGTGGGAATTCTTTTTTGGGGATAAATGCCGCAGCGAAGGGTGCCGCCGCAGTCAATAATCACCAAAAAAATTTCTTTTTCTGCTACGGATGTTTTAAAACCGTTTACAGCCTCACAGCCTGTCAGCTCCACAATTTTATCCACAATATCAGGCTTTGCACCGCCGCCTGTAATATATACCAATTTATCCTTTCCTTTCTCAGGCATCACCACCAGGGGACCGCCAAAGCCGCCGCTGCCCTTTACAATTTTAATTGCTCTGTATTCTGCCATATGCCATTTCTCCCTTCATCAAATTTTCAATTCATTGCTCAATGCAATGCCCTGTTGCTTCATAACATATTTTGTTGTAAAATCTGTCACCCAACCGCTGATAAAGTTCATCACCAATCCAACAAGCATATAACGTATTGCCAAAGGCATTGTACTCATGCCCAGTGTTTTGATGCCTTCTGCAATGCCCAAAAATATAAACACCTCACCGGGATTGATGTGTGGAAACACACCGCTTGATGTGTGGCAAAAATAAGATGCAGAAGCATAGTAGCTGGGCTTTAATCTTTCCGGCATAAAACGTCCTAAAGAAAGAGCCGTGGGATTGCCCAGCATAAAGGCACCCAAATAGGGCAGCAGCATATAACGAAGCAAAGGATTTTTGGTGGAGGCCTTTGCCAGCTTGTTGATTCTTTCTTCTCCAATCAAATGTATGATGGTGTTCATGGCAATCAATAGCATCAACACCACCGGCACAATACCTGTCATCCAGCTGATAAAATTGGCAGCACCTGTATAAAATAAATTCATAAAGCCTTCGGCAAATTTAATGATATAATCCATAAAGCTAACACTCCTTTTTTATATTATGACTGTGTTTGAGATATCTTTTTTTTGAAAGAAAGCTTTTTTTCTATTTTTTGCAGCAAGCTCAATCTTGGGGGAATTTCACCGCCGCTGATGATAATGTTATAATTCATGGCCGCATCCAGCACTGCTTTTTTCAAAGGCTTTGGCAGCTTTTGCACATCCTTTTGACTCAGCTTCCCCACATTTTTTCCTTCAAATCCATCAAAATCCTGAAACCTTGCCAGAACAGTCACACCCATCATGCGTTTTCCTTTTATGATGACACCCTGCTCATCAATGGCAAACATCACAATGGCACCGGCCCGCAAGCCCCCGTTTGTCCTGCCTATTGCCACCCTTCCCAGTTTTCTCAAGGGTCCAAATGTTTTTGAAAAATCCTTCATCTGCATTAGTGCAAACAAGCACTGCAATATATAGCCGCCTCCCAGCAAGCCTGCAATCAGCCAAAAGTTCATGGCAAACGCTCCTTTCTGTTATTTAAATGCTATTATTTCATACAAAATGGAAATTTATGAAATATTGATTTTACAGCCAAAGCCATGGCTCTGCATGACAATCTAAAGCAAAATAATTTTGAAATGTGTCATTTTTCCCTTCCTTTTAGAAAGCCTAAAAAAACCCAAAGCACCTCCAATTTTTTGATTGCTTTTTTTCATCATCCATTTTTTTCAAAGATATACCCTTTGCTTAGCATATCCTTTGATTTGTTTTAGTATTGTTGTCCAATCCCCAGCTTTACAAAGCATTTTACTAACTGTTCATAGCTTTGTGCTGTTACAATTTCTTTTGCATATGCTTCATTTTGTGCAATACAAATCATTTCATCATAAATCCGAACCAGCACCGAATCATCCATATCACAGCTTTGGGGCAATGCCAGCAAAAATATCAGCTGCACCCTTTCATTTTTTGGGCTTGCCAGCACTTGGGGGCATACCCCCAATGCCAGCACCAAGCTGGACTGCTTTTGTTCATTGACAGCATGGGGAAATGCCACCAGATTTCCAAAAACCATGGTAGAATTTTGTTCTCTTTTTCTGATTCTTTCCAAAAATCCTTCATCTACATATTCTTTTTTTATCAGCTGCTCTATCATCATTTCCGTATTTTCCAGATACCCCTTTTTTTCATCCAATAAGAAAAATCTGTCCTCCTCCAATAAAGAGGCAATCAATGATGTGCCTGCTGTTTCTGTACCCAAAAAATTGATTTTTTCCAAATATTTCACTTTTTCGATATGAGAAAGCAATTCTCTTTCATCAAAAATATCTTTTATGCGTATAATCTCTTTTTTGGTCTGAAAGGGCAGTGCCACAGTGGAAAATACAATGTCATAGCTGTCTAACAGCTCAGAAGTCACTTGTTTTTCCGAAAACAGCTCCATAACGGCATTGTGGTCCAAAAGCTTTTTTAATTGAGAAGCAATCAGCCTTGCCGTGCCTCTGCCGGTGCTGCACACCAGTGCAATTTTATAGGGCTTTTGCTCACGGATGCTATATTCCAGTATGTAAACACCAAAATATGCCGTAATATATCCCAGCTCATCCTTTGGCACTGTCACATGATATTTTTGCTCAATCACTCTTGCGGCAATTTTTGCCATTTTATAGGCCAAAGGATATTTTTTGCATATTTGCTCTGCAATGGGGTTTTTTATCATATATCCAAACTGCAGCCTGTTGACCATAAAAGAAATGTGATAAAAAAAATCCTCCTGCAAATTTTCTTTTTTTAAATATAAATTTAATTCATATCCTATTTTTTCAATGATTTGCTCCATTACCTCTTCCACATTTTCATGCAGCTGCATTTTGGAGATGCCTTCCAAATCCGTAGGCGTTCTCATACCCGCCAGAGGAATGGTCATAAACAGCTTTTCCTCCTCTGTAAAGCATACCCCTGTCAAAGGCTGTAATTTTTCTGCCATTTCATTTGTAATGGACCAAACATCACTTTCTTTTAAAGCATAAAACTTTTTGTCTAATTTTTTGAGTTGGTTTCCGCTTTTGATTCTGTCTTGGGCCATCACCGCACAGCGAAAAAAATTTTCTTCTGTGGCACTTTCCAAAGCATATTTTGCAAACACGGCTTTTACACATTGGGCAAGCTCTTGTTTTTTATCATACTGTTCATATACCAGCTCATAGATATGCTCCAATATAAAAAATCTTAAATGCAGCTCCTCTCCCTGCCATGTGATGCCGGCATTTTGCATCCCCACAATGGAAAGACCGTAATTTTTTAACACAGCATTTAGCTTTTTGATTTCTGCCCAAAGTGTTGTTCTGCCCAAATTCATTTCATAGGCCAATTCCTCTGTGGAATAGGGCTTTTTATAATACATCAGTGCTTTGAGGATATAAGCTGCTCTTTTTTTGGGAGAATCAAAATCATTTTGAGGATTTTCCCAAGCCATCCTTTTTTGCTCCAATTTTTTTCTGTTGGTGGTATATAAACAGCAGCTTCCCTGCTTCACCTCTATAAAAGCCGCATCCTCCAGCTCTTTATTGATGCTTTTCAAATCGTTTCTGATTGTGCGTGTACTCACATTTAGATTTTGTGCCATTTCTGCAAGAGAAATACCATTGTTATGCTGCAGCTGCTTGATTATGTAAATTTTTCTCTCTTGTGCAAAATAACCATTCATATTGATTTTATCTCCCCTGCAAAACATTTTCTAATATCATAAAAGCTTTATATCTATATTGTTTGTACACACATGGTCCATTGCTTATCCTCTTGTTTTTCCTCCTGCCACATTAAATGTCACACCATGGACATAGCTTGCTCTCTGACTTGCCATATAACAAACCAAATCCGCCACCTCTGTCAGCTTACCGCTTCTTCCCAGAGGCGTTGTAGAGGTTTTGCTGTAACCCTCTCTTAATTGCTCCACTGTAATGCCCCTTGTATAAGCCAGTGCCGTTTCATATTCTATGGTACGAAGTCCCGTTGCCTCCAGTATGCCGGGGGCCACGCCTACCACTCTCACGCCCAGCTTTCCCAATTCCTTTGCCCAAGAACGGGTCAAGGAGTTGACTGCATTTTTTGTGGCTGCATAAACGCTTTGTCCCTCCGAACCCTCCAAGCCGCTTTCACTGGACATATTGATAATCACGCCCTGTCCTTTTTTTACCATTTCTCTTGCCACAGCCTGGGCACAAAAAAACACACCCTTCAAATTTACATTCATTACCTTGTCCCAGACCCTTTCATCCAATTCATATTTCCCCCTTGGCGCATGGGAATCTACCAGCAGTCTGGGAATGTTGATGCCTGCATTGTTGACAAGCACGTCAATCTGACCAAAGGCTTCCACTGCCTTGTCTGTCATAGCCTGCACACTTTCCATGCTGGTGACATCTGTAACAACATAAAGCAGCTTTCCTTTTTGCCCATGCTCTTCAAATGCAGGTGCCTTTGGATTCATGTCGCATACAACCACATTTGCGCCTTCATCCAAAAACTCCTGTGCCACTGCTTTGCCAATGCCTGATGCTCCTCCTGTTACAATTACTGTTTTTGCTGTCAATCCAAGCCAATTATTGCTCATATGCATTCTCCCCTTTATCAAAATGGTGTGTGTTTTTATGAGCTTATTATAGTCAAAACAATATATTTTTTTAATACGGTCTTTTTCACAGCATGGGAAAAATGATGAACAAAATAAAAAATGAAAAAAATTTTGATTGCAACAATATATATCAAAACAGCACTTTTTAAAATATTGTTTTTGGAATTTTTTGTCATTGTATTTGTGATATTTGCTTTTTAACATAAAACCAAATATCCATTTTGACAAAAATTATTTCTTTCTGTTTTTTTCAATATGAAATAATCCCCATTGTAAAATATACTGTTTTTTTCACAAAATCAGACATTTTATTTGCTTTATAAACAAATATTCTCATTCGTCATTTGTGAACTGCCAAAGCTAATACGATGTATGTCATATAATTTGTATAGACTTTATATATGGTCTATGTTATTATAGCTTTAATACAAATGTAGAAAAAAATAGTACTATTTTTTATAAAATCATTACATCTATTTCCATCATTTATAAAGAGGTGTTTTTATGAATTTTAAAAAAATGGTATTATTGTTTTGCGTTTTTTTAGCATTATTGTATATATGTCCCGTATTTGCCAACACCATACCAAATGATATTTCCGGCCATTGGGCAGAAAACACAATATTAAAATGGCAAAAGGAAAACAAAATCAAAGGTTATACAGACGGCACATTTCGTCCCAATCAAACCATTACAAGGGCAGAATTTGTGCAGCTGCTTTATTCTGTTTTTCCTTCTGATGCGCCTTTTCTTTCTTCCTTTTCAGATGTAAAAAAACAGGATTGGTATTATGATGCCGTTGTCAGTGCTGCCGGCAGTCACATTGTAAACGGCTTTGAAGACAACACATTCCGCCCCCATGAAAATATAACAAGGGCGCAGGCGGCTGTTATGCTCTTTCATGCCCTCGGCCTTTCCCAAAATACAGAGGCGGCAGATAAGCTTACAGATGCAGACCGGCTGCCCTTGTGGGCAAAGGGAGCAATCGGCGCCATGGTTGCACTGGGGTATTTATATGGCTATGAGGATGGCAGCTTTTTGGCAGAAAAGCATTTGACAAGGGCAGAAGCCCTTTCCATGCTGGATAGAATTTCATTTCCAAACAAAAATTCATATGAGGACACCATTTCTTATGAGGACACCGCTTTTTATGAAAAGGAAAAACCAAATATGGTGTGGGAAAGGGCGGAAGGCCACAGCAACCAACAACAATCCCGCCCTTCCTATAAAACCATTACCAGTGAAACGGCGGCTGATTATAGTGGAAAAACCATATATGATGCTGTAAAAATAGAAATGGATGAAAATGATGTTATATTAGAAGACGTCATATTTTATGGGGATGTGGCAGTGGTTTCTGCTTCTGACCATACAAAAACAAACATTTTGCCCATATTAAAGCTAAAGGGTACCACAACCATTCATAAAAGCATTGCCATATCTACTCCTGTAACCATTGAAGCAGACAAAAACCAAATTGCAGCAGTGGATGCAAAAGCACAAACAGTATGGGAAGGAGAGGCAGACATATCCTATTTGCAGACAAATGCGGCTTTGTTTGTAGGAGAACAAATGTGGATAGACACAGTTGAAATTTTGCCCGGTGCCGCAACAGACATCACAATGGAAGGAAGCATAGATTACATCACAGCCAATGGAAATGGGAGTATTGAGCGTATTTCTTTGACAGGCAATACACAGCCGGATGTAACTGTACCAAAAAACATCACTGTAAAAGCTTTCCTGCTTTCAGAAAAAGCACAGCCTTCTATTACCGTGGAAAAATATGGTGAAATACAACAAATCATTTCATTTGCAGCCATTGGCAATACAAATGTATTCAATAGGGGAAGCATACAAAGCATATTGGCACTGCATCCGGAAACCATTTCTTCGGACAATGCAGCTGTTTTTCCCCTTGTATTAAAAAGCATTTCCATAGAAGCACAGCCCAATACACTCCATTATCAACAGGGGGAGCAGCTTTCTCTGGAGGGCATTTGTTTACTGCTTACATATCAAAATCATATTACAAAAATAATAGACAGCCCGGAGGAATTTTCAAATTATTTTATTACAACCTCTCCTTCCCAGAAAGAAGCCCTTTTGTCAAAGCATGACAACCGTCCTATTGTGGTACAATCAGGAAGTATTGTGGCTTTTACAGAGCCTTTGGCTGTACAGCATGAGCCAACAGCCAATACCATCCCTTTGCAGCAGCTCATTTCTCAATGCAGAACTGCCCTGTCCTCGGTCGTCATCAGCCAAACAGGTGCAGAGCTGTCTGCCGGAGAAAAATGGGTTACAAAAGAAGTATTTCTCACATTTGAAAATGCAGTCAAAACAGCAGAAAATGCCCTTTCCAATGCATCTGTCCAAGAAATAGAAAAGCAATATACACTTCTGACAAAGGCATTGCATACCTTTCAGTCGCAAATACAAATTACAGAGGAATGGATAGAGGCTCCTATATTATCCATAAGCAATACAAGCCCTGAATATGGTGCAGAAGATGTAACCGTTACAATACAAAACCAAAAAGAGGATGTGGCATATTATTATACCCTAAACGGCACTGACCCCAATCCAGAGGATACTGTCAATACAAAACTTTATGAAAACCCCATTGTACTTTCTCCTCCAAAAGAAACAGAGCAGACCAGCATTGTCATAAAAGCAGTGGGCAAAAAGGGAAAGCTTTTTTCTGAAATTACAGAACAGACTGTCACCTATTCCGCCCCATATTTTATCGAAAAAGCAACGCTTTCCCAGCTGCAAACGCCTATGGTTGGAGAGCATCCCTCAGATATGCTCTATTGCGAACAAACAGAGCCATATTTTGTAGATACCAAGCCCATTTGGGAGGATGCACAAAACAACATATTAAATGAATATGATATTTTTCAGCCGGACACCGTTTATAAAGCACATTTTTCATTAAAATCAAAAAAGCCCTTTGCTTTCAAAGAAGATACTGCTGTTTCTATACAAGCTGATGGAATCAAAGAAATTATCATAGACCCCCAGCATTCCAATGCAGAAAATTTATTTGTTTTGGTTTCTTTTGAGCCTACACCACCCTTGCCTACACAGCAGCAGGCTGATGAAATACTGGAAGAAATGACAAACTATGTTTTATTTTCTCCCATAGAAATGAATCAAAATGATTTTCAAGAGGATAATGCAGAACAAATCATTTTATCTGCCATAGCACAGTTTGTTCCCAGCTACTGGGAGGCCGGCATTGAAATAGACAGCATTCATACATTTTCTCAAATGGTGATTATTTCAGCAAAATTTACAGTACAAAGCCAATTAGACCCCTCTATAACAGCGGCCCACCAAAATAATATTGATATCACCATTTCATGGATTGTATAATCCTGGGACAAAATAAAACTGGGGCAGCAGCTTGTGAAAAGAAATTTTGCAAACAATAGAAAGCCGGCTGTTTTCTGAGTGGAATTTGCTCAAAAAGCAACCGGCTTTTGTACACTATTATTGCAAGACGGCCCCTGGAAGGGGCCTTTTTTACTGCCCTTGCAAATCCATTGAACGTCATCCAAAAGCACTGCTTTTTTGGCTGCCCCATTATTTTATCTGTTCTTTTTTACACCCTCTCCTATAAATAACACCTACTTATTTGCCATTCAGTCTTTTTTTAACCCATTATTGATATATTCACATATGTTTACTGCTGTATCAACATAATATCCCAAAATCTTCTGTTTCCATGCTGATATTTTCAGTTTGCATATCTGTCAAAAATAATGAGAGTTCTTTTTCCTTTCAAATATACTAGGATTTTTGATATATTGGGCAGCATATATATCATTCGGAGAACACCTTGCCCCTATTATTCTATTTTCTTTCTCAGCATTTCTTCCTTATTTTTCCCATCCCAGCTTTCATTTTTTCATATATTGCCTGTCTTTTGTATTTTTGTAAAATATGATTCTACAACATTTGAGTGCAAGCACAATATGATATTTGCCATTTCCGCTGCTATGTGATATATCATCCAGACTCCTTCTAAATGACCTTTCCATGCAGTTGGCAGACCGCACTTCTATTATAATCGAAAGAATTTTTCTGTTTGCCTCATGACCAGAAGGCTTTTTTGAACCACCCAGCTATCCTGTGATTTTCTTTATACAATAAGAAAAGCCCCTCTAGGGCTTTTCCTTTTGATTGCTATTTCTATTTATGGGTATTTACAAAACAACATTCATAGAACGAATGCGCAAAAAGTCATCTGCCTGCTCAAACTCAATTTTTAAATCCTGCTCAAAATGGGCAATGAGTGTTTGATGATTCCATTCATATTCTGTATGGTTCCATAAAAGAAATCCCTCTACAAAAATTTTGTGGTCAATGTAGAATTGTTCCATACATTGTTTGGTTATGGATATAAATTTATGAATATCCACAGGAGCAAACACACTATCAGGAACATGGGAAAATGCAACAAAAATTGCTCCGCCGGCATGGGGTCCTCTGTAATAACAATATCCATCCATCAAACCACACATAACAATAGACAGATTATGTCCATTAAATGTATCGTCCAATTCAAAATTTGCTGTTGTCAGAGGCTCTAAATCCCAGCGTTCTCCAATCTCATTGATATATGTAGCTGCTTCAATGATGCTTTCAGGAAAGCCATTGATATTTTCCCATCCCCACAGCCATGTGTCACTGGACGCCGACTCACTTCCAATAAATTGAAGAGGATATCCTTCTTCTCCAAAAAATATTTCTCCCTCCGAAAAATCAATATCCCAGTCTTGCCCCTTTACCACCTGTTGGCTGCAAGCAGTCTGTATTGCTATCATTTTGCCTAAACAAGCTGAAAAAACCTCAAACCAATCGCTTGTGTCAATAGAAAGCTGTTCTATCCAAATTTCTTGATTATTATTTTGTTTTGTGTCTTTGTTGAAAAAATTCATTATACATTCCTCCCAAAATATATTTCTCATTTTTTACTTTGGCTGTGATTTTGGATTTTTCAGCAAATCCGACTTCTTGTGGTTTCAATCCTTTTTTTGTATTCGTGTAAAAACCGCAGGCCAAAAGTAATTTCCTGTATTCATAGCAGCAATATGCTATCATTACCCCCTGTTCAGAAGCTGTACTGTTTCATAATACACTGGTATTTGAGGACTGCATTTATTTTTCTGCCATATTATTTACATAAATTTTAATGCTGTTTCCAATTTGGGTATGCAGCCGGCCCTATTCATTTGCTTTTGCATAAACCATTCCTATCCATGCTCAAATTCACAATGCTTGTATGATTTTTTTGTTTTGAACAGTTCCCAAAGCCTCTTCTCCTTCATCAATACATAATGACAATATACTTGTTTTTTGTCATTGTCTAAAGCAAGCTGAAAAAGGCAATGTGGTCTAGCTATGCCCTCATATCACATTTTTTCATTTTCTTATGTATTGATATTGTTTTTCCCTTTTTTGGTAACTGTTGTGCAAATTTTTTATAAAGACCCTATTTATGATTGCTAACGCTGCACCATACCATTTTTTAATTGGTGCTTCCTATGGAAGTAATATACTGCTTTTGGTCTCTTCATCCCCCTTTTGCTCCATTTTTTCCATGATACAAAGCAAAAAATACTTTTGTATCCCCCTGCTATCCTGACGTTTTATATAGTCACTTTTCATTCTACCACAATTTTAGCAGTACAGCAATAGAGGGTTTTTCAAGTCATTTCCAGCACCTTTGATATATGACAAACAATATTTCATATCATTTATTGTCCTATAAAAAACAACATATCTATTAAAAGTCATATTACACTGCAACAAATATACGGACAAAGGATAACAGAGACCTGCTGAAGCATTAAAAATGGATGGGAAGACATAAAAAAAGACTTGACAAACAAAAATAATTGTTTTCAGGCCTTTTACATAGCATATTTCTATCCCCAAGCTATTTCTAACCCATTGATATAAAATGACAATTTTTTATATATTGGCGGGCTTTTATCATCATATCATTGTTGAAATGCAAAGCTTGTTTCTTTCTTCTGCATTTTTATTGATTGTGTGCTTTTTCAAAAGCTGCTATACTAAAAACAGACAACTTTTTTGCACAATGCTATTTTCTCCTTAAGCATATCCCAAGCCGGCCATATTCCTCACCACTTCAACGAAAAACAGCCCTTGTTTTTTAATGCCTTTAGGCGTTTGCAAAACGCCAGAAACCCCATAAATACAGTATTCTTTTTATTATAAAATAACTTCTCACTGATTTATGGTAAAATTGGGATATCCAGTAACAATGAACCATATCCATTCCAAAAGAAGCTGTTAACATACAAACAGCTTTCTTTGGCAGATATTTTTACCCATTGCCAAAATAAATTTTATAATGATAAATGTAAGTTCCTTTCCATACTTGATGAAACCATCCATTTTCATGAAATGATTTCCTTTGTTTCTCATTTTCACACTGCCGCTGGAGCAGGCCCTGCAAGGGTTGGTTGAATGCTTTTCTATGGTTTTTTATGTTTTTACAAGAGATTTTTTCTAAAGCCAATTGATTCCCCTAAAATTGGCTATGCAATCAAAACAGGTCACACCTTTATGACCTGTTTTTCTATTTCTGTTAAAACATATTCTCCAAAATTTGTCACATCTTTTTGATATACATGACAAATTCCTTTTTTCATATTCAATTTTTGTTTCCCGGACCAATAGGATATATCTGCCTCCTCCAGCATGGGAATGTCAAAGCCGCTGTCCCCTGCGGAAAAAACCACACCACACTGCAAAAAATGCTTCAATCTTTTGATAGCCAATCCTTTATGCAATATTTTTGGAAAAACATATATTTTTTCTCCATTGGTATCTACAAACACCCTTTCCAAATTCAGCTGACCGGAAAGCCTTTTGGCAGTTTTCTGAGGGTCTGTTGACTTTGTGTATACAAATATGTCATCTACCTTTCTGATTTCAAAGCAAACAGCACTATCTTTTTTTAATATCTCTTTGGCTTTTTCCAACTCCCCTTCAGAAAATTTTATCATTTGTTTGGTTTGAAAAAACCAATTTTTTTCTATTTTATTTTCGTAAAGTAATATGCCTCCATTTGTTGTCAAAGCATACTGAGGATATTTTTTTCCAAAAAAGGCAATTCTTTGATACTGCTCTACAGAACGGGTGGTAATCGGCACAAATGTGATGGCCTCTGCCACCCTCTGCAATGTGTCATAGGCCTTTTTTGTCATATAAGAAAGCTCTTTTCCTTCCTTTGTTTCCACACAAATGGCGGGCTTTTGACACTGCTGTCTTTTTTTATAAGAAAAAATCAATGTATTATCTAAGTCTGAAGCAAATACAATCATATTTCTTTTCTCCTTTATACATCCGCATTCAAATCACGAATCAATCCGCAGGCTCTGTATGCCTGAAGGGGATATTCCTCCACCGCCACAGACTTTTCCTCTGCCAGCTTTAAAATATGCCCAATATATTGTGTTTCTTTTTTATCTCTCACCAGTATTTTCCAAGGCATTCTTCTCAAAAGCACTCTTGTGGTTTCTCCAATGCCCGGCTTTACAAAATTAATATCTTTTATATGAAATTTTGCTGCAATTTCCTCTGCTTCCTGCCAGCCTGTTTTTTGCTGCACTTTTTTAGAAAAATCCAAAACAGCATTTTTATGAAAATGCTTTTGAATATTTTCAATAAAATCATAGGAAAGGTCCTCTGATTCCAACTCTTTATAATAGACGGCTCCATGAAAATCCTGTTCTGTTATGATATCATTGCTGCACACTGTTCTGCTAAACAAACCGGAAACCACTGCATTTAAGCAGGCACTTGGAATCAAAAAATCCTCTGTGGTGCCGCACAGCCTTGTCATACCGGCAGGGTCTGCCAGCACAGCCAGCTCCGAGCTTAATCTTTTATCATATTCTGTTGCTTTTTGTAATTGTTTGATGATGGCTCCTTTTCCAATCCAGCCATCTACAAATTGTATTTTTTCAGCAGTATGCCTTTTTAATATGTAATCCATGGCATTTTTATCAATGCCCTTTCCTCGTATAATGGATATGGTGTAATGAGGCACATCCATACCATACATTTTTTGAAAATATCGTTTCAGTAATATGCCAATGGGCGTACCTGCCCTTGCCAATGAAACCAGTACTGCCTCCTTGCCCTTTTGTGAGAGAATTTTTTCTCCCAGCACCTGCACTGCCTCTGCTGTTTTTTTGCTGTGCAAAGCCAGGGCCTCTCTGTACAGCTTCATATATTGCTCACTGGGGCGGTACTCCAAAGGAAGCATTTCGCTATAATGCACCCCCTGCTGTATTTTTTTTTCTCTTTCTTGTGTAGACAAAGGCTTTATCCTGCCTGTGATATCCTTTAAAAGTACTGTCACATCCTCCGGATTATAAGACGTTTTCATGCTCTTTCCACCTTATGATTATAATATTGTCGTTTCCATAATTTTTCAATGCCTTTAACAAGGCTTTCACGCCCATTTTATTGAAGCTGTGGGCGTCTGTTATCATAATAACTGTGTCATAATTTGTCAAATTGTAAAGATATGTTTTTCTTCCCTTTTCATAGACGCTCTCAAAGCTGCTTTTGTTAAATATGGGATAATTTTCTTCTTCTCGGGCAACAATGGGGCTTCTTGTGGTAGAATGGGTTTTTACATTTTTTCCTCTTTTTTCAAAATAAGCTCCTGTTACAATGGCAGGATACATACATTCCTCTGTTCCCAAAACCAAAATATTTTTGCCTGTCTTTTTTTCAAACATATCATAAATTTTATTTGCCAATGCCTCACAGGCCATTTGATACTGTTTGGCATCTGTGCCTAAACGTGGGTCTATTTTGCCAAAAACCGTTTGATATTCTATCCAGCTTGGCAAATGCTCTGCCCTCTTTTCCAAAACAATGCTTTTTTGTGAAAATTCCTTTTGACCATCCATTTGTTCCATTGTAAAAAGCTGATAAAGCTGTATATTGTTTTTCAAAAAAACCTCTCTATGGGCCTGTGTCATGCTGTTTACAATGGAGCAGGCCGCAAATTCTGACTGTATGCCCTTTTGTTTTAATGCCTGTACAAAATTTAATATGGTTTTGCCTGTTGTGATTTCATCTTCCACAAACAATATTTTTTTAGATTGAAAAAGCATTTTTTCTTTTTGCTCACAAAATAATATTTGCTCTGTGGCATGGCTATGCTCCTCTTGAAACTCCACCACAATATCCTTTTTAGGCATATTTTCTCTGGAGGTATGAATATAATAAGCATCCCGGGGGCAATGGCCTGCCACACCGCTTCCTATGGCAGTTGCCGTTTCTGCAAAGCCAATGATTGTCATTTTTTGGCTTTGATTTTGGCTGTATACCTTTTTTGCCAATGCCTCAAAAAGTGACAAGGCCTGCAAAGGGCTGACAGGGATATGCTTTGCCTGAAAAGCGTTGACAAAAAGATATGCTCTTTTTTCATTGTTTTCTCTTTGTGCAATAGAAATCATTTCTTCTTTTTTAAAATCCTTCATGACTTTCTTCCTTTATACCGTAAATATGTGCCAATGCCATTATTTTTTCTGCCCATTTTTGATGCACCTTGCTTTCATTCATACGGGCATATTTTACACTTTTTGCCACTGCTCTTGTACTTTGCTGCCAGTTTAATATGGCCTTTGCATCCTCATAATCTCCCAATTCCACTGCATAAGCCTTTTGTATCACAGAAATTTGAGAAGGGTGGATGGCTGTTTTTCCCACAAAACCATTTAATTTATCTCTTTGCAGCTCTCTTTGCAGTCCAATTTTCCATTTATCCTCCTTGTCTGCCTCTCCTTCAAAATATTCCCATACAACGCCGGATATGACATATTCTCCCAAAAAAACGGAAGAAATATCCGACAGCACATCCTGCATTACCAAAATGTCGTATATGCTTTGGGTTTCTCTTCTTCTTAAGCCATATACATTGCAAAGGTCATTTCCTCCCACACGCACATTCAAAACATATTTTTTCATACTGTCCAGTGTTTTTTTAATATCCAGCAGCTCCTGCTGTCTTGTTTGTTTTTTCAGCAGTATATCAGGGCTTTCCAATGTGGGCATGACATATTTGATGGCTTGTGCCTTTTGATTGATTTCAAATGTTGCTTTTTTATATTCTTCTTGATTTTTGCTGCTAAACTTGGGCAGTATAAAGCCTGTTAAAATCCTCTGATATTTTCCCAGCTGTTGGAATATATCCCTCATATGCTCCGGTGTACGGATTCTGACAAAAAGAAGAGGCAATTTTTTTTGATGCACCCTTCCTTCCTTCACTGCATCATAAAGCAGCTTCATATGATTTACCAGCTTTTTTTCAGCCTCAGGCAGATAACTGTCCTGTATGGTATCCTCCAAACAAAATGCAACGCTTTTTAATTCCGGCAATGTGCCATTGCAAATATGCTCTATGATTCCTCCATGGTCTGCCGGGCAATACAGCAATGCGCCCACTGCATATTGTAACAAAAGCTTTGGTGCTGTTCTGTTCCATGTCTGATATTCCAGACATATTTTCATCGTCCGATTCAATTTATCGCCTTCCCTTCAGCAAAACCCCTCTTCTTTTGCACACACTCACATTATATCAATGGCTGCCCTCCTAAAAAGGAGAACAGCCACATATTGCCTCATTTTTTTATACATTCACACCAAAGCTTTTGCAAAGTGCTTCCAATCCGCCTTTGTATCCACTGCCCACTGCATTAAACTTCCAGTCGCTTCCATGTCTGTAAATTTCACAAACTACAATGGCCGTTTCAACAGAAAACTCTTCCATTAAGTCATATTTCAGCTCTTCTATGCCCACCATGTCACTTTCGCTGGCACGCTTTGCCACACGAACATAAGCATTGGAAACCTGTCCAAAATTTTGTCCTCTTTCCACAGCCTGGTGTATTGTAACAGTAATGGCAATTTTTTTGATTTCATTGGGTATTTTTGTAAAATCAATGAGTATCACCTCATCGTCGCCGTCGCCTTCTCCTGTCAAATTATCTCCTGTATGTACCACAGCGCCGTTTCTGCCATCTAAATTGTTGTAGAATATAAAATCCTCATCTCTAAGCACCTTTCCGTTTTCTCCCAGCAAAAATGCCGCTGCGTCCAAGTCAAAATCATAGCCGCCGTCATACTGATTTGTATCCCAGCCAAGACCAACCAATGCCAGTGTCATGGATTTTTCCAGGCTGACTCTTTGTCCTTTTGAAAGATTTACACCCATACGCTTCCCTCCTGTACTGTTTGATTACATATTAAACAAAACGTGCTGCCAATTCTCCCAAGCCTTTGTCCTGTGTAGGCTGGCCAATGGCATTAAACTTCCATTCTCCGTTATAACGATACACCTCTCCAAATATCATTGCTGTCATATTTTCATAGCTTTCGGAAAGATTGTATTTGCAAAGCTCTTTTTTGGTATCTGCATCCACAATGCGTATAAAAGCATTTTTAATCATGCCAAAGTGCTGATTTCTTTCATAGGCCTGATAGATATTGACCACAAATATAATTTTTTCATAATTTGCCGGTATTTGATTTAATTCCACAATGAGCTGTTCGTCATCTCCATCGCCTTCTCCTGTCAAATTATCTCCCAAATGGGTAATAGCACCTGTTTTATGTCTTAAATTTCCAAAATATACGATATCGCTTTTGTCTAACAGCTTGCCTCCTGCACCGCATACCAGTGCAGATGCATCGCAGTCAATTTGCACACCCTTTTTCATGCCAAAAAGGCCTTTTTTTTGCTCTGCCGCATCCCAGCCCAGTCCTACAACCAATCTTTTTAAGCCGGCATTTCCTTTTGTTAAATCCACCTTTTGTCCTTTTTGTAAATTTACAGACACAAAAACATCTCCTTTCATACTTTTTTGTTAGGAAACTGCAAAACACGGAAGGCGGATAAAGCTTTGTTTTTTTTGCTGCTCTCTCTGCCTTTTTCTTTCGTGTTTTTTTATTTTTGTATTTATTTTCTTTGCCGCATTTCATTTGCATTGATGCAAATTTGATTTTACAAAGCACTCATACTGTTATTTAGCAGTTCCCAAAGAACCAATCCAGCTGGAAAAGCTTCCCGGATTTCTGGTTTGTATCAATATGGTGCCAGGGCCTTTAAAACGACATACCAGGCATTCTCCGGACATAATGCTGTTTGCCCAGCCATTGGAGGCTTTTTCAATATGATAGTCCATATCCTCTGTCCAAGCCACCAAATGTCCATTGTCAATGATGATTTCTTCCCCTTGTTCCAATGTAATGGGATGAATGGCCCCATAGCTGCTGAGAAAAAGGATGCCCTTGCCTCTGGCTTTTAATACAAAAAAGCCTTCCTTTGAAAAAATACCCTGCATCAAATTCTGCACCTTTGTATCAATTTCAACACCCTCTGTGGAGGCCAAAAAACCGTTTTTTTGTATCACCATGCCATATGTGCCGTCCAGCTCCACATCTATGATGCCTCCCGGCACAGCATGGCCAAAAAACACCTCCCCTGGCCCTCTTTGTGCTGTCAAATACTGAAAGAAAAATTTTTCTCCGGAAAGCATACGGGTCAGCCCCTTCATAATGCCTCCTTCCACGCCTCCTGTTACATCAATGGTGGCAGACATGGCAATCATGGCATCTGATTCGGCTTTGATACGCTCTCCCTTTTCCAAGTGATAACGTACCATAGGAAAAGCTTCTTGGTGTAAAATCTCATATTTCATAAAAACACTTCCCCTTTCTCGGGTTATGCCACATCAATGCCATAATTTCCGCAAAGGGCCGCCAGGCCTCCCTGAAAACCGCTTCCAATGGCATTAAACTTCCATTCTGAGCCGTTTCGATACAATTCTCCTACTACAACGGCCGTTTCAATGGAAAAGTCCTCTCCCAAATCATAACGAATCAGCTCTGCATTGCTTGCAGAATCCACCACTCTGATGTAGGCATTGGAAACCTGTCCAAAATTTTGTTTTCTTACCTCCGGGTCATATATAGTTGCTGTAAAAGCAATTCTTTGCACATCTGCCGGCACTTTGGAAAGGTCCACAATGATTTGTTCATCATCTCCGTCGCCTTCTCCTGTCAGGTTATCTCCCTGATGTGACACAGCACCGCTGGAATGATTGAGATTGCCATAGAACACAAAATCTCCCTGCTCTCTTACTTTTCCGTTTTCTCCCAGCAAAAATGCCGCTGTGTCCAAGTCAAAGGCATGGCCGCCGTCATATTGGTTCACATCCCAGCCTAAACCAATACAAATTTTTGTCAAACCCGGATTTGTTTTTGTCAAATCTACTTTTTGTCCCTTTTGCAAACTAATTGGCATATGTCATCTCTCCTTTTTTATTGTTTTCAGCCAAAAAACAACACATCACTTTTTTTAAAAAGTCATATATCAAAAATTGCCTTTTCTATGACTTTTATTTATTTTTATATAAAAGCTTTCTTATCAAATCCACTGGTATGATAGTAAAAGCTAATATAATCACAAAAATCCATTCTCCACCTGTCAGGCCATAGCAGCGGAGAATATCTCCTCCAAAATAAATCATGCTGATTTGTACAATGACAATCAAAAGCAATATTTTCAAAAATCCACTGTTTCCGTTGATATTGTCAAAGAGATTTATTTTTTCTGTTCTGGCATTAAAGGCATTAAACACTGCCGAAAATACAAAAAATGCAAAATAGCCTGTCAGCATATATTTATCAGCAGGGTCTTCTCTGAAAAAGCCATCGGCTTCATGCAGCACAAGCATACCCATGCTCAGCAAAAACACCCATATACTGCCTGTCAATATTTCAGACCACATATATTTGCTGACAATGTTTTCATCTCTTCTTTTAGGCGCTTCCTGCATATAACGCTTCAATGCAGGCTCTCCGCCAAATGCCAAGGCAGCCAATGTATCCATAATCAAATTAATCCACAATATTTGTGTAATGGAAAGGGGATTTTCCATGCCCAAAAGAGGTGCCATAAAGGATACCAGCACCGCCGCCACGTTGATGGTAAGCTGGAATATGATAAATTTTCTGATGCTGTTAAATATGGTTCTGCCATATAATATGGCTTTGTCAATGGATGTAAAATTATCATCCAATATGACAATATCGCTGGCTTCCTTTGCAACCTCTGTTCCTCCGCCCATGGCAAAGCCCACATCGGCTTTTTTCAGTGCAGGAGAGTCGTTTACACCATCTCCTGTCATGCCCACAACCAGATTTAACTCCTGTGCCAGACGTACCAAGCGGCTTTTATCACTTGGCAGCGCCCTTGCCACCACCTTCAGCTCTTTTAACTGCTTTTTCACATCCTCATCAGAAAGGGCAAAAAGCTCATCGCTTGTCCACACAACATCCCTTTGAGAATCCAAAAGCCCCGCTTCCTTTGCAATGGCCACGGCAGTGTCCTTTCTGTCGCCTGTAATCATAACCACCTGTACGCCTGCATTGTGTACCTCTTTTATGGCATCAATGGATTCCGGACGCACATCATCACGAATGCCCACAATGCCCACCAATGTATAATCTCCTTGGGGCAGTACATCCTCCTCAATGGATTTTTCACTGACAGCCAGCCCCAGCACACGAATGGCACGAGATGCCAGCTGATTGATTTCATTGTTTATGATTTCCGGGTCAAAGGGCTGTTTTTCACCGTTTTCATCAAAATACCAGCTGCATTTTTCAATGATTTTTTCCGGTGCGCCTTTTAAAAGGGTGTATTCAAAATCTCCTTTGATTTGTGTGGCAGAATATTTATTGTCGCTGTTAAAAGGGATAGAAGCCACATTTTCCACTGCAAATGCAGGTATTTTTTCCGGCAGAAATCCAAGTACAGCTCTGTCTGTGCCATTGCCGCCTATGATTTTTCTTTTTCCCTCTTCCTGTGTTATCACTGCTGTGGTATTTTCCAATATGCTGACACAAAGAATGTCCTGCAATTTTTGGGGTACCTGCTCCACACTGCTCCATTGGGTGCCTTTTCCATTTACAAACGTAACCACTTCCAAAATACCCTTTGTAATGGTACCTGTTTTGTCGCTGAACAATATGTTTAGGCTGCCTGCTGTTTCAATTCCTGTAATTTTTCTAACCAATACATTGTCCTTGAGCATTTTTCCCATGTTCTGGGCAGACACAATGGCAATCATAAGAGGCAGTCCCTCAGGCACCGCCATGACAATGATGATGACTGCCAGCATCACCGCTTCCACAATGTCATTGACAAGCACCATCCAGTCAGAGCAGTATGCTGCAATTTGCGCCATATCAAAGCCGTTGTGTACCACAACTCTTTGAAAAAGCAGTGCCACTGCAATGGCAATGCCTCCAATATAGCCAAATTTGCTTATGCTGTCTGCCAAATTGGAAAGCTTTACCTTCAAAGGAGATTCTCTGTCATCATCAATTTGCAGCTCGCTTGCAATCTTTCCATAAACAGAGCTGTCTCCCACGGTTGTAACCTCCATAATGCCGTTTCCGGAGCAAACAATGGTTCCTCTAAACACCTTATAGGGATTTAAAAAGTCCATGGCCTTTTCTTCTTCCTCTTTATAATCTTGAGGGATGGTTCTTTTTTTGGCCTCTTTGCTTTCTCCATTTAATACAGATTGGTCCACATTGATGTTTCCATCAATCAAATTGCCGTCTGCGGGAATTTTATCTCCCGATTGCAGTATGATGCAATCTCCCACCACCACATCATCTATGGAAATTTCTTTTACCTCTCCATTTCGATACACCTTGCAGCGGATTTTAGACGCTTCATCCTGCAGTTTTTGAAAAGCATTTTCATTGCGGTATTCTGAAAATGTGGAAACAAATGTTGCCAATATAACAGCAAGGGCAATTCCCACAGATTCATACCATTCTGTCTGCCCCAAAAAAGCAAATATTACATTGATAATCAGTGCCACACAAAGTATTTTAATCATGGGGTCGCCAAAATTTCCTCTCAGCTTTTGCCAAAAGCTTTCTGATTTGATTTCACTTAGGCGGTTGTCGCCATGCTCCTGTCTGCTTTTTAGGGCCTCTTCCTCTGTCAGTCCTAATTTGTTCATTTGTATCCTCCTTACCTCATAACAATATGATGATTTTATGGCTATCGAAAATACTTATGCTCCACACACACTACACCCATTTTCATTGGCAGTCATATCAAATCACTACCCATTTTGATTCATTTTATTTTGAAATTCTGCTTTCAGCTGGTTCAGGCGCTGTGTATCCTGCTGTCTTTTTTGCTGTGCCTGCTGCTGTATCTGCTTTGTTTCTTCAATGCCCTGAACAATGGTCTGCCATGTTTTTTCCAGTGTTTCTATTTTAACAGAGCTGCCTGTGGCCAGCTGTGTTGTCAGCTTAGACTGATTGACTGTGTTTTGGGCATTTTTTAAAAGCATTTCATTTGTTCTTTCATCCAGGGCCGCCATGGCATCCGCCTGTATTTTTTGTCTTTTTAAAAGGATTGCCTGCGTCAGTGCCTGTTTAAACACAGGCAGTGTAATAATAAAAGCAGAATTGATTTTTCGAATCAAATTCAGATTGCTAAACTGCATTGTTTTAATCATAGGTACAGACTGCATTGCAACATTTTCTGCAATGCGCAAATCCATTACCCTTTGGTCTAATATGGAACGGGCCTGCTCCAAGCCTGTAATATCCATTTGCAGCATACCATCTTGATTTTTGGCATAATCCTGCCGCATTTGCTCCAAATACTGGTCAATTTCCTTTAACCCCTGTTCTCCTGCCAGTATATATTTTACAAGGCTTTGATAATATGCCACATTTGTTTCAAACATTTGCTCCAGCTTTTCATTGGACTGTTTGATTTCTACTTCATATTCCTTTAATTTGACATAAATTTTATCTACCTCCTCTCCCATGGTGTGATATTTTGCCAATATCTGCTCCAGCTGCTTTTGTACACCGCCAAAAAGCTTTCCAAAAATCCCCTTTTTTTCATTGGCAGAAATTTCCTGCAAATCAAATTTATCCATAATTTTGCCCAATGTTTTGAGCAGTTCTCCCGAATCGTTGATTTTGGCCATATCCACACTGTTTAAAATTTGGTCGGAGCATTTTGAAATTCCCTCTGCCGCATCTGCACCAAATACCACTAGCTCCTGAGGCGCATAGACATTGATGGTGCTGACAATATCATCAATTTCTTTGGAATTTTCAAGCCTTTGTGTCATCAGCTGCCTTTGCTCCACAATGTTATATTCTTTTATCTCCTCTTCCCCTGGGGCTTTTTGGGAGGCTTGTTTTGGTTGAAACTGCAATGCCATTATTCCTTCCTCCTTTTTAATAAACGTGCCAACAATCCATTTTCTTCATACAAATTTTTTGACATATTTTTCAGTCTTTGTTTTTGAGGAATTTTTATATCAAATAAATATTCCCCAATTTCATATGTTTCAAAAGCCTTTTTGCTGATATATTTTTCAATATTTCTGTAACCTGTGGGGGTAAATATGGCAATGTCAAATCCAATCAAATTTAAAAACAGCAAATATACACTATCCTCCAGTGTTGCCATGCCTTCATTGACAGCCAGCACAATCACCTTAGGTACTTCCTTTGTAAAATCAAACTGCTGTATCAGCTGCACCGTTTGTTTATCCAAATGCAGCCCTACAGAAAGTATGGCTTTTTCCACCGCCTCTTTTTTTTCCACAATCCAGTTTAAATCTATCATTTCCTGTATTTTTTCCAATATATAATCCTGTGTATCCAAATTCAAAAAATCATAGGGATACTGAGGATGGTTTTTTATTACATCAGCCAAAATCCGTCCTTGTCTGCAAAACTGTGCCGCAAAAGGAGCATTCTGCCCCTTTTTTGTAATGTAGGGAAAATTTTCAATCCATATTGTATTTTCTGTCAAAAGGGAGGCTATGGCTTTCATGTAGGCCTTTTCATCCTTTTGCTTCACACCGTTTATTTTTGCAAAAATATTGGGAACCATGACGCTGCCATTTTTTATTTCAAAGCCCGGGCGATATTTTGCTTCCTCCTTCCAAAGCAGTGCAATTTCTTCATAAACGGTTTTTAATGTCACTGCATGAGAGCGTGTAAACTGTCTTTGCCGAAACAGCCCTGTATCTGTATAAAGCAGTGTATCCAGCTCTCTTTCCGCCTCATATGCTGTGGTGGCCAGCTTCACCTTCACAGCCTTTTTGGGAAAAGGAAACAGCTTGTGGCTTTGCTCCAATTCTATTTTTATGGCACTGCTTTGTATTGCCTCAAACACAGCGTCGTTTTCTTTTTCAGAAGAAATATACAAAACATCTATGGGCAGATAAGAAACCATTTCCAAAAACAATGCTTCGCTTTCACTTGCTTTGCCGTAATAAATCAGCAAAGGAAGGGTATCCCCATCAAAATCCTTCCACAATATATGACTGTAACGATTGAGCCAGCATACCAGCTTCAATGCCATGTTATACACCTTTGAAATCCCATTTTGCTGATATTTTTCCATGGCAACAAAAAATGCTCTTTGCATCAAATCTGTCCATACTGCTTGAGATAGAGGGTATAATTTTTCTGATAAATTTTGTATGATATCTTTTTTTGTTTCATATTTTTGCACTTGCAATGCATTGACCTCTTGGGGAGAGGGATTTTCAATCTCCTCCAATATCAAAAAGGGCTTTTTTTGTTCCTTTAATGCCATTTCCAGGCTGTATAATCTGTTTTGATAGCTTTCTAGCTGGTCTACCCCAATATATCTTACAAAAAAATTATAAAAGCAGTCCTTCTCTGCCGCTGCCCTTTGGGTATTTTTTTGGAACACTGCATTAAAAATATCCTCTTTGAGCCATGTATTTGTTTGCACAGCATGGCAGAGAGCCTGGGCCTTTTTTTGTAAATTTTGCTGTTTTTGCAGTGCATTCAAATCAATTTGAGAAAAATGCTTTGGAGGCTTTCCTCTTTTTTTTCCATATACCACATCTGACCAAATGCCCGCACTGTCTATTTTAAAATAAGCTGTTTCCTCAAAAAAATGAACGTACGCTATGTCACAGCCGCTTAAACAAAGTATTCTCAAAAGATACAGCTCATATTTAGAAATATCCCCTTCATATAAAATTTTAGGCACTGTTTCCTCTCCTAAATGGACAAGCATGGGGGCAAATTCCTGTTTGAGCCAGCACATAAATTTTATAAAAGCATTTTTTAGTATATTCAAATTATTGCTTTGCGCTGAAAGCTCTGCCAATACATGAAACACGCCGTCACATATATTTTTTTGCACCCTTTGAGGCACAAAATCCAGCCAGATTGAAATGATTTCTGACAAAAGCTTTTTTTCCATGGAAAAAACAGTCAGTCCGGTTTTTTCAAAAAAAGCAGAAACAGCAGCCTCACTGGGCTGAAGCAGCCTTTTTGAAATATATTTTCCATTTTTTTGGCAGGCAATTTGCATTTTTCTTTCCCATATCAAAAGCTCTTCATCAAAGCCAATGAAACGGCAAAAATACATTCCTGTTTTTTCCCGTTGAGAAAGGGGCGTCCAATATGCATCTTTTTGGTTCAATTTTAATTTTTGGTACATAATAAACCCCTTTCTTTAGGATTCTACCTCCAAGCCATAGCTTTCACACAGTACCTTCAATCCTTTTTTATAGCCTGCTCCTATGGCGCTGACTTTCCATTTTCCTTTATAGCGATAAAAATCCACTGCTGTTATGGTGGTTTCCTCATTCAAATCCTCTATGGAAAAAACCATAATATCTTTTTTATTTTTTTTCAGCTTGACAACAGGATTTTTCACATCAGCAAAACAAAACGCCTCCTCATAAATGCCATATGCCACAGAAATTCTTTCAATATCATCACAAACCCTTTGCAGCTGTAATGTAACTGTTTTTTCCCGGACAGAAACAGCACCGTCCTGAGACACCTGATTGGAAAAAAATATCAAATCCTCTTCTCTTTTTGTTTTGCCGCCTTCATGAAGCAAAAAAACATAGGGGTCTATTTCCATTGTGTCATAATGGCCCTCCATTTCAATGACAATCTCTATTTCCTCCCCTTCCAATGCTTCTGCTCCTATACGCTGTCCCTTTTTCAGTACCAGCGCATCATCCTGCCATGTTATTTTTGGCAGTGTAACATATTTTGTATTGCTTTGAGGCTGTGTCTGTATTTTTTGTTCATATAAAAGTGTGTTGATTTCAGGCACAGCCGCTTCATTTTCACAAACCATTCCTGTCACATAGCAGCGTCTTATCAAATCTGTTACAAAAAGGATATCTCCATAAATACAAGTATTTGCATTTAATTTTTCAATATCCAGTGTCAGCGTATGCTCCCCTGCCGAAAGCAGCTTTGGTGTAACATGAATGCCATTTAACAAAGAAACCACACTGCATTTTACAGGCACCTGTATCTGACAATAAAATTTGCATTCACTTTGGCTGGGCAAATCCTTCAATTCCACCATTTTAGGCAGCCTCCATTGTCCCTCTTGAGACAAAACCCCTTTTACACTTCCGGAAACCTCCACATTTTGAAATTTTGTATCTTCATAGTCAGAGGACAGGGCAACTGTGTTTTCTCCCAATGCTTCTATGGTTAAATGCTCTATGGTCACAATATGGGAGGCAACAGTCAGCACAGTGCCATTTTCTGCCCACAGCAGTGTGTGATTTCCCATTACAGTACAGGGACGGCGTATGACAAAATTCCCTTGGTATTCTCCCGGAGGCAGTTCTACAAAGGGTCCTGTATTTTCATCCAGCAAAGCCTGTATATCCTTCATATATTTCTGCCCTCCTATACTGCAACATAAAACAGCAGGTCATGCTCTTGACTGCGGGCCTTGAAAAATGTATTGTATTTGATTTCCAAAAAGCCCTGCTGCGGCACAAAATTTCCTGCTCCGTCATATAAACCCTGTATGCCCTTATTTTGCAAAAACCATTTTCCATTTCTTCTGACAATGATTGCCAGCTCAATGGCCTCTGCCTTTTCATTGCGGGAAACATTGTCATAAAAATGCCAGTCATACAATATTTTTCCCGAAAAAATATGAATCTCTCTCAAAAATGTCCATTGTCCCTGTTTTTTTGCCACACTGCGGTATGCTTTAAAATAAGGGGTTTTTTCTATCTCTGCGCCGCAAAAGGGACAACGAGACTGTCCTCTTTTTGACACAAACCATTTTTGTTTGCATTTTGTATTGGGACACATCAAAAGCAAATCCAATGTCAAAAAAAGACCTCTTTCCCATTCCATGGCAGCAGGCCGTTTTTCGGGAGCGTGAAGCCCCTCTGCAAATGCCTTTAAAAACAGCCTCTCCAAATGCTCTCCCATATCCTTTATGGTAAAGGGCATCTCTAAGGGCCTGTTGGAAGCGTCCAAAGGATGCTCTGCAAACAACGCTTCTTTTCCCATTTTTAAAAATGCATTTCTGCTTTGAGACTGCTGGTCATATACTTTTTTTCCCTCCAAAGGATGACGGCAAAAAAGATATTCATAAATCAACACCGGCAAAGCGTGCAAATCTGTGTATACACTGGGCCCCACTCTTTTTCTTCTTTCAAGGGAAAGGCTTTTTAGCACCTCCGGAGCAATGTAGCCCCTTGTGCCAATGACCTCTGGAGGGAAAATACCCGGCACCACCAAGGAATCTATATCTATAATGATACAGCTTCCGCTTTTTGGGTCTATCAACACATTGTTGCAGGACAAATCAGAATGTGCCAGCCCTGCCTGATGCATTCTTCTGACAGACTGTGCCAGCATCAGTGACACCTCCAAAAGCCCTTTCAAATCTCCCAGCTCCGATTCATTCAAATAGCTTCTGTGCTTTTGGGTGTACCATGTGCTTTTTTTATCCTTTCCATTTAAATTCAATAAATCAGAAGCACTTTTATCAAAAAAGAAATTTTTGGGATAGGCAGGACAAACAATGCCCAGCTCAGGCTCCATAACAATATCCACAGGCCAGCAAAATCTTTTTTGAAAATATTTTGCCCATTTTTCTTCATTTCCCTTTGCACCGCCCTGCTCTTGTGACAATGTGGGGTTATATTTTCCCAATATCGCCTCCAGTCTTTGGAGTAGAAAAGCATTTTGCTCCATTGCACTATGGTGAAAAAACTGCACCACATAATCCCTCTCCGGCGTAAAATAGGTATGCTTCATAGCCCCTCTGGGCGGGTCAGCACGGTAAAGAAATGAAATTTTTTTGCCGCTTTTTGTCATAACAGATTTGATTTCTTCCATTTTTCTGCCCCTTTTATGCTCATTGCAAAGCCCTTTGAAATTCTCCATAGGTTAATGTGTTTAATATCAAAATATACTTTGTGATTTTTTCAAATATACAAACATCTGCTTCTGCCCCTGCACCGCAAACAACCCATTTCACATTTTTAAAAACAGTATATTTTTCAAAAAACGATATATCATTTTCTGTGATGTTTCCGTCTGTAAATAAAAATACAACAATATGCTCTGTTTGTTTTTCTGCTTTTAAGCATTGTGCCAAAAGCTGACAAGCCTCTTCAAAAAAAGACAGTCCCCCCAATAAAAGCCGGGGCAGTGAAAATTGCTCCAAAGGCACAGAATCCAGACATTTTCTTGCCACATCTGCATAAACAATCATAGAAAGCTCTGCCTGTATGTGCATTTCCTGCCATTCTGCTATCATCACCTTCATAGACTGTTTCACAGCTTCCATAGGCTCTCCTATCATAGAAGAAGAAGTATCCAAAAGAAGGTATATTTTTTCCACTGTTTTCTCCTTTTTGATTTACAAAAAATATGATTTCAAAATATCCCTTTTAAAAATAGGTTTTTATTACTTTTTTATGGGAATACCAATAGGTTTTCCTATCCATATTTACGAAATGGAATTTGTTTTAATGGTACATGAAAATACTGTTTGTGTCAAATAAAAAGCCATAAATTTAAATAAATCTTAGTATTTTGTATTTCTGATTTGATTTGGTTTACCAATATTTTTTTATATGGTACAATCAAAAAAGACAGATAAAAAAAAGAACCAATTTTTTATCAAATTTTCATCTATAAAGGGAGAAAGCTTATGATTTTTTTTAGACCTTATAAAAAAAGCGATGCAAAATATTTGATTTCATGGGTAAAGGATGAAGTCACATTTTCAAACTGGTGCAGCAATCTTTTTCAATATCCTTTGACTCCTCAGCAGCTGGATATTTATTATCATTATTATGATACCACTACAAACGGCTTTCCTATCACTGCCGTAGACCAATCCGGCACTCCTGTGGGACATATCCTTATCAAGGATGTTGCCTATACAAAAAGCGCCTATTTCAGCTTTGTGCTGCTGGACCCCCAAAAGAGAAAGCAAGGCATTGGAAAAGAAATGATTTCTACCGCAATCATGTATGTTTCACAATTACTGCAATGTCAAAAAATTACATTAAAAGTATTTGAAAACAACCTTTCTGCCAGAAAATGCTATCTCTCTGCGGGCTTTCAAGACATAGCCTATGAAAAAGAAGTGTTTGCCTTTCATGAGCAGCTATGGGGCTGTTATACAATGGAATGGAAAAAACATGGGAAAGGATGATAAATTATGGTGTATAAACACTATATGAAATATATCATTGCTTTACTGCTTTTTGGCTCCAATGGCATTGTTGCCAGCCGCATTGCTTTAAACAGCTATGAAATTGTATTCATGAGAACACTGATAGGAGCATTGTTTTTGGTAATACTTTATTTATTTGACCAAAAACACAAAATGTATTTTTTTAAAAATAAGCTTTCTTTTTTGTTTTTGGTGCTTTCCGGTGCTGCCATGGGAAGCAGCTGGCTTTTTTTGTATGAAGGATATTATCAAATTGGTGTAAGCATTTCTACATTGGCTTACTACTGTGGTCCAGTGATTGTGATGGTGCTTTCTCCTTTTATTTTTAAAGAAAATATCACTATGCCCAAAGTCATAGGGTTTTTATTTGTTTTATTGGGCATGATATTTGTAAATGGCACCCAAATTTTTGCAGAGGGCATATCCTGGGGATTGGTATGCGGCATTTTTTCTGCTCTTTTTTATGCTCTTATGATGATATGCAGCAAAAAAGCCCATGATTTTACCGGATTCAAATTTACCGGATTAGAAAGTACCATTTGTCAGTTGACTGTCAGTACTATTATTGTTGTGATATTTATGTTTCTGCGTCAGCCAGAGGGGGTTTCCATTCCAAAAGACAGCTTGTTTTTTGTATTTTTTTTAGGCATTGTCAATACAGGCATAGGCTGTTATTTTTATTTTTCTTCCATACCAAAGCTTTCTGCCCAGTCTGTATCCATATGCAGCTACATAGAGCCATTTTCTGCACTACTTTTTTCTGCCATTTTTTTACAAGAAAAGCTTTCCCCTCTGCAAATAATAGGAGCAGCCTTCATATTGTGTGGTGCAGCCTTTGGAGAGCTTTATCAAAATAAAAAAAAGAAAACTGCATTGCCATAATATTTGTCTGAAAGCATTTTTTGTCATAGAAAAGCATAGTCTGTTTTTTGCTTTTATAGCCACTGGTATAATAGGTGATTTTTTTGCATATGGACATAGCACTATGTTTCTGGAAAAATATGATAGCTATGCTTCTGTTGCTGATACGCCAGTATCAGCCGTCTTTTCTATGGGCATTTTTCACTGATTTACTCTGCCATTTTTCATAAAATGACCTTTACACCAGAATATACCCATTTCGGGGCCTAGAAACCTGCTTCCTTTTTATTCTATTTTTACAGCTGTCAAAGCCTAATTTCATTATAGGGAAAAAAATTTTTTCTTTTCCTCTCAAGCCAAAAGATTTTTTGATTCATACGTCTTATACCTATTTTTCATTATACCCATCCAGTGAGACATTTTACATACATAGGCATAGCACTATGTTCTTAGTTTGTAGAAAAATCGCCTGACAGCTGTGTTTTTGTTGCCGATACGCCAGTATCAGCCGTCTTTTCTATGGGCATTTTTCACTGATTTACTCTGCCATTTTTTATAAAATGACCTTTACACCAGAATATATCTGTGTATCAACCCATGAAACTGCTGCTGTTGCATAGTACTCCTCTTTTTCTTTCAAATACTCCATAAAAATTGATATGCTGATTTTAATTCCATAAATATAGGTCACATTACTACCATTCCATTTTTTCCACTTGTACCATTTTTTCATATTTTTTCTTTGTTTTTATCATAAAACACTTTTGAGCGTATTTACAATTCCACTTTATATGCCATAATCTGCATACAGATTTTTCACTATGCTTTTGCAGTTGGTATACCCTTAATCGTTTTTACTTTTTTATCAATGACAAAAGACTTTTTTAGGCCACACATATCATATATGGTTTTACCCATACAAAAAAACCTATTTCTTATGAAATAGGCTTTTTGAATACCATTTATTTCAGTACAGCACCTTCATTGGAGGAACATACCAGCTTTGCATATCGAGCCAGCCAGCCCTCCTTTACATTTGGCTCCTTTGGTACATACACCTTTCTTCTGTTTTCAAATTCCTCTTGGCTCACATCAGCATTGATTTTTCTATTGGGAATATCAATTTGTATGATATCTCCTTCCTGCAAAAGGCCAATTTCGCCCCCTGCTGCTGCCTCAGGACACACATGGCCAATGGATGCACCTCTTGATGCACCGCTGAAACGTCCATCCGTAATCAATGCCACATCCTTATCCAGTCCCATGCCTGCCAATGCTGATGTGGGGCTTAACATTTCTCTCATGCCGGGACCGCCCTTTGGCCCTTCATAGCGTATTACAACCACATCTCCTTTATTGATTTTGCCTCCAAAAATGGCCGAGATGGCTTCCTCTTCGCTGTCAAACACTCTGGCAGGTCCTTCATGAACAAGCATTTCTTCTGCCACAGCAGACTGCTTTACAGCACAGCCATTTTTTGCAATGTTTCCCCAAAGTATGGCAATGCCCCCTGTTTGGCTGTATGGATTTTCAATGGGACGTATAATATTTGTATTTTTATTGACAGCACCTGCAATATTTTCTTTGACTGTTTTTCCGGTCACTGTAATTAAGCTGGTATCAATCAAATCCTTTTTGGCCAGCTCTGCCATAACAGCCTGAATACCGCCGGCTCCGTACAAATCCTGAATATGATGAGGTCCTGCCGGTGCCAAATGGCAAAGGTTGGGCGTTTTTGCACTGACCTCATTAAACATATTCAAATCCAAGGGACAGCCCGCCTCATGAGAAATGGCCAGCAAATGCAGTACACTGTTTGTACTGCAGCCCAGTGCCATATCCATGGCCAGACCGTTTCGGAATGCTTTTTCTGTCAAAATATCTCTTGGTTTGATATCCTTTTCCACCAGCTCCATAATTTTCATGCCGGCGTGCTTTGCCAAATGAATGCGGTTGGAATACACCGCAGGAATGGTGCCGTTTCCGGGCAAAGCCATACCGATTGCTTCACTCAGGCAGTTCATGGAATTGGCTGTATACATACCTGCACAGGAGCCACAGCCGGGGCAGGTGTTGTTTTCATAATATTTCAGCTCTTCATCATCCATGGCCTTTGCTTTATAGGCCCCCACTGCCTCAAACATTTTGGAAAGGCTTGTGTGTTCTCCATTGACATCTCCTGCCAGCATAGGCCCTCCGCTGACCACAATGGCAGGAATGTTGATTCTGGCCGCCGCCATAATCATACCCGGCACAATTTTGTCACAGTTTGGCACCAGCACCAAGCCATCAAAGCAATGGGCATTTGCCATGGTTTCCACACTGTCTGCAATCAGTTCACGGGAAGCCAAGGAATATTTCATGCCTGTATGTCCCATGGCAATACCATCACAGACACCAATGGCAGGCACCATAATGGGCGTGCCTCCTGCCATGGAAACCCCTGTTTTGACTGCCGCTGCAATTTTATCCAAATTGATGTGTCCCGGCACAATGTCACTGTAAGCAGATATTACGCCAATCAAAGGACGCTCTATTTCTTCATCTGTCAGTCCGCAGGCTCTCAATAAAGACCTTTGGGGTGCTTTTTCTGCACCCTTTGTAACATGATAGCTTCTTCTTTCCATATACAATCCTCCTAAATGTATTTTAAACCACAAGCTCTTTTGATATGCTTTGATGCCAAAACAGCTTGTCTTTTAAAACAAACCAATGACAGAAAGCAGCTTTCTGTCATTGGCTATGTAATGTTTTAAGCCCTATGGCTTTTTTGTTTTTATCATTTGTTTTGGACATTTCTTTTAGAAAACCAATAACAAAGCACAATATCGTCCATTCAAATATAGTATCTGCTCATCATAAGCATTTGGGCGTCACAACAGGCTTCCCTTCTTTATCCAGCAATGGGATAAAGCCTCCTGCATTTCCACTTTTATGAAATATATAATGCACGCCTGTTTCTGTATCAACCCAAATTTCAATCATATCTATGATACCTTGACTATAAATTTTCTCAAAACGATTCATGCAGATTTCCTCCATGACATTGATTTCATACTATTTTTCAAAACAATGCTTTTTTATATCCATAAGCTGTTGTTCTGCAAAAGCATACTGCCAAATGAAGCATTATTTTTTTAACCAGCTCATCATTTTACGCAGTCTTGCACCAACTGCTTCCAATGGATGCTCTGCTTCCTTTGCACGGGTTGCCAAAAATTTTGCACAGCCCCCTGCTTTGTTTTCCTGAATCCATTCGCTTGCAAATGTACCGTCTTGTATTTCAGAAAGCACACGTTTCATTTCTTTTCTGGTTTCTTCTGTTACCAAGCGTTTTCCTGTACGATAATCGCCATATTCCGCTGTGTTGGAAATAGAATATCTCATTTCGGCAAAACCGCCTCTGTTGATGAGGTCAACAATGAGTTTCATTTCATGGATACATTCAAAATATGCCATTTCCGGCTCATAGCCTGCTTCCACCAATGTATCAAAGCCTGCCTTCATCAATTCTGTCACACCGCCGCAAAGCACTGCCTGCTCACCAAAAAGGTCTGTTTCTGTTTCTTCTTTAAATGTGGTTTGAATGATGCCTGCTCTGCCTGCACCAATGCCGCAGGCCCATGCCAAAGCATACTCCTTTGCTTTTCCGGAAAAATCCTGATATACGGCAATCAGAGAAGGTACGCCCTGACCTTCTGTATAAAGGCTTCTTACAATATGGCCGGGGCCTTTTGGCGCAACCATGATAACATCCACATTTTTAGGCGCTTGTATTTGATTGAAATGGATGTTAAATCCATGGGCAAACATCAAAACATTGCCTTCTTGCAAATTTGGCGCAATGGATTGTTTATAAATATCTGGTGCCGCCTCATCCGGTACAAGCATCATAATCACATCAGCCGCTTTTGCAGCTTCTGCTGTTTCCAGCACCTTTAATCCAGCTTCTTCTGCCTTTTTGCAGCTTGCAGATGTGCTTCTTAGACCAACGACAACATCACAGCCACTTTCCTGTAAATTGAGGGCATGGGCATGACCTTGGCTTCCATAGCCAATGACAGCAATCTTTTTGCCCTTTAATAAATTTAAATCACAATCTTGGTCATAATACATTTGTACCATAAATATTCTCCTCCAATTTCTTTTTTATATTTTTATATCAACCAGTTTTGATAACCGATTTCTATACCATATGATTATAATGCTGTCACACCTGTGCGGCACATTTCCAAAATTTTAAATTTGGAAAGAGCCTTTACAAAAGCATCCACATTGCTTGGAATATCTGTCAATTCCACTGTAATGGCATCCTGTTGTATCTCCAAAATTTTGCCGTCATATGCAAGCACCACACCGCTGATTTCTGCACTGACTGCCGTATCCTCAGCCCCCACCTTCAAAAGGGCCAATTCCTTGCAAACTGTTTCTCTTTCATCAATTTGTGTTACCTGCTCCACTTCTTCCAATTTTGAAACCTGTTTAAACACCTTTTCTATCAATTCATCATCCGCTTCTACTACAACAGTGATTTTTGTAATTTTTGGCTCGTTTGTAGGAGATGCGGATATGGAATCTATGTTATATCCTCTGCGTGCAAACAAGCTGGATATTCTGGCAAGCACACCAAAATTATTTTGCACCACCAAAGACAATATATGTTTTTTCATAGCTTTTACCCTCCAAAAAAATTAGTCTACAATCATATCATCAAAGCTGCCTCCCGGCGGAATCATAGGCAATACCTTTTCATCTCTGTCAATGATACATTCAATGACACTGGGGCAATCATTTTGCAGTGCTTTTTCAAAAGCCTCTTTAAACTCTGCTATGGTATTTGCCCGATAGCCCTTTGCTCCAAAAGCCTCTGCCAGCTTTACAAAATCTGTTTTTCTATCCAGTGTGGTATAGGCATATCTTTTTTCAAAAAACAATTCCTGCCATTGTCTTACCATGCCCAGCACATTGTTGTTCATAATCACTGTAATAATGGGCAAGCCATATGTGACACTGGTACAAAGCTCATTCATATTCATGTGGAAACCGCCGTCTCCTGTGATATGCACCACACGTCTGTCAGGAAAAGCAATTTTGGCACCCATGGAAGCACCATAGCTAAATCCCATTGTACCCAGTCCTCCTGATGTTAAAAAAGAACGGGGCTTTGTTCTTTTGCAATATTGTGCTGTCCACATTTGGTGCTGTCCCACGTCTGTAACAATAATGGCATCTTCTCCGCTCATTTCTGATATGGCCTCTACCAGCTTGAAGGGCTTGATGCTGTTTTGGTCATCCACCGGATGATAGTCAATTTCTTCTCTCCATTTGTCAATGGTTTCCAGCCATTGCTTTCTGTCAGAAGGAGTGACGTATTGCATCAATTTCTCCAAAACATCCTTTACATCCCCTACTATACTGAAATTGGTTCTAACATTTTTATCAATTTCTGCATTGTCAATATCAATTTGTACTTTAATGGCATTGGGTGCAAATTTTTCTTTGTTGGTTGCCACTCTGTCAGAAAATCTTGTGCCTACGGCAATGAGCAAATCTGATTCATTGATGGCCTTTGCGCTGGATACATGGCCATGCATACCCACCATGCCTAAATTTAATCTGTCGCCATAGCTAAGCACCCCTGAGGCCATAAGGGTATGACAGCCGGGAATAGAGCAAGTATTCATCAATGTGCTTAACTGCTCGGAGGCACCGGAGGAAATCACGCCTCCTCCAAAATAAATCACAGGACGGACACTTTTGTTTATCAGCTCTGCCAAATGCTTTACGTCCTCTTGCTTTACCGGAACATGGCGTTGTATTTTCACAGGCTCTTTGTTTTCAAATTCGTAGCTTTCCACTGTGATGTCCTTTGGTATGTCCACCAGCACAGGGCCGGGGCGTCCACTTTGTGCAATGCGAAATGCCTCTCTTAATGTATCTGCCAAATCTTCAATTTTTTTCACAAGAAAATTGTGTTTTGTAATAGGCACCGTCACTCCTGTAATATATACCTCTTGAAAGCTGTCTCGTCCAATGGCGTCTGTGGTTACATTTCCGGTAATGGCTACCATGGGAATAGAATCCATATAAGCTGTTGCAATGCCTGTTACAATGTTTGTGGCCCCCGGGCCGCTTGTGGCAATGACAACACCTGTTTTTCCCGTTGCCCTTGCATATCCGTCGGCTGCATGGGAAGCACCTTGCTCATGGGCTGTCAAAATATGACGGACTCTATCTTTGTTTTGAAGCAGAGCATCATAAATATTGATGACAGTACCTCCTGGATATCCAAATACAACATCCACACCTTCTTCCACTAAAACCTCTACTACAATTTCTGCTCCTGTTTTCAGCATACACGTTCCCCATTTCTCCTTTATTTTGATTAAACGATTTTATAAAAAAAGACCTTGCCTCTTATATTGACAAGAGACAAAGCCTATATACTCTGCGGTACCACTCTAATTGCTGCATATTGCAGCCACCTCAAACACATCACACAAAAGTGTCAATGCTGATTTTTTTAACGAAGCATCACTCCGTTTGTATCTACACAAATCAAAAAACAAATTGATTCTTTGATACAACTGCTCTTGAGGAGATTTTCACATTTTTTTGCTATTGCCTTACACCGGCCGGCAACTCTCTAAAAACAAATAAAAGGCTACTCATCCTCAGTCATTGCATTTTTTTGTTTGGTATGAACAAAATTATAATCCTTTTTCCAAAAATGTCAATAGTCAATTTTTTAAAAGGCTTTTATAATTGTATGACAACGCCAAATTATTCTTTTTATTACATAGGCGTCAAATTGCAATAATCTTCTATGGTACCCCCGTTTTGAAAGCAGGCAATGATTTCTTTCCCCAATGGAGAAAGCTGTGGTTTATCAAATTTCTGCAATTCCTTGGCAAAAAAATCAGTCAATATTTTGGCACCTTTGTCATATCCTTCTGTTCCAAGCATTTCCTGCAGCTCACATCTCAAAAAAACGCTTCTGATATTTTGTCTTTCAATTTTCATTTCTTTCAATGCATATCCCAGCAAAGGGCATCTGGCAGGCTCCAAATTTTGCCGTTTTATATTAATGCCGCCTCTTCTTGCCAAATATTCCCTTGCAATCCATTCTGCGGCAAATCCCACTTCATATACACCAATATGCTGGTTTGGCAGCAAAATATATTTTGTGTTTGGGCAGGCTATAATCTGCTCCAAAAGCAAATTGGCCTGACGCACTCTTTCTCCTGTGGCAAAGGGCCAATAGGAGCCCACTCCCTCGCTTATCATGCCTGAGGAATCAATGATACTTGGATTATTATGTCCTCTTGGTGCTACCAATCGCCACAGCCACGCCAATGCAGGGGGAATAATGTGCAGCAATCCCATAATGCCATAGCTTGGATGCTCTGCACTGGCAGGAGGCATACGCACACCAAAGCTGCGCACATCCACACCTACCGGCTCTTTTACAATTTTATCCACCATATATCTTGGAATGACCACACGAGGATTGGGGCAAGGCTTGCCATTGGAATCCAGTGTATGCTCCCACGGCAGACAGGTTGCACCTGCAATACCCTGCAAATTGAAAAAAATCAACGGTTCCTTTGGATGTATGGCGATTTTTTCATATTCAGGGCTTGTACCATATTCTGTGATGCCATCCACACGCAAAAACCAACTGTTTTCTCCGTCAACCAGCCACAATTTTCCATCGTCTTCCTGTATGTCAGGGTGGCACATGGCCATATCATCAGAAATAGGCTCAATGTCACAGGTATCTCCCATATGAATATAATTTTTTCCTCCTGTGATGGTATGTGTGCCAAGCAATATACGTCCGTCAGCCACTCTATGCTCTTTTTCCAGCATTTCGCTTTTTCCCCCTCCGGAGGCACCCTCATGCATAATTACAATTTCATTTTCATAAGGTGTGATAATTCTGGCAGCAGAGGCATGGGCTGTCACCCAGTTTTCGCTCTCTCCAATATCCAGCAAAACGCTGTACACACCTTTTTTTGCAGATGGCCCCGGATATAAATTATAAGAAAATATTTCATGACAATGCTCCAAGCGATTGTGAACACAAACCTGTTTGCCATCAAAATGGGTATGTCTAAAGGGTGGCGCCACATATATAATGGCACGAGGCACAAAAGGAGCCTCCTGCTGCTCAATATCTACAAATGCCTGCAAATTTGCTAAAGCATAGGCAAAAAAAGAAGCATTTTTAGGGCATATCAATATTGCAGGATAGCCATATTTTTCTCCTCCGGCTTTAAAGGGTACAATCACCAGTTCATTTTCTTTTAACCACAACAATGTTTCTAATCTTAGTGCGCCAAATTTATATCCATATGCTTCTTCAAACCGCTGTTTGTCTGTTGGCTTTTCGTCGGCAATCACCATACAATCCGGGTCACGGCGGCGCATATAATCCTCTGTATAATTGACAACAGCACCATTGCGGCAGCGCACCACATAAGCCTCTTTTTTTTGCTGACCATTGATGGGATATGTCACATCAAAGCAATCTGCATTTTGTTGACCAAATACCATTTCATATATTTCTGATTTTGATGTGGGTATGGTAATACCTTTACAGCCTTGCAAAATTTCTTCCAATTCTTGTGAAAACACAATTTTTTCCATTAAATTTTTTCCCATAGATTTCCTCCCTCTTTTTTGGTGGTTTTGTTATTTTCATATAAAACAGAAAACCATAAAACATTGATTTTTCAGCCAAAAACCAATTGATTAAATTTCATTAGCATCACATATAATAGGGGAATTTGTCAGTCTTTTTATTTTAAGGGGCCAAGGATTTGCAGCATCCAAAAAAAGCTTTGTTCTATTTCTGAGCTTTCATCATGCCCAATTCTGTTTTATATTTCTTTTGCAAAACCTTTTTTATTTATAAATAAAAGCATAAAATATGTTTTTTAAAACAATCTTTTTTCTATTTATTTTAGTATGATATGCTTTATTTGTAAAATGAACTCAAAAACAATCTATTTTTTATTATTTTATTGATTTTTATATAATATCTATTTTTTTATATGATAGAATAAGCAAATTAGACAAAATAAAATAAAATGATTTCCAGAAAAAAATGGTTTTCTATCACAAAAAACCATAATTTTTTTATTTTCTATTCATTTTTTTATTTATTTTTATTACAAAATGAAAAATGACCCTCCTGCCGCACTTTCGACAGAAAGGTCATCTTTCATTTTGAACTGGTTCTAACACGTCTATTCTTATCACTCTTTCTTTATGATATTATTAACTTTTTTTTGGGAAACTGTGTCTTTTCATGAGATTCTTTTTACAATCATCACAACACAAACTATTCAGTTGTTTTATTTCATTTACTGTTTTCTGCATTTTCATTTTCCACATGGAACACATTTTTGATACCAAAATGCTTTTTACTTTGCTTTTACAGTTTTGAAATATTGTTTGGATTTTTGTCTTTTTAAAAAGTACATTATCCTTTTTTTGTCCTATGGCCTTATCTTATCACACTACCTGCTTTTCTATTAGAAAAGCCAACCCAAATTTCATCGCCGCAAAATCTAAGATAAAACCGAAGCTAACTATTTTTTCGGAATCTCCTCCCTTATTGTGTACTAACTATAACTTGTATTGGAATTTCTTCCGCCTCAATTTATAATCAAAAAAGTAATGGATTCAATCAAATAAATTTTTATCAGGAAATGAAATTTCTCTCATTATTGACGTCTTATAATAAAAGAACCGAAAATTTTTTCATATTCCTTATGAATTATTTTGTTTTGATTGATTACTTTTTATGGTTATATTATAAAACTTAAACAATAAAAAGTCAATAAAAAATCAAAATGTATACAATATTTTTTTAAATACTATTTTTCTCTACTCTTTTGTTGTCCAAAAACCCATTTAATGATAAAATAGTATGTAAAAACAGTGACTTACTTTTAGAAAGGTGTGAAAAAAATGAAAGAAGCATTAGTTGTAATTGATATGCAAAATGATTTTATAGACGGCAGCCTAGGCACAGAAGAGGCCCAAAAAATACTTCCCTTTGTCATTGAAAAAATCAATGCCTTTTCCGGAGATTTATATTATACAAGAGATACCCATTCACAAGACTATTTAAACACATTGGAAGGAAAAAAGCTTCCTGTTGTTCATTGTATCAAAGACAGCTTCGGCTGGGAAATACAAAAGGATGTATGGCAGGCAGGGGCCGCAAAAAATCCGGTCATCATTGACAAGCCCACATTTGCTTCTGCACAGCTGGCGCAAGCCCTTGCCAAAAAACAATATGATTGTATTACACTCATTGGACTGTGTACGGATATTTGTGTCATCAGCAATGCTTTAAGCATAAAGGCACTGCTTTGGCAAACCCCTATCGTTGTGGACTCCCTTTGCTGTGCAGGGGTGACGCCCCAAAGCCACCAGCAGGCATTAAACGCCATGGCAATGTGCCAGATTGATATTGCTTAGTACCATAAAAAAATACTGCAAATACAAAAATATTTTTGAAAAATGCTTTATCAAAAATTCCATTTTTTCAAAAACAAAGGAGAAATTGCAATGAAACTTTTTGATTGGATAAAAAAGAAAAAACAAACACCACAGCCTGTGCCTCAGCCCATGCCTTCCTCTGCTGCACAAGCAGAGCCTGCCCCTGCTCAAAAGCCCAAGCAGCATGATGCAGCCATTCGTTTATATGCCTGCCGAAGGGATATTTCTGTCATTGGGCCTATTTTTGAAAAGGCCTTTGCTGAGCAGCTTCAAAAATTGGATGCGCTTAACAGCAATACCTTTGTCATGACGCTGAAGGACGGCACATTTTTACAGATTCACATCACTTCAAACACCCAAAGGGGCATGGCACAAATCTATCATATAGCCGGTCTTTTCAGCAATTCACCTCTTAAAAATGCTGAACTGAAAGAAAAAATACTGCAGCAAATCAAGCTTTTTAATTGCATTGTCAAATTAAAATTTGTACTGAATGATGACGAAAAAAGGACAAATGCCATCATGCAAAGCATTTATACTGCAGCCAAGGCTATCACAGCATTTGTGTTGACACCTTCTATGGAGCTGTTTCACTATGACGGCAGGCTTTTGATTGATACAGAGGGAAACTCTGCTTTTGAAACATTTTCTCCCATTGCCGCATCGGATTTTTTATATAATAACAAACAGCCCTCTCCTTCAGACATTGCCAGAAAAGAAAAATCTATTGCTGTTTTAAAACAAAAAAAAATTCCCTATTTAGAGAATCTTCCTTCTGCTGCATTAGAATCTGACACCACATTACATACAAAAGAAGAGGTTGTCAAAAGGCTCATTGCCACATATGCCACCTGTGTGCAGGCAGAAATCTATGCCAGCGGCGACTACCCCAATCCCCAAGAAAAAATGGAGGAGCAAATGGCTATTTTAGAAGAAAAATATCATGTTTCACAATATTTTTCTCCTGAGGAAAAACAGTATATTGACCATCCCCCCATAAAAGAATTTGAGCTTTTTCAAAGATATGGCTGGAGATATGAATGCTGTGCCGTATTCCTTTGGGCATTGTCTTTGCTGGAGCTAAAAGAGCCAAATCAAATTTGCGAAGCCTTGGAGCTGGGCAACATTATATGGAACCACAATTTTGAAAGCCTTTTGGAAGCCTCCACACTGCGCTCCAAAGCAGAAATATTGGATTTGCAGGATATTACACTGCGCTACAACTGGGCCTGTGTGGATGCCCGCATACATCACAAAACATTGGATACACTGGATTTCAGTGTTGTATACGAACGTCATTATGCTTTAAACTGGCTTTTAAAGGTGGATGGCATAGACCATTGGGACCATATTGTTACAAATACATAAACCATTTTAGACTGTCAAATCACAGACAGTCTTTTTCATTTTTTGTAAAAATGTTCTGCCGTATTTTGTCCAACATCAAAACCCGGCTGCACTGGCAGGTGCATTGAAATTCTGTCAAGCCCTCTGCGGTTTCATCTGCTGTTCTTGGCGGCTATTTTCATTTGCTGCCCTTTGCTTTTTGATTAATGTATTCACTAAAGCTTATTTGATTCTCCATACAGCCTTTAACTGATGATTGCTATATTGATATATCTTTTTTGTGTTTTTACTATCTCAGCTTTCATTTTTTGATTCTGTTACTTCAATAGGAAATAGAAAGCCATACAGCATTGATTTTACAGCCAAAACCAGTTCTTTGCATTTCTTCTCTGCCTTTTAAAGTACCTCCCTCAATTTAGAAGCATTTGCAATAGCCCTCATTTCCTTGGCCGCCTTCTTTCAAAGACAGCAACACCAATTTCTTTGTACTGTTTTGAAGCATTATGCCATATCATTTTTCATATTACTATAACACATCCCATTTTTTATATATCATCTGTTTTCTGTGTTTTGACAGGAATAGAATATGCTATTTGCATTTCCCAAATTGTATCTGGAAAAGGCTGCCTATCAAACCGGTAGTTTAAATAAAGGGTTTTCCACTGATTGCCTGCCAGGAATAAAAAATTCATATTTCATGATGTTTTTAATTTAGTACTAAATTTGCATTATCCTTTTTTATCCACCATAAATGGGGCAATATAAAGGATTTTTTATGTACTATCCCATTTTCATTCTTTCCATAGTTGGGGCAGTTCCGTGCTTCTATCATTTCTGCCCATCATTTCCTCCTGCTTTACACCATATCTTAACCTTCATACTTTGATGCCACACTTTTTTTATATTTTGGTGCAAATACAATATGATATTGACATCTATATATTGGGTGTGGTGTATTTTTTATTTCACGATTCATATAAAAAAATTATATTCTCTTTATCAGTCTATTTTCAAATAGGAAGTAATCATCCGGATGTTTTATATACTAAAATATTTTTATTTCCCCCTAACAGAGTCAGTGACATTGTATAACGAAAGCATATAAAACCAATATTCTGCCTAGCAGGTGTTTTCCCATATAGAGGCATGCCTTATGAATTTTCTGTTATCTGCCATTCTGAAAAGAGCCATACTATTTCAATATACATTATTTTGCTGATTGGTGCTTTTTTTATTGCTTTGCCATATGCTCCCTTATCTTTTCTCCACTATGTATTGTTGTATCTATGTAATAACATTTACACAAAAATATTCAATCACTAAGCTGCTCACACAACACTGCTCTTTTCTTTGATATACAATAAAAATTGATATGCTGATTTTAGCATATCTATGTGATTGGAACATACTTTCTTCTTTTTATGATTTCCTCCTTTTCATTCATAAAATTTTCTTATTCTTTCCCAATTTTCTTCTCATTTACAATAACCATATGCCTGTATATACTGATTTCCATATACAGATTTTTACTATACTTTTGCAGCCTTCAATTTGATTATGTTCAAAGGGGTTTTTTGAACCACACATCCAGCCCATGTTTTTCTTTACGCCAAAGGCTGTGGCAAAATGAAATTGCGGCAGCAGCTTGCACAAAGAAATTTTGTAAATCATAAAAAACCGGCTGTTTTCTGAGTGAAATTTCCTCAAAAAGCAACCGGTTTTTGCACATCATTATTTCAGAGGGCTATCTTAGGCCAGCCCCTTTCCTATTTTTTTATGTAGCGATTATTTTTTCATCATGGCCTTTAAAACTCTTCCAAGGCTTGCAATACCCTGTTCGATTTTATCATCAGGCATACAGGAATAGTTCATTCTAAATGTGTTTTCATGTCCGCCGTTAGGAAAGAAAGAACCGCCGGGTACATAAGCAACCTTTTCTTTGATACATTCCAATGCCACTTCTCTGGCATTCATGTATTCCGGCAATACAACCCATGTAAACAGACCGCCCTCAGGATGAGTATATTCTATGCCTTCAGGAAATTCACGTTTCATTGCAGCAAGCATCACATCACGTCTGTGACCATATACCTCTTTGATTTTTGCCACATGGTCATCCAAATTGTACAGCTCCATAAATTTGTTTACCTCCAGCTGTGAAACAGTAGATGGCTGCAAATCTGCTCCTTGCTTGATAAAATTATATTTTTCCAAAATTTCATTGGAAGCACAAACCCAGCCCAAGCGATAGCCGGGGGCCAAAATTTTTGAAAATGTTCCCAAAAATACCACAAGCCCCTTTGTATCAAGGGATTTTAAAGAAGGCATATTTTCTCCTTCAAATCTCAGCTCACCATATGGATTGTCTTCAATGACCGGAATTTCATATTTGTTTATGATTTCCATAAATTGTTTTCTTCTTTCCAAAGGCCATGTTCTTCCCGTAGGATTTTGGAAATCAGGAATCACATATATCATTTTTATATTTTCTGTTGTTTGTATGATTTTTTCCAGCTCGCTCATAATCATACCATTGTTGTCTGTGGGTACCTCCACAAATTTAGGGCAGTTTGCCTGAAAAGCATTGATAGCACCCAAATAGGATGGGCTTTCCATCAGCACCACATCGCCTTCATTTAAAAACACACGTCCGGAAAAATCCAGTCCCTGCTGGGAACCGTTTGTAATCAAAATGTTGTCAATGGTTGCATCAATGCCGTTTTTGGCCTTCATTCTTGCCACAATTTTTTCTCTCAAGGGATTGATGCCTTCCGTAGTGGAATACTGCATTGCTTCCTGTCCGTTTTCATTCATCACAGCAAGAGCCGCCTCTTTCATGCCTTCTACCGGAAACAGCTCCTTTGCCGGCAGGCCGCCTGCAAATGAGATGATATCCGGCTGCTGTGTTAATTTTAACAGCTCTCTGATTTCAGAACCCTGTAATTGATTCATTCTGTCTGCAAATTTTACCATTTTCATTTCCTCCTTTATTTTGGCTTGTTTTGTTTTATATCACCAAGATACGGCAAAACACCGTTCTTGCTGGGGGCAGCTCCAAAAAACAGCTTTATAAATTTATTTAACCATAAAAAGTATAAAAAGTCAATTTTTTTTGTGAATTTATAGTCAATTTTCATGGTTTTTATTTTCAAAAAATAACTTTTTATTGTATGACTTGGCCAATTATAAATGCTTTTTTTATAGAGCTACTGCACAAAATGCATTGTGCCTCAGCCATTTGAAATACTCATGGCCTCTATGGAAACCACACCGCCCCTTACAATTTCTATATCATGAAAACCCTTTGACAAAAGCCGAATCAAATCATCATTGCCAATTTCAGAATTGACAGACTGAAGTATGATTCTTTCCATGTCATAGTCAATGATGGAGGCTCTGAATATTTTTGCAATGGATATCACCTCTTCTTTTTCTGTGGGGGAATTGATTTTTAATTTAATAAACATCAATTCCTTCATATGTGTGGGAATATCTGTTAAATCTATAACTTTAATGACCTCTACACAGCGGTTCATCTGTTTTTTAATTTGTTCAAATGTGGCATCATTGCTTAAAAATCCAAATGTCATGCGGGAAATGGTAGGGTCTGCCGTGGTTCCCACTGTAATGCTTTCAATGTTATATAATTTGCTGGAGCAAAGTCCTGATACCTTTGCCAGCACGCCCACCTGGTTTTCTACAAACACAGCCAGCCATCTTTTTTTCATATCCATTTTTTTCAGTCCTTTCTTGTTTTTGTTCATTTATATCAAATAGAATCAGTTTTCCTCCAGTATCATGTTGTCTAGGGTGCCTCCGTGTCTTACAATGGGCAGTACAATGTCATATCGTTCCAATATAAATTCTACCAGCACAGGGGCTTTTTTCTGCTGTGCTATACTGCTTGCCTGCTGTAATGTCTGTTCTATTTCACTTTCCTCTGTTACACGAAAGGCCTCTACACCATAGCTTTCTGCAAATTTTAAGAAATCCGGTATATAAGGAGGGCATTGCTCCGGCGCAGTGCAGCTTGCTCTGTGGCAGCTGATTCTCTCTTTCAAGCAAGTGCCATAGTAGTGTTTTTCACAAAAATATTGCTGCTGCTGTCTTACCATACCCAAAAAGCTGTTATTAAGCACCAATACGACAATGGGCAGCTCCCATGCAACGGCTGTTGCCATTTCTGCCATATTCATTTGAAAGCCTCCGTCACCTGTAATGCATATTACCTGCTTGTTGGGACAGGCAATTTGTGCGCCAATGGCACCGGGAAAGCCAAATCCCATGGCCCCCAGTCCTCCGGAGGTGAGCAGCTTTTTGTTTTCATCCAGCTCCAAAAATTGTGTTGTCCACATTTGATGCTGTCCCACATCTGTGACTGCAATAAAATTGTCAAACACATGGTTTATGCCTTCTATAATTTTTTGAGGGTTGACCTTTTCTCCCTGTTTGACAGACAATGGATATTCCTTTTTCCAGCATTGTATTTTTTCCAGCCACTGTTTTGTGTCACATTGCTTTACCATTGTGAGCATTTTTTCCACAGCCAGCTTTGCATCTCCCACAACGGGAACATCTACTTTGATATTTCTGGAAATGGCCGCTGTATCAATATCGATATGAACAATTTTTGCATCCTTTGCAAATTCACTGATTTTTCCTGTAATTCTGTCATTAAATCTGGTACCTATGGAAAAAAGCAGGTCACACTCACTCACTGCCTTATTGGCCGCATAACAGCCATGCATACCCATGCTGCCTACATACAGCGGGTGGTTTGTGGCAATGGCGCCTTTTCCCATCACAGTTGTGATAACAGGTATTTGCACTGCTTCTGCCAGCTTTAAAAAGGCTTCATTGGCATGGGCAATGTTGATGCCTCCTCCGCAAAGAAAAAGAGGTCTTTTTGCTTCTTTCAAAAGCTTCACAGCCCTTTTGAGCTGTCCTATATGTACATCAGAATTGGGCTTATAGCCTCTGATATGTACTTCTGCCGGATAGCTGTCCTTTTCCATTTCCTTCATCACATTGGCAGGCAAATCCACTACAACAGGGCCGGGCTTTCCTGTTCTGGCAATATAAAAGGCCTCTTTTATAATTCTGCCCAGGTCCTTTCTGTCCTTTACCATCACACCATATTTGCATATGCTTCTTGTAATGCCTATAAAATCCACCTCTTGAAAAGCATCGTTTCCAATCAGCTCCAAAGGCACCTGTCCTGTAAAGCAAACAAGAGGCACACTGTCATAGTTGGCATTTGCAATGCCTGTCACCAGATTGGTGGCACCGGGTCCGCTTGTGGCCACACAAACCCCCACCTTTCCCGTTGCTCTGGCATAGGCATCTGCTCCATGAACTGCCGCCTGCTCATGGCGGGGCAGCACCAACCGAATGTCGTTTTGTTTGTATAGCTCGTCAAAAATATCCAATACATATCCTCCCGGATATCCAAATATGATATCTACGCCTTCTTCCTTCAATGCTTCCAGCCAAAGCTGTGTTCCCTTTTTCATTTCAAATAACCTCCCTATGTGTTTTATTACATTCTCTTTATGATAAAAAAACGCCCTAATCATCAATTTGATTAGGGCGAATTGTATCCGTGGTACCACCTAAATTCAGAAAAAATATTTTCTGCGCTTTCTCTGCACAAAATAAAATCATTTATTTGATGCATCATTTCTATAACGGGAAAAACCGATGAATACTACTGAGAAAAATAAAATTTTCCGTTGGCTTCATAACTCCAAGGCTACTTCCAAAGCAATAAAACAAAGATTTTCACCATCCATCTTTTCTCTGGGCTTTTATTTGCAGTGTACTACTCCTTTTCACAGTATTTATTTTATATTGTTTTATTTTATAAACAATATTATAACACAAAAATAAAATTTGAAAAGAGTAAAAATCATAAATTTTATTTTTTGGTGTATTTTTTTTATTTTTTGATACGAAAACCACATTTTCAAAATGGTATGCATAAAGTTTTTTAAAACAGACCCATTTGTTTTCTATCTCTAAACACCATTTGTTTTTTTGCAGTATAAAAGCAGCCTGAAACAGCATATCAAACAGATTTATAAGCCATTTTCACCTTCAGCGGCGGCAAAAGGCAAAAATATGTTTTTTTATCAAAAAGTTTAATATTTTCAAATTTTTTGTTTATTTTCTATTGCAATTCAAAAAAAATATAGTATAATGTTATCGGTTTAGTAAAAATAATACTATTGTTTAGTATTTCTAAATAAAACAAAGAGCTTATCTTTTTTAAGGAGAATCCTATGGATATTGGTCATAAAATCAAACAAATGCGTATTCAAAAGGGGCTGACATTAGAGGAGCTGGCCTCCAGAAGCGAGCTGACAAAGGGATTTCTTTCTCAGCTGGAGCGCAATCTCACCTCTCCCTCCATACAAACGCTGATAGATATTGTAGAAGCATTGGGAAGCAGTATGTCAGACTTTTTTAAAGAGGATACCAAAGAAAAAATTGTATTTCAAAAAAAAGATTTTTTTGTAGATGAAAGAGAAAATTACACCGTTCACTGGATTGTGCCAAACACACAAAAAAATGCTATGGAGCCCATACTGGTAGAACTGCCTCAGGGAGGAAAATCCTTTGAGCTGGCTCCCCACAGCGGAGAAGAGTTTGGCTATGTTGTAGAGGGCTGTATACACCTTGTCTGCGGAGAAGAAACATTTGTGGTACATAAAGGCGAAACATTTTATCTCAATGGCAGAAGCTTTCATTATATCAAAAATGAAAAAAAAACGCTGGCAAAGGTGCTTTGGATTTCCACACCCCCATTATTTTAGGAGGATAGTATGAGAAAACTAATACAATTTAAAAACATTGTAAAAGACTTTGACGGCCAGTTGGTTTTAAAGGGAATCAATCTGGATATTTATGAAAATGAATTTGTAACGCTTTTGGGTCCCAGCGGCTGCGGCAAAACCACACTCCTTCGTATATTGGGAGGCTTTTTGACACAAACAGAGGGACAAGTATTGTTTGACAATGAAGACATCAGCCGGGTTCCTCCATACAAAAGAGAAGTAAACACAGTATTTCAAAAATATGCTCTTTTTCCTCATATGAATGTATATGACAACATTGCCTTTGGTTTAAAAATCAAAAAAGAACCCAAAGATATCATAGAGCAAAAGGTGCAAAGAATGCTTAAGCTGGTGAATCTGGAGGAATATGCCAAAAGAAATGTGGCAGAAATGAGCGGCGGACAGCAGCAAAGAATCGCCATTGCCAGAGCCCTTGTCAACGAGCCTATGGTACTGCTTTTGGATGAGCCCCTTGGAGCGTTGGATTTAAAGCTGAGAAAGGAAATGCAGCATGAGCTGAAAAAAATACAGCAGGAGGTAGGCATCACATTTATATATGTCACCCATGACCAGGAGGAGGCATTGACCATGTCTGATAAAATTGTGGTCATGAAAGATGGAGAAATACAGCAAATTGGCTCTCCTACCGACATTTACAACGAGCCTGTCAATGAATTTGTGGCAAATTTTATTGGAGAAAGCAACATCATAGACGGTGTTATGCTGGAGGACTACCGTGTGATGTTTGAAGACAAAATATTTGACTGTGTGGATTTTGGATTTGATGAAAACGAAAAAATAGAAGTGGTCATCCGTCCTGAGGATTTGGACATTGTTTCAAAAAAGGAAGGCAAATTGAAGGGGATTGTCCGTTCTGTACTGTTTAAAGGCGTTCACTATGAAACCATTGTGGAAACAAAAGTGGGTACAAGCATCACTGTACAAATGCAGGTGTCTGACGAAAAGCCTGTTGTCAACACACAAGCCAATGAAAAAATGAGTGCCAATGATTTTTATTTGGATGTCAGCGACATAGAAGAGCTGACAGATGCCACCATCATTGCCCGTGCAGACGCTCAGGCATGGCATCCGGACACAGAGGAGTGGATTTCCATTCCCAAGGTATCCTACAACATCAAGCCGGAAAAGGGCACCTATCCTGTTACATTTTCCACATCTGCCGGCACCAGCGTCACAGTCAACATGATTGTAAAGGATGAAAACAGAGTGGTCAACAAAGAATATGAGGAAGAAATTTTTGCCGTGAATTTTTTTAAAACAGTAGATGAAATCAAAGAAAGCATTGCTCTGGAAACGGATTTAAAAACATGGGCAAATGCTTCTGCATGGAGCCTGGAGGATGACTCCTCTGTGGAAATTACAAGAATCCATTATGATTTTGACCCGGAAAACATCACCCCCGGCACCTATGCCGTTACATTTGCCACAGAAGGACATCAGTATAAAATTGATACCACAGACAAATATGAAGTGGGAGAGGAAGTGGGGCTTATGTTTCAGCCGGAGGATATTCATATTATGAAAAAGGGAGGAAGCTAATCATGCGTCAGTTTAAAAACATGGCATATCCTTATATGATATGGATTTCTGTTATGATTGTTGTGCCTATGCTTATGATTATTATGTATGCCTTTACAAAGCATGGCAATGATGTTGCAACATTTTGGTTTACATTTGAAAATTTTTCTTATTTTTTCAGCGACATCATATTTATCAATGTATTAAAGCAATCGCTTTATATTGCCGTTGTCACAACCCTTATATGCATTGTTTTGGGATATCCTGCCGCTTATATTATGGCAAATTCCAAAGAAAAAAACAAAGTGCTTTTGATGCTTTTGATTACATTTCCCACATGGATTAATATGCTTGTGCGTACATATGCATGGATGGGCATTTTGCAGGATAACGGCATTTTACATAACATACTCACATCTCTTGGATTGGAAATCAAGCTGCTGCATACAGACTTTGCTGTGATACTGGGTATGGTATACAATTTCATTCCCTTTATGATACTGCAAATTTATACCTCCTTGACAAAAATGGACAAAAGTCTTTTGGAAGCGGCCAGCGATTTAGGGGCAGATAAAGTACAATGCTTTTTAAGGGTCACATTTCCCCTTTCACTGCCCGGTGTCATCAGCGGCATCACACTTGTATTTTTGCCTGCCATGTCCAGCTTTTTCATCCCCAAGCTTTTGGGGGGAGGACAGTATGTGCTGATAGGAAATGTCATAGAATCCCAATTTTTAACAGCAGGCAACTGGAACTTTGGCAGTGCCATATCTTTGATTATGGCTGTAATTATCATGATTTCCATGTACATCACCAAAAAAATTGAATCCAAAAACGGTATTGAAAAGGGGAGGACGGCAAATTGAAACCATCTAAAAAAATAGGCAGTAAAATTTATATGATATTGCTTATGATATTTTTTTATCTGCCTATATTATATACCATTATTTTTTCATTCAATTCCTCTCGTTCTCTTACAAGATTTGGAGGATTTTCACTGCGCTGGTATGAAAAAATGTTTCATGATGCTACAATGATGGAATCCATATTTTATACTATTGCCATAGCCATACTGGCCACTGTCATATCCACATTTATCGGAACCATAACGGCAATCGGTCTTTCTAAAACCAATCGTATTTTAAAAGCCATTGCAGAGCAGGTCAATGACCTGCCTATTATGAATCCGGAAATTGTTACAGGGATAGGGCTTTTGATGTTTTTTAGTGCATTGGGGGTCAGAAAGGGCTTTTTGACACTTTTGCTGGCCCACATTATGTTTTGTACCCCCTATGTTATATTAAGCATTGCGCCAAAGCTGCGTTCTCTTGACCCAAATTTGGCAGATGCAGCACTGGATTTGGGGGCAACTCCTTGGCAGGCACTGACAAAGGTCATTGTGCCTCAAATCATGCCGGGGATTCTTTCCGGCGCATTGATTGCTTTTACAATGTCCTTTGATGATTTTATCATATCCTATTTTGTAACAGGCAATGGCGTCAACAACATTTCCATACTGGTATATACCATGTCAAAAAGAATCAACCCTTCCATCAATGCACTGTCCACATTGATTATTGTCATCATCACTGTGGTACTGTTGCTTGTAAATATAATACCTATTATAAAACAAAAAAAGGAGAGGAAACAACATGAAGCATAATCTGAAAAAAATCATTGCTTTGACACTGAGCATAGGCATGGCATTTGCATTTACTGCTTGCAGCAGCAGCAACAGCGGCGATGCCGGCACAACAGCACAGACAGAGGACCCGATTGCAAAATATGGTTCCGACACATTAAAGCTTTATAACTGGGGAGAATATATGGGGGATACGCTCATCAGTGACTTTGAGGAACAGTTTGGCGTTCAGGTCATTGTGGAATATTTTGATTCCAACGAAATGATGTACACCAAAATACAGGCGGGAGATTCCTATGACGTTTTGGTGCCTTCTGATTATATGATTCAAAGACTTTTGGAAAACAACGCTTTGCAGCCCTTAGACAAGGAAATGATTCCAAACCTTTCCAATTTGGCAGAGGGTGTAAAAAATCTGCCCTATGACCCGGATAACACCTACTCTGCACCCTATTTCTGGGGAACAGTGGGTATTGTATACAACAAAAACAATGTAGATATACAGGACCTGGAAAAGGAAGGCTATGCCGTATTAAAAAATCCAAAATATAAAGGAAAAATCTATATGTATGACTCAGAGAGAGATTCCTTTATGGTAGCATTAAAATCCCTTGGCTATTCCATGAATACAGACAATGAAGCAGAAATTGAAGAAGCATATCAGTGGCTGAAGGAATTAAATGACACCATGGAGCCTATTTATGTAACAGACGAAGTCATTGACGGTATGATAAACGGCAACAAAGACTTGGCTGTTGTATACAGCGGCGATGCAACTACCATATTGCAGGAAAACGAAGATATGGCATTTTTCCTGCCAAATGAAGGCACAAATTTATGGAGCGATGCCATGGTAATACCGGCAAATGCAGAAAATCCTAAATTGGCCAACGAATTTATCAACTATGTACTCACTTATGATGCATCCTATGGCAATTCTGAAGCCGTTGGATACACCTCCTCCCATCAGCAGGTTATGGACGATATGAGTGGAGAAGGCGGCTTGTATGAATCCAATCCGGCTTATCTGCCTCGTATGGGCTATGAAAAGGATGAAGTGTTTGAAGATAATACTGTATTAAAAGAAAAATTGTCAGAGCTTTGGATAAAGGTAAAAGCTTCCAACTAATATCAATGCTATGACAGAAAAACAAAAAATGTTAAAGGGGCTTTTGTATAATGCCAACTATGATGCCCAATTATTGGCACAACGCAGAGACTGCCAAACAAAATGCTTTGCATACAACAGCATTCCCCCTGACCAAATAGAAAAAAGAACAGAAAAAATAAAAGAAATATTCTTTCAAACAGGAGAAAATATCTGTGTAGAGCAGCCCTTTCACTGTGATTACGGCTATAATATCACAGTAGGAGATAATTTTTATGCCAATTATAACTGTGTGATATTGGACTGTGCCAAAGTCACATTTGGAAACAACGTGTTTATTGGGCCAAACTGCGGCTTTTATACGGCAGGACATCCTATTGATGCAGAGCAAAGAAATGAAGGCTTGGAATATGCTTACCCCATTACAGTAGGGGACAATGTCTGGTTTGGGGGAAATGTGGTGGTGCTTCCCGGTGTCACAATCGGCAGCAATACTGTCATTGGAGCCGGCAGCGTTGTAAAACAGGATATTCCCTCCGGTGTCATTGCAGTGGGCAATCCCTGTCAAGTGGTCAGAGAAATCACACCGGCAGATAAATTAAAATATCAAAAGCCATGTTTTTCATATAAATCAACAAACACTTCCTAAAAAAGCATTGTCTGCAAACAACAGGCAATGCTCTACCAAAACAGCCACTTTTTCAGTGGCTGTTTTTATGGTTGGCCTTTTCTGGCTGCCACAAATCATAGTATACAAAAACCGGCTCAATTCCACTTAGGAAACAGCCGGTTTTCTATTTATTTAGAAACTTTTTTGTATAGGCTGCTGCAATTTCATTTTGCGGCAATTCTCTTTTGTTGTCCCCTTCTCATTGACATTTTTTTTAAAACCAATTTATGATATTTTTTATATGGATACATCTAATTTTCTAAAAGAAGGGCTGAGATATAATTTTGTCATTTTTTCAGAAACTGCTTCTACACTTTTTCCCGTTGCTGTGACAATGATTTTTTGTTTTTTATTTTCCAGCGTAGCTTCTTTTCATTTTTGCTCTGCCTGTTGTTTTGCTTCTCTCTTTTCTATCAGCTTTTCTTTTGCTTCTTTTTGTTCTCTTGCCTTACGCTCTGCATTTTCTTTTGCTATTTTTCCATCCGGGTCATTTGTGCCGGAGCTTATGATTGTAATCTTTCCGTTTGCATCTATATGATAGCTGATACTGGTTAAAGTGCCTAAATACCCATTTACTGCACTTTTTACACAATCAGAAATGGCTTTTAAATTTTCCTCTAAATAGATAGCCTTTTCTGGGTCATTCCTGCACTGCTCCAAAAAAGCAGGAGACACTGTCACCGATGTAGGAACACCATCCATTGAGGTAGCTCCTGTATTCATATAGCTGTACTTGCTTTGTAAATATTGAGAATAATCATTTATATTTTCAAAGCCTGTTTTGATTTGATTGGTTTTTGTTTTTCCTGGTGTTGCTGTTTTAAGCTTGTGGTGATGCCCTCTTTTTGTGCCGTTGTCTGATAGGCGTTATAACCTTTTGAAATGCCATTCATAACCGTTGCCCTCCTTATTTTTGTTATGTTCCAAAAAACCATTCTATAATAGATATCAACCTATAAAATAAATGTATAACATAGCTCTTTTTATTTTTTCTATTTTTGGCAATGATTTTGTATATATATACTGCAATCTGTCATAAAAACATTTTGCACCTTTTATCTCTTTATTTGCGCCATATAAATGCTCCATAGCAATATGCCATACGCCCAAAAACAGGCCCTATGGCAATGTAAGGAGCTGTTTTATGTACCATGCCTCCATGCAGAAAAAAGTCCCTTTTTTTCATAATTTTCACGAAAAACAGATACCACGGTATAGCCTGTATTGTTTATGGTATTTTTTAATGCTTGTTCATCAATGTCATTTTCTGTTATAATAACCGTCTGTTTTTTGCTATGAGAGGAATGTACCTTTTTGATATCAAATTCCTTTCTCACTGCATCATTGATGTGGGCTTCACACATACTGCACTGCATTCCATCTATCATAACAGTATATTTTGTCATATGCCGTCCCTCCTAAAAAATATGTTAGCTTTAGCTAACTATACCATACAAAATCACAGCCGTCAACCATCCTCACCACTGCAAAAAAAAATAAAACCGACTTATTTTTGTCGATTTTATTTTATATTTTTTATACTAACATATCAATTCTATGAGAGGATGGTGCGGGATTTGCTGCCTGCATACCCTCTAAAAGCTGTGCTGCCTGGGATTCAGCCACGTCCATAGCACCCTTTGTCATGGACAAGCTTACCTGCATTTGCACACTTGCCAAATTTAATCCAATGCTTCCTGCTGCGATATCCATATAAAACAACTCCTTTCTTATTTGTAATATGATATCGTTACACTATTAATATCGGAAAAAAATAAAATAACATAATGTTCCATTAAAAAAAATATGAAAAAAATAGAATTTTTTTAGGCAATATCCATTTATAAAAAGCATTTGACCTGCTATTGATTTTTATTTTTAATGTGGGCATTAAAATAATAAATTAAAAAGCTCAATACAATGACAGTCAGTACCACCACCACAGCAGTGCGGGAATCCTTAAAGGATATAAATATGGCCAAAAGACCGCAAAGCAAGCTGATGCCGTACAATATCAGCACTGCCTGACGCTGGGAAAAGCCCCTGTCAATGAGTCTGTGATGCAAATGGCCTCTGTCCGCCTTCATAATAGGCTGGTGCTTTGCCATACGGCGCAGCATGGCAAATATGGTATCAAAAACAGGCAGCCCCAGACAAAGCATACTCACAATAAGGGCCAAAATGGCATAGCCTTTAAAAACGCCCAGTATACTGGTTACAGCCAATACAAAGCCCAAAAATGTAGAGCCTGTATCTCCCATAAAAATTTCTGCCGGATTAAAATTTCTGGGCAAAAAGCCAAGGCAGGCCCCCGCCAGTGATGCTGTGAGCATAACGGCCGTGGTGCTTCCTGTCATCATGCAAAGAATCATAAGACAAAGTGCGGCAATGGAAGAAACACCTGCCGCCAACCCGTCTAAACCATCTATGAGATTGACTGCATTTGTGACGCCTACAATCCATATCAATGTAATGGGTACACTCAATGTCTGCAAATAGGTTGTCATAGGCCACATCACCACATTGATTTTTGTGCCGGAATAAATGACAATCAGTGCTGCTGCAATCTGTACACAAAACTTCAGTCTGGCACGCAGATTTTTGATGTCATCTATCACACCTAACACCACAATGATGCCAGAACCGATTACAAAGCCTGCAAACTGCTGTACATTCATTTCCGGGTTGAAGCGGTACAACACAAGCACTGTAATCATAAAGCCCAGCACAATGGCAATGCCGCCCATTCGGGGCATAGGCTTTTTGTGCATCCCTCTGTCCTTTGGTATGTCTATGGCCCCCATTTTTATAGAAATCTTTTTTGCCAAAGGGGTTGTAACAAGTGTGATGGCAAATGCACTGGCAAATGCTGCAATATATAAAAGCCAATTATAATTCAATCAAATCCTCTCCTCAAGATGCAGCTTGCATCAGGCACATCATTTTGTGCCAAATATTCTATCTCCCGCATCTCCCAGACCAGGGACAATATAGCCATGGTCGTTTAACATATCATCATAAGCCGCTGTATAAATATCCACATCGGGATGAATGGATTGTATTTTTTTTACACCATCGGGGGCGCTCAGTACACAAAGCAGTGTAATGCTTTTTGCCCCCTTTGCTTTCAAAAAGCCAATGGCTGCCTCTGCCGTTCCTCCTGTGGCCAGCATAGGATCTGTCAAAAAAACAGTTCTTTCTTCAATATCTGAGGGCAGCTTGCAGTAATATTCCACAGGCTTTAATGTTTTTGGGTCACGATACAGCCCAATATGCCCCACCTTTGCCGTAGGCATCAGTGCCAAAAGACCGTCTGTCATGCCAATGCCGGCACGGAGTATGGGTACAATGGCCATTTTGGCATCTATCATTTTACAGCTTGCTTCTGCAATGGGTGTTTGTACCTTTGTTTCCACCAAAGGCAGCTCTCTGGTTGCTTCATAACAAAGCAGCATAGCTACCTCCTCCACCAGCTCCCGAAATTCCTTAGAGCCTGTTTCACTGTTTCGCAGCATTGCAATTTTGTGCTGTATGAGCGGATGCTCTGATATAAATAGTTTTCCCATAGCCTTCTCCTTTACTGCTCTATTTGAGCAATTCTTTTTACATGACGGGGTTCCTTTGAAAAAGGTGTTTCCAAAAACACTTTTACAATTTCCAGTGCCAGTCCGGGGCCGGTCACCCTTGCGCCCAATGCTAAGATATTGGCATCATTATGCTCTCTTGTGGCCTTTGCAGAAAAGCAGTCTCCGCAAAGCGCCGCCCGAATGCCCTTTATTTTGTTTGCTGTAATGGAAATGCCTATGCCTGTGCCGCATATTAAAATGCCCTTTTCACATTTTCCCTCTGCCACAGCATGGGCCACTTTTTTTGCAAAAACAGGATAATCACAAGACTCTTGTGAATAGGTTCCAAAATTTTCATAAGCTATATTTTGCTGCTCTAAATATGCAATGACCTCTTGCATCAATGAATATCCGCCATGGTCACAGCCTAATGCTATCATAATATTACACACCTCTTTTTATGACACAATTTCTATGATTTTATAGCCTGCTGCTTTTTTTAAACGATTCATAATGGCCATGCCCTCCCCTGTTTCGGGAACTGTTTCGGCATAAACCACTTCTATGCCCAAAAAATCAAATTTTCTTAAATGCTTAAATAAATTTGCACCGATTTGCAAAGGATTTTCTCTGCTGCCCAATGAAAGCACAATGCCTTCGCCATAGGCATTTTTTGTCTGGTCTGTTGCCAATATGCCAACCTCTTTTCCCAAACGCAAATCCTCCTTAACCAGCTCTTTTATTTTCATTTGCACTGCGGACAAATCTTCTCCCTGTACCAATATGACTTCTGCCTTTGGCGCATAGTGGGTATATTTCATACCCGGTGCCTTTGGCGCAATGGTTTCATCAGGCTTTGAGAAAATGGCAGGGTCCACATCAATATTTCCTACCACCTGTTCTATCATTTCTTTTGTGACTGCACCAGGGCGCAAAAGCACAGGAATGCTTTGTGAAACGTCAATGATGGTAGATTCCAGCCCTACCTCTGCACTGCCTCCATCCAGTATCATATCCACTTTTCCATTTAAATCAAATATCACATGGGAGGCTCTTGTGGGGCTTGGTTTTCCCGAAACATTGGCACTTGGGGCGGCAATAGGCACACCGGCGGCCTCAATCACCCCACAGGCCACTGCATGGGAGGGAAAACGCACCGCCACTGTCTCCAGGCCTCCTGTAATTTCATAGGGAACACAATCCTTTTTTTGAAAAACCATTGTCAAAGGTCCCGGCCAAAAGGCCTCCATCAATTTTTCCGCATTTGGGGATACTTCCTTTACAATGTCATACAGTGACTGCTTTTTTGCAATATGCAGTATCAAAGGATTGTCAGAAGGCCGCCCCTTTGCCTGATATATTTTTTTGCAGGCAGCTGCATCCAGTCCGTTTGCGCCCAAGCCATAGACCGTTTCTGTTGGAAAGGCAACCAGCCCTCCTTGTTTTAATATCTGCCCGGCCTGCTCTATGATTTCTTTTTGAGGCATTTTTTCATCTACTGCTGCCAATATGGTTTTTATCATTATAAATTCGCCCCACAGCATTTTTTATACTTTTTGCCGCTGCCGCAAGGACAAGGGTCGTTTCTGCCAATTTTTTGTCCCTTTACAATGGTACGGGATTTTTTCTGTTCCTTTGTAAAATTCCTTCTTTCTTCTTCTGTATAAATGTTGTTCCACTGTGGCAGTGTATAAAGATGCTGTGCTTTATATTCCACCATTTTTTTGTAAAGCTTTTCAAAATCAATTTCTAATTTTACAGAGCTGTTTTCCTCCAGCTCATTCATTTCATATGGCTTTGGAAGCACCTCATTGATACCGTCAATAAAAGCTATCATCTCTTCTGGTGTAACGCCAAAGCGCAGTGCCAGCTCAGAAACAGCGCCTTCCAATACTGTCACTTTTTCTCCCAAAATGTATTCATATATTTTTTGTTCCTTTGGCAAAAAATCATCCCAAACAGCCTCCATGCTTTTGCCATCTTTACTAAATGCTTTGTTCATCCAACTTTCATATAATGTCATTGTTTCTCCACTCCTTATAAACAATAATAATCAATTTGAAAAATTAAAACATACTAATAGAAATAATAATATATATTCCCTTTCAATGCAACAAAAAATTATAAAACCATAGAAAAATTCAGTTGAAATTACTGGAAAAATGCCTTTTTTTAATATAATATACAAAAAAAGACTCTTGTTTTTGACAAGAGTCCTTTAAAAAAAATATTATCCGATTTTTTCTTCCAATTCTTTTTGGCAGTATAACTGCTGCTGGCGTTTTACCACAATCACTTCCACATCCTTTGGCAATGCAGATATGATTTTTTCAAATTGATTTTCTGCACTGTGATTGGATTTGCGCATTGCAGCAGGCACCTCGCCCATAACAAGCTTTGTCATGCCCTCCTGTTTTACAAATCTGGAAATACATTTTGCCACATCCTCATCACACAAAGCATGAATGATGCCGCCGCATTTATCTCCATAAGCAAACAATTTTGTAAGCAGCTTTAATGTTTCTCCGTTTTGAAAAATACTGTCACCCTTTTGAACGTGCAGTATATGTAAAGAAGCATTTGACCTTTGCGCTATTTTTGTACCATAATCTATCAGTCTTTGAGAATTGCTTTGAGCTGTAATACATACTACAATTTTTTGTTCTGTCATATTTTCATGGCTCCTTTCATTTTGATTTTTTTATCAAAATTTTATATTTCTTTATTTATGCTCTGCTCCCAATTACTCCATAGCAAAACCAATGTTCTTTTTTATGATACCAAAAAAATATACTTCCTTACTTATTACCATACCATATTTTTATAAAAATGCAACAAAAATTCTGTAAATTATTTCTTAATTTTTTTATTATTTTTCACTGTGATACAATGCCGCTTTGACAAACTCTCTAAAAAGAGGATGGCATCTGTTTGGACGGGATTTAAATTCAGGATGAAACTGCACTGCCACAAACCAGTCATTTTCCTGTATTTCCACAATTTCCACCAGTCTGTCATCAGGAGAAAGGCCAACAATGTGCAGGCCTGCCTCTGTCAGCTGATTTCTGTATTCATTGTTAAACTCATATCTGTGTCTGTGACGCTCATATATCAATTCTTCTTTGTAGGCCTCATAGGCACGAGAATCCTTTGTCAGCTTGCAGGGGTATGCCCCCAAGCGCATGGTGCCTCCCAAATTGTCAATATCCTTTTGTTCCGGCATTAAATCAATGACAGGATATTGGGTTTCTTTTACCTCTGCTGTAAAAGCATCCTTCCAGCCCAGCACATTTCTGGCATATTCTATGACTGCGCACTGCATTCCCAAACAAATGCCAAAAAAAGGTATGTTCTTTTCACGGGCATATTTTATGGATGTAATTTTTCCTTCCAGTCCCCTGTCGCCAAAGCCCCCGGGAACCAATATGCCATGACAGCCTGCCAATTTTGCTTCCACATTCATTTCTGTCAAATGCTCTGCATTGACCCACTCAATTTCCACATCTGCACCGGTGGCAATGCCCCCATGGTGAAGGGATTCCACAATGGAAAGATAAGCGTCATGCAGCTCCACATATTTGCCCACCAATGCAATACGAACCCTTTTTTCCATGTTTTTTTCCTGCTCCAGCATTTGCAGCCATTCTGTCATATCAGGTTCTTTTTCGGCAATGCTCAGCTTTTTGCAGGCCACCTTTGCAATGCCTTCCTTCTCCAGCATAATAGGCACCTCATAAAGGCTTTGTGCGTCCATATTTTCAATGATGGAGTCTGCATCCACATTGCAGAACAATGCCAGCTTTTCTTTCATCTCCTCACTGATTGGATGCTCTGTACGGCAGACAATCATATCCGGCTGAATGCCAATGGAAAGCAATTCCTTTACAGAATGCTGTGTGGGCTTTGTTTTCATCTCTCCCCCTTTGGAAAGATATGGTATGAGTGTAACATGAATATAAAGACAGTTTTCTTTTCCCACTTCTCTTGCCACCTGACGGATTGCCTCCAAAAAAGGTGTGCTTTCAATATCCCCCACTGTGCCGCCGATTTCTGTGATGACAATATCCGACTGAGATGTTTTTCCCGCACGATAAACTCTATTTTTGATTTCATTTGTAATATGAGGAATCACCTGCACAGTGGCCCCCAGATATTCCCCTTTTCTTTCTTTATTCAATACAGACCAATATACCTTGCCTGTTGTGATATTGCTGTTGATGCTTAAATTTTCATCAATAAATCTTTCATAATGTCCCAAGTCCAAATCTGTTTCTGCACCATCTTCTGTTACAAAAACCTCTCCATGCTGATAAGGACTCATGGTACCCGGGTCTAAATTAATATAGGGGTCAAATTTCTGTATTGTTACTTTATAGCCCCTGGCTTTTAAAAGCCGTCCCAATGAAGCTGCTGTAATCCCCTTTCCCAGACCGGAAACAACGCCTCCTGTTACAAAAATATACTTTATATCCATTTTTTTCACCCCGTCAAAATACGATATTATGCCAACAAAAAAAGTGTTGTTTTCTCTTTGAAAATACACATTATTCTTATCATACCACATCTTTGTTTGAAAAGGAATACTCTCTCATAGGAATTTTATACCGAAAGCACATCATAAAAACAAATCAGGCATTGTCAAAACTGCCCTGTTTTGAAGGCAAAGCAGTTGACAACAAAACATTGTCACGCTAGTATAAATATAATCCTATTGTTATTTTCTGTCCATTTTTGCAAAACCATGGCATAGGCTGTATGGATAAGCTGTAATCATTTTTGTAATATATTGTTTTATTGAAACAAAAAATGTCTTTCATATGCCCATGACAGTTTTCATTAAAAAATTTCCTTGCTTTGGCAAGGGAAGCATACAGCGTTTTTTTTGGCCAATTATTGGCTTTCTGTTTTAACAACATCAAATGATATCAAAGGAGGTTATATTTATGGAAGAAAAAATCAATGCTGCAACAGAACAAAAAATCAATGCTGCCCAATCTGCCGCCGGAGAATATTTTAAACAGGGATTAAACTGCGCAGAATGTGTTTTGCAAAGCTTTTTGGATATGCATAATGTGGATTTGCCAAAAGAAATCATTGCTCTTTCCTCCGGCTTTGGCGGCGGTATGGGGCATACCAAAAACACCTGTGGTGCCATTACAGGTGCAGTGATGGCGCTGAGTGCTTTAAAAGGCAGAAAAGACCCTCTTGCAAAAGAAACCACAAAAGAAAGAATACAAGAAATACAGCAAATTTATGGGCCTTTTGGAGATATGATTCGTGAAATTGAACAACAATATGGCACTCTGATTTGTAAAGAGCTTTCTGCTCCTCATGGAGATTTTGCCGGAAAGGAAAGAAAGAAAAATTGCAAACAAATCATTTCCTACTGTGCCGGATTGGCAGCCAAATATGCAGAAAAATAAACCAAAATCCTATTAAAATACCAATAACATAAAAACCGTCAAGTATTCCCATTTTCTTGACGGCTTTTTTATTAATTCCTTTTATATTAAGTGTCCATACGTTTTTGCAGTGCTACTTTAGTAGCTTTGGCAACATCTGTAATAATGCGAATCTGGGTTGCATTGCAGCTTTCCAGCACTTCTGCCAATTCCTGAAAACATATTTTCCTCTCTGACAAACCGTACTGCAATAAATCATCTGTCTGCACTTCCAACGTTCTTGCAATATTAACAAACACCGATAAACTCAATTTTGTATTGCCTGTTTCAATATGGCTCATATGGGTCACAGAAATCCCTATTTTTTCTGCTAGCTGCTCTTGAGATAATCCATATGCTTTTCTATATTTTCTAATTTGCTGTCCAATTTTATAATAATCCATCAAAATCACCTAATCAGTTTATTTATACTTGAATTGTATAGGCAAATATGATATAGTAACATAAACTATATAGGCTATTTTATGCTTATATAGTTTATATTCTGTTCATAAAAACCAAAAAGGGAGAGATTGCTATGGATAAAATGAAAAATTGTAAAACCTGCGGGGCAAAAATTGCTGTCAGTGCAAAAAACTGCCCTTCCTGCGGAGCAAAAAATAAACCGCCTGTTTATAAAAGAGTGTGGTTTTGGCTTTTTATGATATTCATTGTCATTCCTGCAGTTATAGGAATCACACAGCCCAATGGCACTGCAAAGGACACATCTTCTAACGATACAACGGCTTCTTCCAATCCTACTGTAGCTTTTTCGGAAAGCTCTGTTTTTGATGGGGATTGCGGCATCACAGCTTCTGCAGAAATGGGTACCAACATCATTGGCTATCCTACGCTTACTATTTCTATAAAAAATACATCAAACAAAGATATTTCAGCCATTCAGTTTTATGCCGTTCCCTATAATGTTTATGGAGAAGAAATTACAAGCTGGAGTGCTTCCCAACGCTATCTTTATACAGATGATGTCATTGGGGCAGGGCAATCCGATAAATTATATTATGACCCATTTATTGAATCCAGCATCAAAACCATGAAGTTGTACGTTTACAGTGTTTATTTCAGCGATGGCTCCGAATGGGGGGACAAAGATGCCACAAAATCTACCATTTTAAGCAAAGGAGCTGCCATTGAAGTGCTTGGAGAATCCTAATCCATATTTTTATGGCATTTTTTTTAATGCAGTAAAAACAATATATTATTTTCATCAAAAAAATTTTTATGAAACTTTAATACTTTCCTAAATTTTTTTTAATGCCGCATACTTATACTATCACTTGTACATGAATTCCCTTTCTTGTACAGTTGCCCCGGCTCGGTACTTGCCCTTAGTACCGAGCTTTCTTTTTGCAAAAAAGAATTTTATATCAAAATCAAAACCACTAGTAAACTAGTGATTTGAACAATCTCTAAAAGGGGCATCGAAAAAATATCATGACATTTATTTGCACTGCAACCTGTAAACAGGTACTATAATTGAAAATACAATATGTTAATAAAATATTGTATATCCTTCATTGGATAATTAGTAAATCCATAGTAATTATCATTCAAAAAATATACTAAAGCATTTTATTTATTCCTAGTAGAACTAGGGGTTTTGTTAAGCTAAAGCACCCAATAAAAAAAGACTGTTTTTAAAAACAATCTTTTTCTCATCAAATTTTAATATTACTTTAATCTATTTTTAATCTATATTCTATATACTAACTATTGTACATGAAATTCCCTTTCCTGTACAGTTGCCCCAGCCCGGTACAATGCCCTTGATACCGGGCTATTTTTTTATTCTTTTATTCTGTTACAGCCTCTTGGCTTTCTTGTGTTTGATTTGCCTCAGCTTCCCATTCATCAAAGCCCTTCATAATCAGGTCATAGGTTTCATCTGTAATACCTGGCAAATCTCCGCCCCATTCTTCCTCTGCGGCTGCAAAACCCTTTATAACAGCCTCTTTCAACAATTCCAATTTTGAAACATCTCCGCCGGAAAGGGCCTTTGCCATGTTCAAAATGTTGCCTGCCACTGTTTCCGGAGACCATGCTCCGCCCGGAGAAATGGCGTCTATTGCAGCCTGTTTCTCTGCTGGACTGATGGTAATGCCTTCAAACAAGGATTTGTTCAATGTTGTCACTTGTTTTCCCAGCATACTTTGTATCATGTTTTTAAAAGAAGCCATTCTTTGGTCAGACATTGCTTTTAATTGCTCTGCTGACAATTTGTTTGGTTTTTCATATGTGACTTCTTCTGACTTGTTGGCACCACTGTCTTTTGCTATTGTTGCAGAAGCAGAGCTGACAAATGTGTCTTGTTTTATTTGGGTGGAGCTTTGTGTGGTTTGTTTATCATTTTCTTTTACTGTTGTAGTATTTTTTTGTACAACAGTAGAAGATGCATAAACACTTGCATTTACATTCATAATATTCATATATTTTTCCCCTTCCTTTATTTTACTTTAGTCGTTCCTTCTATTTATTTATATCGGATAAATTTTATAAAAATTAATCCTTTTTTCGTGTTCCTGCAAAAATTTAGTAAAATATACCATAACTTATATGAAAAAAAATATTGACAAATGACAAAATAAAGCATATGATACCAAAAAAGAATTCATATCAAAACAATAGGATTATTTGGGAAGGAAGGTTTTTAGTATGGCAAAAATTTATAAATCTGCATTGGAATTGATTGGAAAAACCCCTCTTTTGGAGCCTGTGGGCCTGGCAGAAAAATATGGCCTCAAATCAAAGCTGCTTTTAAAGCTGGAATATTTTAATCCCACAGGCAGCGTCAAAGACAGAGCTGCCATGGGCATGATAGAAGCTGCGCAGGAGCAAGGACTTTTGAAAAAGGATTCTGTTATCATAGAGCCTACCAGCGGCAATACAGGCATTGCATTGGCTTCCATTGCTGCCACAAAGGGATATCGCATTATATTGACTATGCCGGAAACAATGAGCGTGGAAAGAAGAAATATATTAAAGGCCTATGGTGCAGAAATTGTGCTGACAGAAGGGGCAAAGGGCATGGCAGGTGCCATTGAAAAGGCCAAAGAGCTGGCAAAGGAAATTCCAAATAGCTTTATCCCCGGACAATTTGACAACTCTGCCAATGCTCAAATACACAAAAATACCACCGGCCCTGAAATATGGCAGGATACCGATGGCACAGTAGACTATTTTATTGCTGGTATAGGTACAGGCGGTACCATCACCGGTGCGGGAGAATATTTAAAATCCCAAAATCCAAATGTGAAAATCATTGCTGTGGAGCCTTCTGATTCCCCTATGCTTTCTCAGGGCAAAAAAGGCCCTCATCCCATACAAGGCATTGGCGCAGGATTTGTCCCCAGTGTATTAAATACATCTATATATGACAGCGTTTCCACAGTGACAGGCAATGAAGCCTTTTCTGCCGCAAAAGAGCTTGCAAAAACAGAAGGCATTCTTGTGGGCATTTCCTCTGGTGCCGCACTGCATACTGCAATAGAATTGGCAAAAAAAGAGGAAAACAAAACCATTGTTGTGTTACTGCCAGACTCCGGTGACAGATATTATTCTACACCATTATTTCAATAATGCACAAAACCATTGCATTTTGTATTTCTCCCCATTTTACAATGGAAAAATTATATGATATTTTGTCAAAGGCTGTCCCTTTTTGCAAAAAATAATCAGACATTTTGGCAGTACACAAAAAAACAAAATGCCAAATATTATTTTGCAACAAAAAAAATTTTAAGGCTTTCTGATGACTTTTTCAGAAAGCCTGCCAAACAATAAAAACAGTCTTTTTCTATTTTTCATTGTTTTGTTTTTAAAATAGGACAATTTCTTTATAAAGGGCTTTAAAAACAATATGGCTAAATTGCCGGCAATGCTGTATTTTTTTGTAAGGGACAGCTTTTCAAGCAAAAAGCTTATAATACCTTTTTTAGCAATCCACGCTTTTATGATGGCACAATGAATCATGTCTGACTATTTTTTTTGCAGTATGATATTTCTATTTTTACTTTTCTATATTTTCACACAGCATGACTCTTTTCATCCAATTATCTAAAAACAAAAGCTCTTTTTTGGTATGAAACCAATGCTGCCCCTCTTCCATAACAGTAACATGGGCATTGTGGCTGTTTACAAATTCAACTACTGTTTCATAGGATGTCATATTATCCTTTTTGCCATAAAGTATTTCTGTGGGAATATGCCAATTGATGGGGTTTTCTCTCACAAAGCATAAATATTTCCAATAGAGGGTTTCTCCAAAATTTGTAGAAATTTCTCCCCTTTCACAAAGCTGCTTTTCTGATACATTTGCCCAATGGAGCATATCTGTTATCAGCTTCTCCATATCCAATATGGGCGATATAAACAATGCCTTTTCTATATGACAATTTTGCAATGTGTGCATTGCAAAATAAGCTCCTATGCTGTTGGCAATGAGTACAATTTTTTCATATTCCTTGCAGGCTTTGTCATACGCCTCTTTGATTTGATTTTGTACAATCCATGGAAAATCAACAGGATAGTCTACTCCTATCATATCAAAGCCCGGACAGTTTTTTTGATATTGTTCTGCCTCTAAGTGGCTTCCTCCCTTTCCGTGGATATAAAGCGCTGCTTTTTTCAAAATCATCACATCCTCAAATAAAAAAAATGATGTTTCTTTTCCTATAAACTTTTTTACAAATACGTCTTTTCTATATAGCTGTTTGCTTCACACAATATTTGCTTTTTGTTTTTCCTAAGCCTTAATAAAATAGCTTCAGGCTGTTTTTGCCTGAGGCTTAAAGCATTACTACATTTGCATTTTTAAAATTTGCATATCTGTCAAAATAATGAAATCCCTTTTCCCTTCAAATATACTGCAATTTCTGCTGTACAATACTTTTGCGGCATACAAATTCACAAACAACATTTGGCTTCCATCACTTCTCGTACAACCGAGCATATTATATCATTCCAATATGTTTCCTTTGTAAAATTCACTTCATTGCTTTCAAAACGCCTGTATTTTAAAGCAATGATTTATTTATATCATTTTCCTTTACGGTGCTGTACTGTGCTTTGGTACAAAATATTCCTTCTTCCATGCACCTTCCAATTTAAGAAGTGCCATTTTTTTGTCAATTCCTCCTGCATATCCTGTTAAACTGCCATTTGTTCCCATCACTCTATGACAAGGCACAATAATAGAAATTTCATTGCGCCCCACAGCTCCGCCTACCGCTTGGGCAGACATACGTTTTAGACCATGGTTGGCAGCAAACCGTTTTGCGATTTCTCCATAAGTCATGGTCTGACCATAAGGAATGGAATAGAGTATCTTCCACACTTCATTTTGAAAATCTGTACCAATAAAATGAAGGGGCACATCAAAATTGGGTTCTTTACCGGAAAAATAGATGTCAAGCCATTTTTTTGTCTTCTCAAACAGAGGCAGCTCCTTTTTTTTATTCTCCTTATCCAGATAAAGTGCAAAATATTTTTGCCCTTCAAACCACAATCCAGTTAAACCAATTTCATCTGCGGCCAGTAAAATCTCTCCCATAGGAGATTGGTAATGACTAATGTAGTGCAATAGCAACCCTCCATATCAAAATATAGATTTTTGTAGTAAAAAGTCTGTAAACAGTTTTTGTTCATATCCCAGAGGATTTCAGAACAAACAGTTGTTTTACCATTTTGAAACAATTTTTTGCACTTTTTCTGATTCATAGTGTGCTGTATCCTATTTTGTCAGCATTTCACAGTATTTTTGTATTTCCATATATGGATAGTCAACATCCTTCAGACAAACCCATTGGATTCCTACGGCGGCTTCAAAACACCGAAACAGCCAAAAGGAATGGAAGGACAAAAAACAGGGTATGCAATCCATTTTCCAATCAAACAACGCCCCATATTTTGAATTTGTCAGAGGTCCAGCTCTTTTATGGCAGCATATAGATGTGACGCCTTTGTTGAGGGCATAAGCATTTTTCAAACTATGTTTTTTATAAGGACCTGATTAGAATATAACAGACTTTTTTTCAGGAAGCAACATTTTTATATCTCCATTTTGCTGTCATATTGGTCCTCTCTATGCATGGTCCTCTCTATGTATGGTCCTCTCTATGCATAGACATCTATGTATTTTCCAACACTGTATGCTTTTTGGGAATATGCTTGGGCTTTTGCTGTATCATCATATACATTTTTTTGTGTTTTTTCATTTTGCTGTTTTTTCAGCTGCTGTATTTGCCTTTCAATTTCTTCCATTTGTTTTTCTAATTTCTCTTTTTGCCTTTCATCCTTGCTCCAAATGGCCCTCTGCTTTTCCATTTCCAGCTTTTGCAGCTTCTGCTCCAATGACTGTATTTTTGTGCCTTGCTGCGGCGTCAAATGGCTATGCAGAGTATTTTGGTAAACGGAATTCATATTCATAAAATCATCTCCTGGCTTGAGCCTAGCTGCTTTTCATACAAAAATCAATGGATTTGCATTGAGTTGTCATCTGATGGTAATGAAATGTTTAATAATACATTCAGCAAAAAATTTTTGCCATCGGCTTCTATCAACATAGTACCATGATATTTTTCTGCCACCGATTTGATATTGGAAAGTCCCGTTCCCATTTTGGGCAAAAGCTTTTCAAAACAGGTATTGCCAAATTCCAGCATATAAAAATCCCCCTGTTGTTTTCCCATAATGCGGATGGATTTTATTCCATTTATGGACTGACAGGCTTTCACTGCATTATCTAAGGCATTTGCAAAAATAATACACAAATCCAAATCATTGATACCACAATGCTTTGGAAAAAACAGTGACACATCTGTTTTCATTCCATTTGCCTCAGCCAATCCCAATTTTTCCCTCAGCAAAATATCTACCACAGGGTTTCCTGTATGATAAGGAAAGGATAGAGATGTAGATATGTCTTCCAGCTTTTTCAAATAATTTCGACCTTCTTCAATCTGCCCGCTACTTAACAATCCGTCAAGAAGCAGCAAATGATTTTTAATATCATGGCGAAATGCTTTTGTCTGTTCATAACGCATTTGAGCCTCAGCAATATATGTTTTTTGAGCTTGGGCTGCTTGTGTTAATGAAATGAATGCTGACTGTGCTTGAAATCCAGAACAGATTTGTCCATATGCATATAAAGTACAAAGCAGTGCTGTCAGTCCCAGCCCTTGTATGCACAATAGTCCCATATGTTTTCCTGTTTCTGCCAAGGAAAGTGTAACAGACAGCCGGCTGTATGACATACGGAGAATATATAATTCTGTAATGAAAAAAAATATCACCGGAAATAGTAAAATACTCATATATGGCATTTGTTCATTTTTTTTGACAGATAATAGCTTCAGCACCACAGCATAACAACAGATACATATTATAAAGCCAAGTACTGCTGCCAAAATAAGCAGCAGATAAAGCAAATGTCTTCCAACAAAATGTGGAAATATAACACTCTCTATGGAGTTAATCATACCAGATGAAAGCTGTGAAATATAAATTGCAATTGCTGCAGAAAGAAAAGCTATGGAGCAGCTGCTTTTTAATGCAGTACAGCTTAGAACAGATAAAATCACTAACTGTATACCCACTGCTGCTGTGCTGATTATGGCACTTTCGGCAGAAGCAAATGTCAAAACAAAAAGAAGGAGAGGATATAACATAAAATACCATATTCTATATTTTTTTCCAAAAAATCGGCTTATAAAAATAAGCTGCATCACACTTTGTATCATAATAAAAAAGCTGTCAAAAAGTACACTAAAATATTTCATATCCATATCCTTTTTCTTTCATATATCGTAAAAGGGCTTCAGCCAATTCCCGTTCCCGCAGTCTGGAAACAGGAATGGTGCTTCCTTCTGATAACACAATTTGTCCAGCATGACTGCCGCAAACATAGTCAAGATTTACAATATAGCTTCTGTGACATCTAAAAAAACGCTTGTCCACACGTTGCTCAAAATCGTTGAGTTTTTCATAATAATCAATGGTTTTTCCATTTTCTCTATGAATATAAACCTTCCTTCCCTGCACTTCGCAGTATACAATTTGAGAAAGGGGAATCACTTCACAGGAATTTCCTCTTTGGAGAACAATTGGTTTTGCTATACATTGTGCTAATGTTGCCATGGCCCGATTCATCATATGATTAAAATGTAAATCGTCTATTGGCTTGACTAAATAATCATATGCCTGCACTTGAAAAGCCTCAAATACATATTCTTTTAACACAGTTATAAAAATCAGAAGACAATGTATTTTCCGTTGTCTCAGTATTTTGGCCGTTTCCATGCCATTAGGCCGTTCCATTGAAATATCCAGAAATACCACATGGAAATCACAGGGACTTTCCAACAAAGAACGGCCATTTGAAAAACTGCTGATACAATAATCCCAATCCATTCTTTGCTGCATATATTTTGAAACACATTCACAAATTTTTTTAGCCATAAATGGCTCGTCATCACAAACTGCAAATTTTATCATAATTATCACCACACTTATTTTATTAGTATATCAAATACAAAACCAAACAACAATGCTATGGTTATCAAATGCTGTAAATTTGTAACAAAATGTTTTTCTAAATGACAATTTTATTATTTGTTCCATGGTAACTGAAACGCCACTGCTGTCTTTATTTTGGCATTGTAGTTTTCTTTCTGTTTTGTTGGCCCTGCCCCATAAATAGCTCCCATAAAATCTATACCTATATTCTTTTGCATAATTACTATCATTTACCAAACAGAGAAAACCCATAGATACGCTCATGCTATACAATCTGACGAAGAAACCGCCGCAGACATTTTACAAAATTTATTACAAAAAAAGGGTAGGCTTTTCCCTGTGGGTAGTAAAGCGGTTTGTAAATTCCGTGCCATTATCTGTCTGGATACATTCAATGGTGCAGGGAAAGGCCTTTCCACAAACTGAGGGGAGGAATAAGTGTTGTGTTCCTCAAATGCCTCCACAAAACGCCAGCTATTCATCAATGGCGGTGTACTGGAAGAACTGTTTTCCAATTACGTTACTGTTTTTCAAGCAGGCGGAAGGGACAAATTTTAAATCCACCTGAAAGCCGGGATAGTCTATTTTTTCGTAGGGCTTTGGAATATACTTTGGATTGGGAGGGGAAACAGCCATAATGCCCTGTTTTTTAAGGAAACGGTAAAGGCCGGAGATGGAACGGGAGCAGTCCCGCTGCCTGAGTTTGACCCAGAAAACCGGCATGAGGATTTCTGCGGCGCATATTCTTAATGAGTTTGATTTCTTGCGGTATATGCTGATTTGGGTGATAGTGAGGGCGTCTGGATTTGTCCCGGAGGGGGTCCCAGGAGCCATCATAGCGTTTCTTCCAGCGTAAATGTACTGGAGATTGGTTTTGTATTTGAGGGCAGCCTTGGTAACGCCAAATCTCTGGGCATACTTGATTCGTGATAGATAAAATCTCATATCTTGTGTTATACTAGCCATTACATCCTTTCTTGTTTGTTTTGGTGTGGCAGCTAAAAATATAACACAGAAGATGTATTTTCCCATTTTAAATATTCAGTTGTAACACATGTATATTGTAATCCTACAAATAAGTAAGCAACCACCAGACAATCTGGTGGTTTTTCCTATGCAGGCATAGCCCTCTGTTCCTAGCGTAATGCGTAAAACGCATAACAACTGCCTGCCAACTGCATAAAACCTCTACCTGCTACCCGTTCAACGGGTTATTTTAATGTTAATTGTTCTCCTAATATATCTTCCTCTAGTTGTTTCCTGATATATTCCGCAATTCGGCTCTCATTTTTTCCTACCGTATCTACATAATATCCCCTGCACCAGAATTCTCTATTTCTGTATTTATATTTTAATTCGCCGAATTGCTCATACAGCATCGTTGCACTTTTGCCTTTTAAGTATCCCATAAAACTTGATACACTTAATTTCGGTGGTATCTCTAATAACATATGGATATGATCGGGACACACTTGTGCTTCTATGATATTTACCCCCTTCCATTCACATAATTTCCTTAGTATTTTCCCTACTTCTTCTTTTTTATTTTTATAAAATACCATTCTTCTATATTTTGGTGCAAACACAATATGGTATTTGCAATTCCAGCTAGTATGTGATAACCTATTTATATCATTAAGACCCATTCTTAATGACCTCCTTTCGATTTCTCTGTGCAGTTGGCAGACCGCACTTTTATTATAATCGAAAGGAGTTTTTCTGTCTGCCTCATCGCCAGAAGGCTTTTTTAAACTACGCAACTATCGCATGGTTTTCTCCATACAAAAAAGCACCTGTTCAAAACAGATGCTTTACAAATATGATTTCAAATGATATACTATATTCAAAGGGAGCAGTCAC
>CALWSR010000014.1 GCA_944384265.1 uncultured Clostridia bacterium
ACTCCTGACAATCCCTTTCTTTTCCATCCCCAAAGCTCTTCTCAGCTCTCTTGCCTTTTTCTCATTACACATTTCAAAAACCCCTTTTTATTCCCTTTTTCGTTCCATCCATCCCCTTATTTTTTCGCAGGTTACCATACCAAAAATCTACTGCATTTTTATTTCAAATCTATTTCACAATACATTCCTGCAAAAAAATCCATCCCTCCCATATTTTCCCTCCTAAAATCACTCCTGACAATCCCTTTCTTTTCCATCCTCAAAACGCCTCTCCCTTTTTTCTCCATCAGCTTCTGTCACTTTCATAAAAAATAGAAAGCCATGAAATGTTGATTTCACAACCAAAATCCGTTTTCTGCATTTCCTTACTTTATCCATTTCTGAAACACCCATGTCTTTCATCAAACCATCCAAAAATATAAAAAAATAAGCATAACAAACTTTTTTCTAAAATCAAAAACACATCTTTATATCATCATCCATTTTATAGGCTTACCATATTTTTTGCAATGTCATGTTTTTCCATATACTGCCTCAGCAGCCATTTATACAACAAGCCTTTCCCATGCTCCAGCCACTAAAAAACATAATTTTTTATGTCACATCATTTAGAACGCAAAAAAAAGAGGCTTATGAAACAATCCATAAACCTCTTTTTTATGCTATTTTTTAAAGTACTTTCATTTTCATAAAAAACAAATTTTCAAAATATGATTTTTTATGCAACAGGCACCTTTTGCTGCACCTTTTCATCCTGCTGCCGTCTTTCTTCAATGGCTTTTTTGGCAATCATATCCTTCACCTTCATCAGCCTTGTGGTGCTTGCTCTATCATTTTCCTCCAGCTTCATGGTGATATATTTTATGGTTTCTTCATAATTTGGAATCATGACATTTTCAAGCGCATTTACTCTTCTTCTTGTTTTTTCAATCTCTTGCGCCAAAAGTTGTGCTGTTTTTTCACTTTCTGCCAGCCGCAGCAAAGGCTCCATAGCAGCAGAGAAGGATTCCATGGCACTGTCCAGCTCTCCGGAGGTAAATGCCAAGCCATAAGGATAAATGTCTGATTGATTTTCTTCTGTTTTAAAATCAAAAACAGGAACATTTACACTCATAATATTTTTGATAGAAACATCCACAGCCACAGATTGCTTTGGCATCATCAATGCCTCTCCCAAAAATTCTTGGCTTAATACAGCTCTTGCGATAATAAAGTTTTGATAAGCGCTGTCCAATGCTTTTTCAGCTTCCTCTCTCAAACGCTTATTTTCTCTTACAATCTCCAAAAACTGTTTCATCAATTCATCCAATTTGTCTTTCAAAAGCTTATGCCCTCTTACAGCCGTTTTCAGCTGTCTTTTCAGACGGGTCATTTCCATACGGGTTGGATTTACATTTAATTTTGCCACAGTGCATCACTCTCCCTCTGGCAAATATTTCTCCAAATATTCATCCCGAATACGCTTAAGCTCGCTTTTAGGCAGCATACGCAGCAGCTTCCAGCCCACTTCCAGTGTCTGCTCTATGGTTCTGTCTGTTTTAAAGCCTTGAGAAACATATTCATTTTCAAATTCTGTTGCAAATTTTGCATATATCAAATCTGTTTCAGAAAGTGCAGATTCACCCAAAATCGCCATCAGTTCCTTTGCATCCTTTCCTCTGGAATAGGCTGCAAAAAGCTGGTTCATGGTATCTGCATGGTCCTCTCTTGTTTTTCCTTTTCCAATTCCTTTGTCCTTCAAACGGGAAAGAGAAGGCATAACATCCACAGGAGGTTCAATACCTTTTTTGTACAATTCTCTTGTCAAAATAATCTGTCCTTCTGTAATATATCCTGTCAAGTCAGGAATAGGATGTGTTTTGTCCTCTTCAGGCATTGTCAATATAGGAATCATGGTAATAGAGCCGTCCTTGCCCTTCATTCTTCCTGCTCTTTCATACATGGTTGCCAGGTCTGTATACAAATATCCCGGGTAGCCTCTTCGTCCTGGCACTTCCTTTTTGGCTGCAGAAACCTCACGCAATGCCTCTGCATAGTTGGTGATGTCTGTAATAATAACCAATACGTGCATACCTTGTTCAAATGCCAAATATTCTGCCGCTGTCAATGCCATACGAGGGGTAGAAATACGTTCTACGGCAGGGTCGTTTGCCAAGTTTACAAACACCACAGAACGGTCAATGGCCCCTGTTGCCCTAAAGTCGTTGATAAAGAATTCCGCATCTTCAAATGTGATACCAACTGCCGCAAACACAACGGCAAATTTAGAATCTGTACCACGCACCTTTGCCTGTCTTGCAATCTGTACTGCCAAATTTGCATGGGGCAAACCGGAAGCAGAAAAAATAGGCAGCTTTTGTCCTCTAACCAGTGTGTTCAATCCGTCAATGGCAGAAACGCCTGTCTGTATAAATTCCGCAGGATATTCTCTTGCCGCCGGATTAATGGGCGCACCATTGATATCCAAACGCTTTTCCGGAATAATTTCAGGACCGCCGTCAATGGGTTTTCCCATACCGCTAAATACACGGCCCAAAATATCAGGAGAAACGCCAAAATCCAAGCTTTTTCCCAAAAAGCGCACTTTGCTTTCCGCCAGGTTAATGCCTGTTGCACTTTCAAAAAGCTGTACCAATGCATTGTCGCCGTTTACCTCCAGCACCTTGCATCTTCTGATTTCACCGTTTGATAATTCGATTTCACCCAGCTCATCATATTTTACATTTTCAACGCCAGTAACAACCATAAGGGGGCCTGCTACTTCTTGAATACTTTTATATTCCTTTATCATATTTCCTCAGCCCCTTTCTGAATCAAGTCATCTATTTCTTGTTGAATGTCTTTTTCAATTTCGTCATATGCTTTATCCACATTTTCTTCTTCTACATATTTTGCACGACCGATTCTTTCAATCACTGGCAATTTTGTAATTTTGTTAATGGAAATGCCTTGCGCAATGGCTTCTCCTGCAATTCTGTAAAACTCCAGTATCAGTCTTAACATTCTGTATTGCTTGTGCAATGATGTATAAGTATCCACTTCATGGAAGGAGTTTTGATGCAAAAAGTCCTCACGGATAGAGCGGGAAATTTCCAGTATCAATCTATCGCTGTGAGAAAGAGAATCCACACCAACCAGCTGTACAATTTCCTGCAGCTCCGCTTCTGTCTGAAGCAGCTTCATGGCCTCTTGTCTTTGCCTTGCAAAATTTTCATCTACATGTTCGTTGCTCCAAACATCCACCTTGTCTTGATATAATGAATAACTGGTCAGCCAGTTGATTGCAGGGAAGTGACGTTTGTATGCCAAGGAAGCATCCAATCCCCAGAACACCTTTACAATTCTAAGTGTAGCCTGAGAAACCGGCTCAGATGTGTCACCGCCCGGAGGAGATACGGCGCCAATGGCTGTCAGTGTGCCCATTCTGCCATCCTCGCCCAAACAAATCACTCTTCCGGCTCTTTCATAAAACTGTGCCAAACGGCTTCCTAAGTATGCCGGATAGCCTTCCTCACCGGGCATTTCTTCCAAACGTCCGGACATTTCACGCAATGCCTCTGCCCAACGGGATGTGGAGTCTGCCATCAGTGCCACGCTATATCCCATATCTCTGAAAAATTCTGCAATAGTAATACCTGTGTATATGGAAGCCTCACGAGCTGCCACAGGCATATCGGATGTGTTTGCAATCAAAACCGTTCTCTGCATCAGCGATTCTCCTGTGCGAGGGTCCTTCAATTCAGGAAATTCGTTCAAAACGTCTGTCATTTCGTTTCCACGTTCTCCGCAGCCAATGTATACCACAATATCTGCATCTGCCCATTTTGCCAGCTGATGCTGTGTGACTGTTTTTCCGCTTCCGAAAGGTCCTGGGATGGCTGCAACACCGCCCTTTGTAATTGGGAAAAATGTATCAATCACTCTTTGTCCTGTTATCAAAAGAGAATCCGGAGATTGTTTTTCTTTGTAAGGTCTTTCTTTACGAACAGGCCACTTTTGCATCATTGTCACAGGAATGTCCTCTCCCTTTTCATTTGTAATGATACAAACCGTTTCCTCCACTGTAAAATCTCCCATATAAATCTCTTTGATGGTGCCTGAAACGCCATAAGGCACCATGATTTTACAGCTTACAACGGCTGTTTCCTGCACAGCACCTATAATATCTCCTGCTCTGACATTGTCGCCGTTGTTTTTAATAGGCTCAAATTTCCATTTCTTTTCTCTGTCCAAAGAGGCAGCTTCCACACCTCTTTGGATATTTGTGCCTGATGCTGCATAAAGCTTTTCCAATGGTCTTTGTATTCCGTCATAAATGGTGGAAATCAGTCCCGGACCCAGCTCCACGCTCATGGGCATACCCAAAGAGATAACCTCTTCTCCCGGTCCCAGTCCTGATGTTTCTTCATATACCTGTATGGAGGCTTTATCTCCATGCATTTCAATAATCTCGCCAATCAAATGTTTTTGCGAAACACGAACCACGTCAAACATATTGGCATCTCTCATACCCTCTGCTATGACAAGAGGGCCTGACACTTTCACTACTGTGCCTGTTTTCATATTTCTATTCACCCGCATTCTTTTTATCTTTTATCAAAAGGCCTTTTGTCAAATAAAACAACTATGCTTAATCGCTAAAAAGAATATCTGCACCAATGGCCCGCTTTGCAGACTCCCGTACTTCGTTCATACCAAGTCCCATGCTTCCGCCAATGCCGGGAATGACAATGATAGCCGGCATTTTATTATCTTTGTATCGTGCAATATATTCCTGCACCAAAAGGCTTGCCTGTTCTGTAATGTATATAATGGCATATTCCTTTTCTGCCAAATCTCTTATTGTTTTTTTGATTTCGTCTGCTTCATAAGCAGGAAAAATATCAATGCCAAGTGCAAGAAAGCCCATAACACTGTCTTTGTCGCCTATAATACCAACTTTATACATATGTCTCCCGCACCCTTTCTTTAATAATTTCACTGCTTATATGATTGAGCTTGCTTGTCAGTATAATTCTGACTGTTTTGATTTCTGCTTCCTTTGCATACAAATATGCAATCAAAGGCTCCAATGTCAATGCTATATATTTTGCCGATTTTACATATTCCATCAAGAAATCATCGCAAAGCTTTTCAAATTCTGTAAAGCCCTTTTCATAGCCGTCTTCAAAAATCTGGCTGTAATCTGTTGCTTTAAAATGCTCTGAAGGGTTATCTGTACCATATGCGCCAAAAAATACACTGGAGGAAATGCTGCCTCCTTCTGCAAATACATTCATAAATGCGGCAAAATCCTTATTCATATGACGCATTCTCAAAAAGCTTTTTAAATTTGTCAAGTCACATACCCTTGCAGTATATCCTATGGCAAACGGATTGTTGGATTTTTTTGCCGCCTCTGTCATCTGACGAAAAGCCCCTCTGTCCAGTGCAATGTCAATCATTTGTCCGCTCTGTGTTTTGCTGTAAAGCTCCAATGCTTCTGCAATGGCCTCTGCCATAATTTCAGGCAGGTCAATGTAGTTTCTTTCCAATATGGCTTTTTTCAGCTTTTCAACAGGCTGTGTGCCTCCTTGGACAATGTATTTGCTTCCGTCTGTTTTAGAAACCTCTTCCTTAAGCAGTACCTTCAAATTTTGATAATCATTTTTATATAAAAATATGTTGATAAAATTTTCTTCCGGCACCAGCTCTCGGATCACTGCATAAGTTTTGTTCAGCTCGGCAGAAAGCACCTTTTCAAACTCTCTGACATTTCCCTCCGGAACACTTTCATATCCATATTCTGTGAGCGTACGCAGACAGCTTTCTACTTCCTTTTCATCTGCCATTTGATTGAGTGTATGTTTGCTCAGAAGGTTTTTTTCCAACACACGAATTCGTGCCACAGCATAAGGATAAATCTTTTGTTGTGCCATTTTACCGCCTCCTTATGCAAATAATACTTCTGCTGCAATTTGCTCTATATTTTCTCTTTCCACTGACAATATGGCTTCAAAAGAATAGTTGTATTCGATTTCTCCTTTTTTTACAATAAAACCACCCTGCAAATCCCTGTTTTCAGAGGATACTGCAATGTTTTTTTCATGAAGCTTTTCCATCAATGCAGCATTTTGTTTATCCTTTTGAGAAAATACAACTTCCTCTCCCTTTTCCGCCTTTTCCAGCATAGAAACAATCATTTGTGCATATTCCTGCTCCGAAAGGGCAAAAAGCTTTTCTCTCACTCTTTCCAGCACCATTTTCACACATTCCTGTTTTTTGGACAAAATCATTTTTTTGGCCTGCATTTCTGCCGCAGAAATCTCCTTGTCCCTTGCCTTTTGTGCCTGTGCGTCAGAGAGAACATTTTCATTTTCCATAAATTTTGCAGCTTGCTCTTTGGCTTTATGGATGATGCTGTCAGCCTGCTTTTTTGCTTCCTCCAATATCCGGGCTTTTTCAGCCACAGCATCTGCTACAATTTTATCTGTAATCTTTTTTTCACTACTCATAGGAGTGCTTCCTCCTTCTACCATTTTTATTTTCTCTCATCAGCCAACTGTTATGCCATTGTATGCCAAGAAAGATACCAACAAGCCTAAAAGGGCATAGGTTTCCACAATGGCTGCAAATGTAATCGCCTTACCAAGCTCCTCTGGTTTTTTTGCCACAATGCCAACGCCTGCTGCTGCTGCTTTTCCCTGGTAAATACCGGAAACATAGCCTACCAGTCCAATGGGCAAACCTGCTGCCAAAAGCTGGAAGCCCTGTGATGCTGTTGGAATTGCCTCTCCGCCAATGATGCCTGCTTTAGAAAGAATCAAAAACGCAATGATAAATCCATACAAACCCTGTGTACCTGGAAGCAGCTGAAGCACCAGCAGCTGACCAAATTTGCTTGGGTCCTCTGTTACAACGCCTGCCGCTGCCTGTCCGGCAATGGATGTTCCCTTTGCAGAACCCATTCCTGCAAATAATGCTGCGATTGCCGCCCCTGCGATTGCCAAAAATTGTCCATCAGAAATAGCACTTAAAAATTCCATAATTTACATCTCCTTTTTTTGTGTAATGTTTCGTTTATTTCTATATTTGTTTTAATCCTGTTCTGAAGAAACTGCCGTATATTTTGTTTTTCTTTTAAAAGGCATAAAAGGACTGCCGCCGCCTTCAAAGAATTTTCCAAAAAACTCAACATACTGCAGTCTGCTTGTGTGTACATAGGCACCCAGGGCATTGATTAAAAGATTTGCCGTATGCCCAATCACACCGATAAAAATAGCCGGTATTGGTCCTGCAATCTCTCCCAAAAGATTGATTACCTGACCAATGACTCCCGTAGAAAGACACAGTGCCATCAAACGGGAATAGGAAAGAATGTCTGCAAAATAGCTTGTAATGCCATAAAGACTGGAAACGCCTTTAAAGCCCTTCATCAAAATGCCTCTGAAGCTTCTTCCCTGTGTCAATATCAATCCAACTGCTCCAATGATGGAAAGATATTTTCCAACCTCTGACCATACTCCAATAGGACCTGCCACAACAGGAATCACCAATAAGCAAATGCCTGTTACAAACACATACCATAGTCCTACATCAAAAAGAGCATCCAATGCTTTATTGCTGCGAATGAGCATATATCCCTTTATGCCCAGCCCCACATAAATGTGTATGATACCAAAAAGCAGTGATAATCCCATCAGCACCATAACATCCTCCAAAGGATTGATTAGTGCCGGTATTGCAATCAAATCACCAAATACACCGCCAAATATACAGCCCCATACAACAGTGGAAATACCGCACCAGCCAAGCAGCTTAAACAAATTGCCCTCTCCTTTTTTCATTTTTGCCTTTTTGACAATAAAAAAGGAAACCAGTGCAATGATAATGCCATATCCGGCGTCACTGAGCATCATACCAAAAAATATAATATAGAAAAATGACATAATACTGTTTGGGTCAATGTCCTTTGTGCTTGGACAGCTGTACATATTTGTAATGCTTTCAAAGGGTGTCACAAGGCTGTTGTTTTCCAGCAGTATGGGATAGCCTTCTTCCTTATCGCCCTGCTGTGTTTCTACAACACAAAGAAATGCACTTGTCAATTCTTCCTTCAAAGCATCTGCTTTTTTGGAGGGAAGCCAGCCGCTCAAACAAAATGTGTTTTCTGTTTTTACCAACTTTTCATAAGCCTTTCTCTGTTCTCTTTCTATTGTATAATAGTCATAGAGATTTTCCAGTGCCGGAATCATATCCTGAAAGGCTTTGATATCCTCCTCCAGCTGCTGCTGCTCCTTTTTTCTTTTTTCAATCAAATTTTCAAATTCTTTTATCCCTTGCTGAGCAGTTCCCTGCACCTTGGGCAGTGCAGCAGGCACAAAGCCAAATTCCTTCAGCACCTCTGTGGCATTGTCATATACCTCCTTGTGGGCAATGACATAACAATAATCAAATTGTTTATCAGATTTTACCACATTTACAACACTTTCCAGTGCCACCTCCTCCAGCTTGGCACGAACCTGCTCCAGCTTCATTGTGGTTGGAAACGTGCCCAAAAGCATTTTGCTGTGCTTTGTTTCCAGCTTATGCAGCTCCACATCCAATGAAGCCCATGGCTGCAGCATTTCTTTTTTCAGCATTGCTGCATTTTCTTCATTTTTTGCAGATTCCAAATCTCTGTGAAACATATTGATGTTGACTGCTGTTTCAAAAATTTTGTCTTCCTCTGCTTCGTTTTCTATGGGCTGGTATTTTCTTTTCGGTGCAAGCATAGGCTTTTTGACTGTCACATACTTTTGTATGCTCTCTAAGCATTGCCCTATCAAAGAAATTTTTTGTTCAAACTGCAGCACCTCTGATTCTGCACTGTCTCTTTGCAATGTTTGTCCATATTCCTCTTCCAGCAGGTAAGCACTGTCATCAATTTGTACCAGCCCACGCTCAATCAGCAAGTTCAGCATATGGGCCTTATCTGCATTTAAGCCCACAATAGAAAGCTTGCTCATTTCTACCATTGCCATATTACCCCACAACCTTTCCAATCACTGCTTGCACTGCCGTTTCCAAACGAGACTGCGCATCAGTTTGAATTTGCTGGCAGTGTTCTGCCGCCTGTGCCAAAATTTCAGCTTTTATTGGCTGACTGTCTGCAATCGCTTTTTCAATTTTTTGCTGGCTTGCTTTTTTTGCTTCTTTTTTGGCTTCAGATAATATTGCGTTGCTTTTTTGGACTGCTTCTGTCCTCATGGTTTCTCTTTCAACAGAGGCCTGCTTCAAAATTTCTTCTGCACGCTGCTCTGCCTCCAGAATTTCTTTCATAATTTCAAACGCCACATGACTTCCCCCCTTTGCTTGTTTTATTAATATATAGTAACCAAACAATACAAAAAATGTTCAGATATTTTCTATTTCATTGCTTTTGTTTGTTAAAATAATAACTTTTTCCTTTTTTGAAATACATCTATTCTTCGCCAAAAAGCTTTTTTTGATTGATGTGATTTTTATTTTTATTGTTTTTGATTCTTTTTACAGCCCTTTGCTGTATCTATATCAAAACATAATTTCTTACATAATAAATTACTACCCATCATTTGTCAACATTTACTTATATTATACCTGCTGTTGCTACAATTCCTTTCCTGCTTTGATTGATTGTTAAATCAACATCAAACTATTGGTTGTATTTCATTTATTTTATGTTGATTTTTCAATCATTTTATCATCTGTTTATACAGTAAAATCCATTTTTTACAATATTTTATGTGAATAAAGCTACAATTTCTTTAGCCATGTTCATTTTATTTTTGATGCTTTGAAGTATTCTTGCACTCTTTTTTTGAAAAAAATATCAAAAAATTATTTATATTGCCCAAAAAAATACTAAAAAAATTCTGACGGCTTTTTTAATAAAATTTACTTTATTAACAAAATATTATTTTTTTATAAAAAGTTTTATCAGAAGCAAATCATTTTCCCTTATCCTGTAAAAAAATAGATAAGACAAAAGACTTATCTTTAAAATATCAAAATCTTTCTTTTTTTAGTATGGTGTGCCACACATTCTGGACAAACAGCATTTACACAGCCTTCCATATACTCAGCTTTTTTTTATTTGTGCCGCTGCACAGTATTGACAAACACACCATTGTTTTTCAACCTATTTTTTTAGACAATGTGATAGTAAATTTCCATTGTCTGCATTTTTTACTGCCACAACAATGTATAGTAACAAATGTTTTTCACTCATTTCATATCTGTTTACTTGCATTATTGATATAATGATACCACAATCAACCATTTGTTACAATAGAATTATAACAGTCCTATAACATTAAAAATACAAAATTCTATTTGCTGCTGTTTTTTTGCTTTTCCCACTCCATTTCCAAAAAAGCCTGTTTAAAATCTCTTTTCATCCAGCTTGGAATATCATATCCTTCCATCTGCTCCAATGTCAGCCAATAATATCCGTCATGCTCCGGACTTAATTTCACGTCACCCTTTTCATATAAACAAATATATGTAAAAATACAAAGATGGATATGAGGCTTTATCACATCAAACAAACGCAGCGGCTTTATGATTTTCACAGTTAAATTGGTTTCTTCTTTGATTTCTCTCAAAAGTCCTTCTGAAGAATGCTCAAAATAGTGGATTCCCCCTCCGGGCAAATCCCATTTTTCTTTTTTGTTCATGTAGCTGCTTTCCATTTCTTGGGGAGAACGATGCAGAAGCAATGTTTTTTCTTCCCATATGATAATTGCCTTTACAGCCACCGCAAAATCCCGCTTCATTTGTTCTCCCCCCTTTTTTCTGTTTTAAATTTTGTTGCTTTTATTAGGAAATAGAAAGCCATGAAATATTGATTTTACAATCAAAATCAGCCCTCTGCACTTTCCCCCTTCATAGACTGCAAAAGAAAAAGTATGAATACCCCTTTAAATGGTTTGGTTCCTTTCTTTAAAAATCGCATCAATCTTAATTGTTATATTTTCAAAATCTATATTTACAATACCATATCCCTTTTCATATTTCATATCATACAGCATTATTTTGTTTTGGCACTTTCCAGCAGCTCTTGCAGCTGCTCCATTTGAAAATGATATTCTTTATTGCAAAAATGGCAATGCAGTGTTGCCTGTTTATCCTCTGTTATCATTTTTTCCAATTCCTCTGCGCCAATGCTGATAAGGGCTTTTTCCACCCTTTGCCGGCTGCAGCTGCAATGAAAGCAAAGAGGCCTGCTGTCTGTTATTTGAGGCTGCAATCCCTCCAAAAGCATATTCAATATTTGCTCAGGTGTTTTTCCCATATCATACAAATCTGTAATATAAGGCATTTTTGCTATATTTTCCTCCAGTCTTTCTGCCGTCTCCTCCCCTGCATCCGGCATAAGCTGTACCATAAATCCCCCTGCCTGCTTTACAGAGGTGTCTGTATCTATCAGCACACCCAATGCCACAGCAGAAGGAATTTGCTCTGACTGTGCAAAATAATAGGTCAAATCCTCTGCAATCTCTCCTGTCACCAGCTGAATCTCTCCGCTGTAAGGTTCTCTCATGCCAATGTCTTTTATGATTCTAAGCACGCCTTGTCCTATGGCTTTGCCTACATCCAGCTTTCCCGGATATTTGTCAGGCACATCTGCATTTGGCTGAAATACATAGCCCTTTGCCCTTCCTTTGCTGTCTGCTGTCACCACAATCCCCTGCAAGGGGCCATCTCCTTTGATTTGAAGGGTAATCAAATCCCTTTCTCCTTTTAATGTAGAACCCATCATACAGCCTGCTGTCAGCAGTCGGCCCAGTGCCGCCGTTGCCACAGGAGAGGTGTGGTGCAGTGTTCTGGCATTTTGCACCATATTTTTTGTTTCTGCCACAAATGCCCTGATGGCTCCGTTTGCTCCTATGGCACGCAGTAATTTATCTTCCATGGTTTCTTTCCTCCTGTAATACATCACAGTATTGTGTTTTCTGTACTTCCTTTGCTACCACATAAATTCTTTGGCTGTCAGCCCTTGGCGGCTCAAATGTGTATGCATCATACACAGCAGACAACTGCAAGCCGCTTTTTTGCAAAAGCCTTTCAATGGTTTGTATATCATATGCCTTTTCATAGTGATATTCTTCTTTTCTGCTGTAACTTCCATTTTCCTCTTTAATAAAAAAATTCATATAAAATTCATTTATTTTTTCTGTTTCGTCATAATAATTCTCCCATGTATAGGCAGCAGCTTCATTTGTCTGGGCAAAAGAATTTTGAGCCAGTATTTCTTTGAATTTATATTCCGTATTCAAATCAAATATAAACAATCCCTTAGGGTGCAAATAGTTGTTGACCAAACAAAATACATTCAAAAGCTCTTTTTCTTCTGTAATATAATTTAAGCTGTCGTACAGACTGATGATGCAGTTTACAGTGCCATACAGCTCAAATTCTCTCATATCCTGCAAAAGATACAATATATCCAAATTTTGAGCCTCTGCCTTTTTTTTGGCTTCTGCCAGCATATCCTCAGAAAAATCAATGCCTATCATATCATATCCTTCTTTTGCCAAAAGCTGTGTCACATTTCCTGTGCCACAGCCTAAATCTGCAATCAGCTTTGGATGGCAGTTTTCTTTTTGCCAAATTTTTTTGATATACTCCACCCACATGGCATAATCCGTTTCCTCCATAAACATATCATAAACTGCTGCAAAGCCTTCATATGCCTCCATACTGCCACTCCTTCATAATTTGCCTGCAAAAAACAAATGAAATATTGTCATTTTATTACTTTTTTTATTATATAACTTTTATAAAATGATTGCAATATGGATTAAAGTACACTTTTTTATGTTTCCTGCTGTGTTTTTTGCTGCTGTCTTTTTCTTTTTCCCATAATCCCGCCGATTTTACCGCTTTCCTTGCTGGTCAGTCCCTTCCAGCCCACCTTTTGCACCTTTTCCAAAAGTCCCAGCTCCTCTGCAATTTCATATTTCATTGCCAAAGCCTTCTTTTGCTCCAAAGTCATTTCCTTTTTCTTTTGCATTTTTGTTTCTCCCTTCTTTGTATCCTTGTTTCATTTTTATTTTGCACCATATTGCTCCAACTATGTAAATTTACAAATTTTTTATGAAAAACCTTTGACACAATACCACTTTCGTGCTAGACTAATAACTAACTTAATATTTTAAAAGTAGAGGTGCATATTTCAAAAGTACACAAGCCAATGCTATAAGGAGCAGAAGAAGTTTGTCCAAAGGGGAATGTGCCGAAGAGGGGACTTGCCTTATCATGTTTCTTCTGGTTGTGCAGTTAACAGCTGTATGACTGTCATCTTTTTAAAAAGATGGAGCGCTACAAACAATCGGTTTTTTTATTGGGTATTATACTCGGTATGGCTGATTCTTTCCGGCGCAAGTCGGCTTTTTTTTTATCAAAATCATACAAAAGTTTAAAATTCAGGAGTGAGTGTCAAATGAAAAAAGTAAACTTAGCGGTAGTGGGCGCAACGGGCATGGTTGGCAGAACATTTTTAAAGGTGCTGGAGGAAAGACAGCTTCCCATAGAAAACTTTTATGTTATGGCTTCCAGCCGTTCTGCCGGTTCCACACTGGCATTCAACGGCAAAGAATATGTGGTGGAGGAATTAAATGAGCATTCCTTTGACAAGCCCATTGACATTGCACTATTTTCTGCCGGCGGTGCCACCAGCGCAAAATATGCGCCCATTGCGGCAGAGCATGGCTGTGTTGTCATAGATAACAGCTCGCAATGGAGAATGGACCCCAATGTGCCTTTGATTGTGCCGGAGGTCAATCCCGAGGATATCAGCTGGCACAAAAACATCATTGCCAATCCAAACTGCTCCACCATTCAGGCAATGGTTGCCTTAAAGCCATTGGACGACCAATTTAAAATCAAACGGGTGGTATATTCTACATATCAAGCGGTTTCCGGCGCCGGTGTTGCCGGCTGGAAGGATTTGGAAGAGGGGCTGAAAGGCGCAGAGCCAAAAAAATTCCCTCATCCCATTGCAAACAACTGTCTGCCTCATATTGATGTTTTTTTAGAAAACGGCTATACCAAAGAAGAAGAAAAAATGATTCAGGAAACCAGAAAAATACTGCATCATCCCGATTTAAAAGTCACTGCAACCACTGTGCGTGTGCCTGTGTTTGACAGCCACAGCGAATCCATAAACATTGAGTTTGAAAAGCCCTTTGAAATGGCACAAATATTTGAAGCACTCAAAAATGCCCCAGGCCTTATTTTGGAGGATGACCCCCAAAACAATGTATATCCTCTTGCTGTCAATGCCGCAGGACATGACGAGGTTTATGTGGGCAGAATCCGCCGGGATGAAAGCGTAGAAAACGGCATCAACATTTGGGTGGTTGCCGATAACATCAGAAAAGGAGCCGCAACCAATGCAGTGCAGATTGCACAGCTTCTGATTGAAAAGGGAAAATAAGCTTTATTAAAAAAGCTTCAGGATATGAAAAAAATCCACGCCCTGTCGTCAAAGGCTCATTTCATGCAAGCCTTTGACAAGTAGACAGAAGTATAAAGCAGAAGCTTCATGGGCTGTTTTTGCTTTTCCCCGCCAAAAATAAATTTCCACCGGGGATTTCAGTTGGAAACTCCTTCGTTTTCCAACCGCTTCTGTACCCTTGAAAAAATATAAAATCTAGTTTTTATACAGTCTGAAACTTTGTTAAAAAAGTTTTTTATATCAAAAAATATATTATTATTTTTCGGAGGTGTTTTTTATGTCTTTATTTACAGGTTCCGGTGTTGCCATTGTCACACCTATGCATGAGGACGGCAGTGTAAACTATCCCGTATTAAAGCAGCTGATTGAATTTCAGCTGGAAAACGGCACAGATGCCATTATCATTTGTGGTACAACAGGCGAAGCATCTACCATGACAGATGAAGAGCAAATCGAAGCGGTTCGTTTTACAGTAGAAACCGTTGCAAAACGTGCTGTTGTGCTTGCCGGCGCCGGCAGCAATGATACTGCCCATGCCATTGAGCTGGCAAAGGGCTGTGAGGCCGCAGGGGTAGACGGTGTACTGCTTGTAACACCATATTATAACAAAACAACACAAAAGGGTTTAATCAAGCATTATACAGCCATTGCAGAGAGCATCAGCATTCCTATACTGCTTTATAATGTGCCGGGACGCACAGGATTGTCCATTTCTCCAAAAACCTGCTATGAACTGTCCAAGGTAAAAAATATTGTGGGTATCAAAGAAGCCAGCGGAAACTTCTCAAACATTGCAGAAATTGCCGCAATCTGCGGACCTGACTTTGATTTATACTCCGGAAATGATGACCAAAATGTGCCTATCCTTTCATTGGGCGGAAAAGGTGTGATTTCTGTATTGGCAAATGTGGCACCAAAACAAACTCATGATATGGTAGAAAAATTCCTTTCCGGCGATACACAAGGGGCTGCCAAATTACAGCTGGAATCCATTGAGCTTATCAATGCGTTGTTCTGTGAAGTAAATCCAATTCCTGTAAAAGCCGCATTAAATATGATGGGCTTTGATGTAGGACCCTGCAAAGCGCCTCTTTGCGAAATGGAGCCGGAACACATGGAACAGCTGAAAACAGCAATGAAAAACTATGGTTTATTAAAATAATTTTTGTAAAAGGTGCAGTTGATTTTCTGCACCTTTTTTGAAAGGAGTTTAAAAAATGGTAAATATTATCATTCACGGCTGTGGAGGCCACATGGGCAAAGTGGTGGCAGCCGTGGCAGAAAAGGACCCTCACTGTCAGGTTGTGGCAGGCATTGACCCAAGGGATGTACAGGCAGATTTTCCCACATTCAAAAGCCTTTCTGAGTGCAATGCTGCCGCAGATGTCATCATTGATTTTTCCACAGCTTCTGCCATTTCTTCTCTTTTGGCATTTGCAAAGGAAAAACAAATTCCCGCTGTGATATGCACCACAGGGCTTTCTGAAGAGGATACCAAGCAAATACAGCAAACAAGCCAATCTGTGGCCATTTTAAAATCTGCAAATATGTCTGTGGGCGTCAATCTTTTAATCAACATTGTACAAAAAGTGGCCCAAACACTTTCTGAGGCCGGTTTTGACATTGAAATACTGGAAAAACACCACAATCAAAAAATTGATGCGCCCAGCGGCACGGCACTTGCCATTGCAGACGCCATAAAAGCCTCTCTTTCCGAGGAACACCACTATGTATTTGACCGTTCTCAAAAGAGGGAAAAAAGAGAAAAAACAGAAATCGGCATCCATGCCATCAGAGGCGGTACCATTGTGGGAGAGCATGACGTTATATTTGCCGGCAGGGATGAAGTCATAGAGTTGAACCACAAAGCCATGTCAAAAGATATTTTTGCAGTGGGTGCTGTAAAAGCCGCAAAATTTTTGGCAAATCAAAAAGCAGGCCTCTATACCATGAAAGATGTTATGGACTGATTTCAAAAAAAAGAGTAGATATTCTACTCTTTTTTTACTCTTTTCCATATTTCTGTCATCAAAACATAAAGCAGATAAATAGGCGACAGCCAGTTTGCAGGCAAATTTGCCCAGTCAATGCTTTTATGAACAAAGGAATACGGAACATTGACCACTTGTCCGTTTTCTATGTTTGCTTCAAACTTTTCAAAATGATTTTCAATGGTTATGGTATCCCCTTCCTCCACATTCTCCCGAACAAATTTTATGTTATATTTTAATGTGAAAAAACCCCTTTCCAAATGATACAAACACATTTGATTCTGATTTGTTTTTGCCAATAACAACACAGACCCTTTTGTCACCACTTTGTCCTCTACCGCCGTCACAGCAGAATCTATATTTTCCTGCACATCTGAAAGTGTTTTGGGATAATCTACCGTATAATTTTTGGTATCATACAACTGATATACAATATGAAAACAACCCACCATTGCCGCAGCAATCACTATAATCCATATCTTTTTTGCTGTTGTCATAGATTTGCCTCATTTCTATACACACAACATTGTTTTTTCATTGATATGATATCATATTTTTTTAGATACTACAACGATATGGCAATAGAGTGCTTTTAAAATTGTATATTTTCATAAAATACCCTTTTTTTGTCTATCTGCATTGAAGCAATCACAAAACCATGCTTCTATAAAACAAACAAAAAGCTTTGCTTTCATATGAAATATGCAACTAAAATCCGTTCTCTGCATCTCTTCTCTGCCATAGCATAGCCATGGCATGAATGAAAAAAAGGGAAAAAACAATGCTTTGCAGGAAATTTAGAGGCGATGTCTTCCATTTCTTTTGCTGCTTCCCTTCAAAAGCAGTCATACCAATTCCTTTGCTCTGCTTTAAAACATTATATTTACAATACCATATTATTTTTCCTATTCATGTAACACATCCAACAAAAAGATTCTGTTACTTTCATAGGAAATAGAAAGCTATGAAACATTGACTTTGCGGCTAAAACCGACTCCTTACATTTTTGTAAATCCAAAGCAAGGGACTTTGCAGCAGCTCCAAGCCCTTTGGTTACTTTCTTTTCATAAAGCAATGTCAATCTCATTGTTCTATTTTTAAAATTCATATCATACATATTATTTTTCCTATTCATATAACACCCCCAACAAAAAAGCAGGGAGGCAGAACCATGAAAAAATCAACCGGATTTTAAACATTCTAATGGGCAGCTTTCCAGGCATTTTCATTGGGTATCAATTTTGGAATTTTCATACACACCTTGATTTCTGCGCTATGCAGTCTGCTCCTTGGTATATCAATATTTTAACAAGGGCTTTATTTCCTTTTGCTGTGTGAGCAATATGTATGATACTAAAAAGTATTTTCTCAAAAAATAATATTTTCTATGCAGACATTTATAAAAGCCCTTTTTCATCCCCAAACATTTCCTCCTGCCCCCTTTTTCAAAAGCAATTCCATCACTTCCCTTTGGCTTTTCCATTCCACTTTCCCCTCTGTCATGGAGCAATACCAAAAATAGGTGTCAAAGCTCATGGCTGCCACCAATTCTCCCAGCGTCACATCTCTTTTGGTATAAACCTGCTGTACCAGCTTCATATGTCTTTGTTCTGCCAGCAATGCCCGATAGGTTTGATATGTAATGTGCAAATATTCCTTTTTGTTGCTGTATACAATATAACAGCCTATGAGCAAAAGTGAAATGTTAAAGGGATAAAATATCACCTGCAAAAGGCCTGCCAGCATCAAAAAATAGCCAAATCCCCTGCTGACCTTTACCAATATGCCTGCTGCATTTAATATGCCATATTTTCTGCCTGCCCAATGAAGCAATATATTGCCTCCATCCAATGGCAAAAAGGGCATGAGATTAAAACCACACAGCAGCAAATTGAAGCTAGCAAAAAATGTCATGGTTTCTCCCTTTGAAAACAATATCAAAAGCAGCCCCAATAGAAGGCTTACTGCCGAGCCGGCACAAAACACAATTTGTCTTTTGAAAAAAGAAATGTTTTCTAGTCCCTTTATCACTGCCCTTTCTCCAATGGGTGTAAACCAAATTTGCTTCACATTTGCCCCAAACAAAAGAGCGGTTACACAATGCCCCAGCTCATGAAGTGTAACAAAAAAAAACATGGCTAAAAACAAAAAGCATTGCCCTTGTAATATGTATAATAAACACAATGGCAAAAGCAGGGGATGTATTTTCATTTTTGGAAATTTTTTCATGGCAGCTGTACTCCTCTTGCTAAATATTCTGTTTTCACATCATCTGTGTATGCTAAATCTACAAACTGCATAGGATTAATGAGCATATCTCCCCTCCAAATACTATAATGAATGTGAGGACCTGTGGAAAGTCCTGTATTGCCTGTTTTTGCTATCACCTGTCCCTGCTGTACTGCTTGCCCCTCTTTTACCAATATTTCATTTAAATGGGCATACATAATGGTATAGCCATCCTTTGTTTCATATTCCACCACATTGCCCAATGTTTGGGAGGTTCTCACATCTGTCACCACCCCGCTTTTGACAGCCAGTGCATCTGTATTTTCTGCCACTGCAATGTCTAATCCATTATGATATTCCATTTTTTTCAAAATGGGATTTTCTCTTGTGCCGCAGGAGGATGTGATAATGCCCTGTACCGGTTCAATCCATTGTTCTTGCTTTGTTTGTGTGGTGATATCCTCCTTTGATAAAATTTCTCTAGGGAATTTCTCCGCTTTTTTCATTCAAATCCGGCTGAAAACCATTTGTTTTGTTTTGCTGTGTTGTCTGCTCAGCAGGAGGAGCTGTTGTATTTTCTTTTTTTTCCACTGTTTGTTCAAACACAGTCACGGCCTTTTCCTTCCACTGCTGCAACGTATCCAATGATATTTCATAGGCAATGGCTTCCTTGAGGCTGTCTGTAATGGCCCTTGTTGTTTCCGTAGAAAAAAAAGAAAGTACAATGGCTGTTGCCACCAATATCATTGTCATATAAATGCGAAATAAAAAAAATTGTTTTCCGCTTGTCATTTGGCTCTGTCTTCTGTAAGCACTTGTTTTTTGCCTTCTTGCCCTTTGGAGCAGCTCCCTTCGCATACGGAGTCTTTCTTCGTCCATAGTTCGTCCTCCCTTCCTATTAACATCAATATATGCGGCAAATGTGTTTTTTAGAACAAAAAAAACAGAAGCTGTAAAATGGTTTTACACTTCTGTTTTTTGGTATGATATTTTGTATTACAACAAATAAGAATATTCAAATTGCTCTAACAAAAGCATATGCTCATACATTTGTCCTATAATTTCACTTTCCTTTTGTGCAACACTTTGTTTTGCCTGCAATACCTCCAGCTCTGTGCATTGCTCCAATTCATATTGTTTTTGAGAAATGGTCAGCTGTTTTTTCAAATTCTCCAACTCTGTCAAATTGTTGTTGTAGCTACTTTCCAGCTGTACAATGCTGTCATAGCAGTTTTGCAGCTGTGTTCTCAGGCTGGATTTTTGGTCAGAAAGCGTCAGCTCCGCCTTTGCCACACTGTTGTCTGCCTCTTGGTCTGCCGTGGCAGACTCCGGCACACTGGCATGGGTAAATTTTGCTTCTGATGTGGCAGTATCCAAATTGATTTGCTGTTGTTTGATATTGGGGTCTGTGTTGATTTTACTTGTAATATAGGTATCCAATGTAACAGACAATGTGAGAGGCTCATACACCGGCTCCAGTGTAAGCTGATAATTTTCATCCACATCCATACCAATCAGCTCTGCCAAAGAACGATAGGCATTTTGCACTGCAATTTCCTCCTGCTCTACACTTGCCAATGCTTTTTGATAGCTCAGCTCTTGGTTTTGCAGCTCCTGCTCCGAAATAAGCCCCAATTTTTGTTTTGTTCTGGCAATGAGCAATTCCTTCTCATCCAGCTGCAAGCTCATTTTGGTCAGTGCAATTTCTCTTTCTTTGTTTATGATTTCTATATAAACCTGTTTTAAAGAAAACTTCACAGCTTCCTCTGTCACCTGCTGGCTCAGCTTGGATGTGGTATAGCTGGCATTTTGCTTGATGTATGCCAAAAGCTGTTCAAATGTATGTCCTCCTGCAATGCTGTTTTCTTCATCCTCCAATTTTTCTGCACTGATTTTCAAATCCATGTTGCTTGTTTTTAATGCAGTGCTGCGGCTGAGGGCCTTTTGTGTGGCCTCCTCCAATGTCAGTTTAATGGCATTTTCTTTTTTTGGTATTTGCAGTATGGTCAAAAAATCCAGTGCAGTATCAGCCTCTTGTGCAATATCTTCAGAAGCAATGGATTGCTCTGTCAAATCCTCTGCAAAAACATCTGCACTGTTTGCTGTCACTGCTGCAATGAGCAAAAATGCCGCTATACTTTTTTTCATGCTGTTCCTTCCTTTCCCTTTTTATATGTTTTCTTTTCCAAAGGAAATTGGTTTGTAAATGTGGTACCCTTTCCCAGCTGGCTTTTTACTGTAATCCTTCCCTCATTGCTTTGTGCAATCCATTTTGCAATGGAAAGTCCCAGCCCTGTTCCGGGGATTTCCTTGTTTCTGGATTTGTCGGCTCTGTAAAAACGGTCAAATATTCTTTCCACATCTTCCTTTGCCATACCCTGTCCGTCATCCTGCACATCTACATATCCATACTCTTTGTCTTTATAAATGGCAAATGTAATCACACCGCCTTCTTTTGTGTATTTCATGGCATTTTCACAATGTATCCACAAAAGCTGTTTTACCATGCTGCTGTCTGCATAAATTGCAACCTCTTCTTTTTCCTTCAGCACCACTTGTTTTTTTGCCTGTGTCACATCCATTTCTTTTATAATCTCCTTTACCAGCTCATTGAGTGAAAATTTCTCCTTTTGCAAAGGAATACGGTTTTGGTCGCTTTTTGCCAAAAAAAGCAGCTTTTTAATGAGCTGGCTCATATGCTCCGTTTCTGCCAGTATGGATTGTATGGCTTCCTCCAAAACAGCCGTATCGCTTTTGCCCCATCTGTTTATCAAATTTGCATAGCCCTGTATGACAGAAATGGGGGTTCTCAGTTCATGGGAAGCATCTGAAACAAATTGATTTTGTTTTTGAAAAGAGCTTTCCAAACGGGAAATCATGGAATTGAATGTTTCTGCCAGCTCCTTCATTTCATCGTCGGGTCCTTCTGTATCAATTCTGCGGCTCAAATCCTCTATGCTGATTCTTTCTGCTGTCTGCTGTATTTCTTCCACAGGCTTCAGCATTTTTTTGCTGATATAACGTCCTATCAAAAAGGATAAAAAAATGCCCAGCACATCTATCAAAAGCAATCTCAAGCCAAAGGATTGAAAATAATAATGATTGTTGGGAAGCATTTTAAATGCCTGCACGAGATAATGATTGTCATCAGAATAAATTTTCTTTTCTATCATTACAAATTCAGAGCCATCTCTGCTGGTAATGAAATATTCTTTATTATCTACATTAAAAATCCTTTCCATATTCACTTTAAAACCCTTTTTTTCCAAATCCTCCGGCCGGGAGCTTAAGTCTATCTCCCACTGCCAAGATTGTTTATCCATGTTTTGCTCCGGTGCAGGCTGGGGCTGTCTGATAAAAGAGGGAACCTCTCCCACAGAGTTTTTATATACCTTGTGGTTTTTTCCATCAATGATGCTGACCTCTACATATTTGTTTTCCAAAAGGGTTTCCAATGCTTCTTCAGACAGTGCATTTCCCTGCTGTATATAATCATCAATATTTTCTACTGTTTTAATCAGTTCTTCTTTTACATTACTTTGCTCTATAGCTGTCACATTCAGCAGCACAAAAAAACTGATTGCCAAAAGAGATAATGAAAAAATCCCTCCATAAAGTATTGTAATTTTTCGGGCAATGGTCATACTGGAAAAAAAGGCTTTACTCCTCTTTGACATAGTATCCTACTCCTCGTATTGTGTGTATAAACTTTTCTCCAAATGCCTCATCTATTTTAGAACGCAGATAACGAATGTACACATCCACCACGTTTGTTTCGCCAATGTAGCTGTATCCCCAAACCTGGTTTAATATTTGTTCTCTTGTCAGCACAATGTTTTTGTTTTGTACCAAATATAAAAGCAGTTCAAATTCCTTTTTGGTCAGCTCCACCTCTGTATCGTTGACAGTGACCATACGCTTTTCTGTATCAATGACCAAATTGCTCACTGCCAGCAGCTTCTTTTTTGCACTGTTTTGGCTGCTGCAATGTTTAAAGGCCACACGCATTCTGGCAAGCAGCTCTTCAATGGCAAAGGGCTTTGTCAAATAATCGTCTGCTCCGCTGTCCAAGCCTGCCACCTTGTCCATAATTTCATCCTTTGCCGTCAGCATAATAATAGGGATAGAAGAATTTTTTCGTATTCTTCTGCAAATTTCAATGCCGCTGAGTCCGGGAAGCATCAAATCCAGCAATATCATATCAAAATCCCCGTTTAAAAATGTTTCCAGCCCTTCTCTGCCGTCATGCACCACAGTAATGTCATATCCTTCATATTTCAGCTCCAATTCTACAAATCTTGCTAATTTCACTTCATCCTCTATCAAAAGTATTTTTTTCCCTTCCATTGTAAAACACCCCTCCCAACTGTTTGTCATTCAAATCGCAATGCTTCAATGGGGTCCAGCTTTGCTGCCTTGTTGGCCGGCGTCACACCAAAAATGATGCCAATGCCTGTGGAAATGCCCACTGCCATTGCCACAGCGCCCACAGACAATACTGGTGTAATGCCTGCAAAATGTCCTATGACCATGGCAAATGCCACACCAATGACCAAGCCTGCCAAGCCGCCCATACCTGTCAATATCACTGCTTCTGTCATAAATTGTATTTTAATGTCTTTGTTTTTGGCACCAATGGATTTTCTGATGCCGATTTCTCTTGTTCTTTCTGTCACAGTCACCATCATAATGTTCATTACGCCAATGCCCCCCACCAAAAGGGATATGCCTGCCACAAAGCTGATAAACAGCGTTACATAGGACAATATGGAGTTGATGGAATCCACCATTTCAGAGGAATCCTGTATATAATATTTATCCTCATTGCCATGAAACTCCTCCAATGCCGCCACAATACGCTCTTTCATACTATCTGTTTGGTCCAAATCCTCTATCAGTATGGAAAATCCATTTAAATTTTTATTGTTATACAAACGCATTGCCGTAGAAATAGGCAGTATCACTGTTTCCGGAAATTCATCGCTGTATTGGGTTTCCGCAGAGGCATTTGTATTTTCCATAATGCCTATGACAGTATATTTTCCTGTACCCTTCCATGTTTTTAATTTTATTTTTTCTCCAATGACAGCCTCATCACAGCGGCCAAACACCTTCAATGCCGTAGTATCGTTGATGACTGCCACATTTGTTCTCATATCCACATCATTTTGAGAAATATATCTGCCATAAAGCATGGTGGGATTATCAATGTATTTTGCATCAGCCGTTACCCCCGACACAGAGGCAGACTTTGTTTCCTGAGGGTCCAAAAGCTTTATGTATGTGCTTTGTCCGCTGTATGTGGGATTGACATAGGAAACGCCTTCTATCTCCTTTAGCATATCATAATCCTCCATTGTGAGCAAATCCCTTGTTTCAATGTCATTATAACCGCTTAAGCTCACTGTCAGACTGCCTGTTCCAAAGGATTCAAATTCCTTTTCGATGGCGGCCTGACTGCCATTTCCAATGGAAACAATGGCAATGACAGAGCTGATGCCTATGATGATGCCAAGCATAGTCAAAAATGTTCTCATTTTGTTTGAAAAAACATTGCGGAAGGCAGATTTGGCACATTCTCCAAAATTCATATGCTGCCACCTCCTGCCAGTGTTCTGTTTTCCACCGGTTCATCTTTTATAATATGCCCATCCTTAAAAAGGGCAATTCTTTTTGTATACTGGGCCACATCCGGCTCATGGGTCACCATCACAATGGTCGTGCCGTCATCGTTTAAGCCTTGAAAAATCTCCATAATCTCTACCGTAGAGCGGCTGTCTAAATTTCCTGTTGGCTCATCGGCCATCAATATAGCCGGTTCATTCACCAATGCCCTTGCAATGGCCACCCTTTGTCTTTGTCCTCCGGAAAGCTCGTTTGGTCTGTGCTTGAGACGTTTGCCAAGCCCCACCCTTTCCAATGCGGCAATGGCTCTTTCCTGCCGTATTTTTTTTGGCACACCTGCATAAACCATGGGCAGCTCTACATTTTCCAAAGAGGAAAGCTTTGGCAGCAAATTAAAGGACTGAAATACAAATCCAATTTTTTTGTTTCTGATTTCTGCCAGCTGTTCATCTTTAAATTTTGCTACATTTTCTCCATCCAAATAATAAGCCCCGCTGGTTGGGCTGTCCAAGCAGCCCAATATATTCAGCATGGTGGACTTTCCTGAGCCACTTGTACCCATAATAGATAAAAACTCTCCATCCTCCACACTCAAATTGATATCATCCAATGCCATAACAGACAATTCATTTTGGTTATATTCCTTTTTCAAATGCTCCAAACGCAGTAATTCCATGACATTCCCTCCTTATCTTGGTCTGCCCATAGGCATTCCGCCTCTTTGTCCTCCTGAAGGCATTCCACCGCCTGATGGCATTCCGCCTCCTGTCATGCCATCCAGCACAGAGCTGCTTTCTTCCGGCTGTGTCTGCTCTGTTACCGTTGTGGCAAATGCGGATAAATCTGCGCCGTCTGTCATTTCTTCCGTAGGACTTGTTACAACACGGTCCCCCACAGCAACACCGCTTTCTATCACTGCACTGGTATCATTTGTACTGCCCAATGTTACAGTTGTTTTTTCCAGTATATCATTCTCATTGACTTTATAAACATAATAGCTGCCGTTCTCTTCTTTTCCCACTGCGGAAAGAGGCACATATACTGCATCGGACAAATCCTCTACAATAATCTCCAAATCCAGTGAAAATCCGGGCTTCATCAGCTCATCCGGGTTATCCATGTGTACGACAATGGGTACAACGGTTTCACTGCCGCTCATGGTGCTTTGGGTGGATGCTGTCGGCTCAATTTTTGTGACAGTGCCTGTATATACCTTTCCTTCAATGCCATCGCTGGTCATTTCTACTTTTTGTCCCACCTGAATTTGAGCTATGTCATATTCTGAAACATACGCCTCCACATCCAAATTGCTCAAATCTGCAATTTTCATCATCACGGTGCTGTCTGTAAGCATCTGCCCCTCCACTGCGTTGGACTCTATGACTGTGCCACTGATGGGACTGTATGTAGCCGCTGTCAGCTTGCTGATGTCATATTGTATGCTGGAAACACTTCTTTGCGCTGTTTCCAATGTATTTTGCTGTTTTTTAACAGAATTGAGTGTTGTCGTATCATTTTTATTTTTTCCGTTTTCCAAATTTAATTGGGCTTTTTCCAATGCCAGCTCTGCCGTCTGCAATGACAATTCCTTTGCTGTTTTATTGCTTTGTGTTTGTGTCAATGTGTCCAAAGCCTTTTGATAAGCATTTTCTGCATCATCATATTCCTGCTGGCTGACACCGCCTACCAAAAGCAGCTCTGCATAATTGTCCATTGTTTTTTTTGCATTGTCTGCATCTGTCTGGGCCTGTGAAATTTGTATTTCATAATTGGCAATTTCCATTTTGGTATCTTCAATGGTTTTTTCTGCACTGACTACCTGGCTTTCCAGCTCCAAAAGCTCTGCTCCTTCTGCCGGTGTAGTCAGTTCATTGAGGGCAATTTGTGCATTTTCCACTGTCACATTGGCATCAGCCAATTTGTCGCTTAGCTCTCTTTGGGTATCGGCTATGTCGTATGTCACAAGCAAATCCCCTTCCTGCACTTTATCCCCTACCTCTGCAAAAACCTCCTCCACCTCTTGAGAAAGCTCTATAAATATGGAAACAGGGTCTGCGGCAACTGTGGTGCCGGAGGCAGTCACTCTTTTGGACAAATCTCCCTGTTCCACTACAGAAACGTCAGGCATTCTTACGGTTTCATCACTGCTGCTGCCAAAAAGCCCCTTTGCATAAACACCGCTGGCACCTGCCGCCAACACAATGACAGCACCCAGCATAATCATTTTTTTCTTTGTGGGTATGTTTGTAATTTTTTGTAATTTTTCTCTCCATATCTGATTGCATCCCATATGTTTTCCCTCCATACGCTATCCTTTTGTGTGATACTATGCTCACAGTATAAAAAACACCTATTAAAAGGAAATTTACCACTCATTAAAACTATATTAAAATTTCAGTACTTTTTTCTTATGGACATATTCCTTTAAAAAAAAATACCTTGCTACTCCTTTCATTTTTGGCTATAATAAAAATAAAAACCATCTACTGTAAATATAGAAAGGATTTTGTTTTATGAAAAAGCTGTTTTTTCTTTTTGCATCTATGACAGTGCTTTTTTGCAGCGGATTTTTTCTCACAGGCTGCAACAGCAACACAACAGGTTCACAAACCGCTTCCCAGCAGGAAACGGCAGACCGCACTGTAAAATTAGATAAATGCGGCTTGCAGTACCAAGCACCTCAGGCATGGATAGCTTATGAGCAGACAAATATGCTTCCCATTACAAACACCACAACAGAAGGCGACATTTATGCCCAAGTACAATACAACTATGTTACAGATGAAGGTATGCAGTCACTATCCACATTTTCTGATCTTTCTGATACAGGAAACATACTTTTCCCTTTTGGAGAAATACTCGTTTTTAAAGAGGAAAATCTCAATTCCGGTGCTGTACAGTCAGAATTTTCAAAATATGCCCACAAAGAACAAATTGCCTCTCAACAAGGCTATGTTTATTATATATTGGAGCAATATCAAGGAGATACCTCTTCTTTTTCCGAAGAGGACAAAAAAGCCTATGAAATATTGTCAAACAGTATGGAGGATTTAAAAGCAACGGTTTCCACATATGCCTTTGATGAAACGGCAGTTAAGCAGGCCATTGAGCAAATCAGAAAAACACTTTCCTTTTCTGCCCAAACTTTGGAAGGGCAGCCAATAGACAGCTCTCTGTTTGCCAATGCAGACTATACTGTTGTGAATTTTTGGGCCTCCTATTGCTATCCCAATATCAATGAAACTGCCGTATTGGAACAGCTGGATACCACATTGCAGCAAAAATATCCAAATGTACAATTTGTGCAAGTCATCATTGATACCCCTGCAACAAATGCAGAAGCAGTTGCAAAACAAGCTAAAGCAGAAGCAAATGCAGATTTTATCAGCATTATGCCTGATGAAACCTTGATAAACTGGATACTGCAAAACCTAGAGGGACTGCCTACAACAGTCATTGTCAACCAACAGGGACAAGTTATAACAGAGCAGATACAGGGTGTGCGGACACTTGAGGCCTATATACAAGCGGTGGAAGATGTATTATCCCAATAATATATTTTTAAAACAGCCTGTCTGAAAGGACAGGCTGTTTTATGATAAGCAATATGGTTTTTGCGGCATGGCATTTCAAATACAGTGCTCAGCCAAAATGATAGGCTTGCAAAATAGCTCTCTAAAATAATAATATACAAAAACCGGCTGTTTTTTGAGTAAATTCCACTCAAAAAACAGCCGGTTTTTTATTATTTGCAAAATTTTTTTGTGCAAGCTGCTGTCTTTCATTTTCCAACAGGCTTTGTCAATTCCCTTTGGCTGCCTCCTCCAAATGACAGACTTATTTTTTCACCAAAAAAGGAATTCCTATTTTAAACCAAAACAGACACAAAAATATATTTATTTTTTTAAATCATCATAGCTTTTTCCCAAAAAATCTTTTTGGGCTTCATAAACAATGAAAATTTTTGATAAAGCAAACAGCCGTGTCAGCCAAAGCAGCACTTTTTTTCTGTTGCTTTTTGAGCAGTATACTGCTTTCTATCACAGCAATGACCATTGCAATCCATATGAAATGCTTTTTTGCCATAGCTTTCTTTTCATTCATAGCGGTGCATTACATGGTTTACCACACCCACTACTTTTCCCCCTTGATAATATACTCTTGGCACTCTTTTTGTAATCACACATGGTATTTCATAGTTGATTGTATTCAAAATACCTGCCAATTCCTCTACGGGCAGTACAGCATCGCCTTGTTTGCCAAATACAACCACTTCATCCCCCATTTTTACATCCGGAATATCTGTTACATCAATCATGGTTTGGTCCATGCAAACACGTCCCACCACAGGAGCAAATTTTCCCTTTACAAGCATTCTGGCTTTGTTGGAAAGATTTCTGTTGTATCCATCGGCATAACCAATGGGTACTGTGGCAATGATTCTGTCTGTTTGAGCTGTGTAGGTTCTGCCATAGCTGATTTGGGAGCCGGCTTTTACCTTTTTTACCAATGCAATGTTTGTTTTCAATGTCATAAGTGGCTTCAAATCAATTTTTCCCACACATTCCTCAGAAGGCAAAAGACCATATGTAATGATACCGGAGCGAACCATATCCAACTGTTTTTCAGCATGACCAATGGTGGTGGCACTGTTTGCACAGTGGCAAATGCCCATGTCCAATCCCTTTTGCCGGCAGGCCTTTATCATTTTTTGGAAACGGTCAAACTGCATTTGTGTAAATTGAGGGCAATCTCCACTATAAGTATCTGCCACTGCATGATGTGTAAAAGTACCTTTCACAGCAATGTTTTTGAATGAAAATACTTTGTGTATGCTTTCCAAAGAAGCTTCAAAGTTTTCTTCATCACACTGAAAGCCAACTCTTGTCATGCCTGTGTCCAGTTTGATATGTCCTTCTATTACAACACCGGCTTTTTCTGCCTCTGCATGCAAAGCCTCTGCATATTCCAACGAAAGAATGGCTTGTGTTATTTTTTCATCAAAAAGCATTTTTGCACATTCTGCCGGCGTATATCCAAGCACCAGTATGGGCTGTGTAATGCCCTGACGACGGAGGCTGATGCCCTCTTCAATATTGGAAACACCAAACCAGGAAAAACCATTTTGGGCCAGTTTTTTGGCAATCATACCATCTCCGTGGCCATAGGCATCGGCTTTTACAACACCCATCAAAATCTGCTCTCCTTTTAAAGAAGCCTTAATATTTTTGATATTGTACTCCAATGCATCTAAATCAATTTCTGCCCATGTTCTTTTTACAAAATCCATTCTTTTTCCGCTTCCTTTCAAACGTTAATTTTTTATTGTCATCTGTGGTACATACTGTATAATATTTTATTCTTTTAATATGGTTTTTAGTATATCATACAAAAATATGAAATGCAATATACTCATAAAAAAATAAATCATACAATGATTATATTGTTTTTTGCAGCATTTTCTCCAAATCCCATAGTAATTTGTAACGGTTTTGCACCGATATTGCAAAATTACTGACATTATGCTAAACTGAATAAAAATTTTACAAATACGGAGGATATGGTCATGAAACAGCGAAATATTGCACTTTGTATTCTTTTTTCTATTCTTACCTGTGGTATTTACAGCATATATTGGTTTGTGGTTTTGACAGATGAATTGAACGCTGCTGCCCAAAGCCATTCTAATACCGACGGAGGCCTTGCACTCTTATTTTCTATTATCACCTGCGGTATTTATACATTTTATTGGATGTATAAAATGGGCAAAAACGTGGAAATAATTCATAACCGCCATAATCTGCCAAATACCAATGCTCCTATCATTTATGTTGTGCTTTCTATATTTGGTTTAAGCATCGTTTCTTTTGCATTGATGCAAAATGAACTCAATGAATATGGAAACTATGTATAAAAGAGCTTTATTTCTTTGTAAAAAACTGGTTCTGTTTTTGTCCGTTGGATTGGTATATGGCTTTTTTTCCATACAAATTGGTTTTCCTCTGCTTCCCTGTCCTTTTTACACATTCACAGGATTTTATTGTCCTAGCTGCGGCGTCAGCCGTATGTGTATTGCTCTTTTGCACTTGGATTTCAAGGGAGCATTTTTTTATAACAGAGCCATTTTTTTACTTTCTCCCATACTATTTTTGTTGCTTCTGCAATTATGTATACAATACATCAAAACGGGAAATACCACCCTCAGCAAAAAACAAAAGATTGTTGTATATGGCATGATATTTTTTTTAATACTTTTTGGTATTCTTCGCAATATACCTATTTTTTCTTTTTTGCAGCCAACTTCTGTTTCATAAATCATCAAAAGGAGCTGTTGCAAAATAAAATGACAGTAGCAACTTCATAAAGAATTTTTGAAAATAATAGAAAACCGGCTGTTTTCTGAGTAGAATTTCCTCAAAAAGCAACCGGTTTTTATACAATATTATTTCAAGAGGGCTATTTTCGCTTTTATATTACTTATTCTGCTTCCTTCAAGCCCATCAAAGCATCTGCAAAGATACGAGCATCCATTACTTTTGGTTCTCCATCAATAATTGGTTTAAATTCCATTTGGTCCAAAATTTGTGTTTGAATATCAATGCCAGGAGCAACCTCTGTCAAATGCAATCCATCTGCTTTTAATTCAAACACACATCTTTCTGTAATGTACATTACCTGCTGTTTGTTTTCCAGAGCCACATCTCCATTAAATGTTATCTGACCAACCTGTTTGATGAATTTTTTCTGTTTTCCTTCTTGTGCAATCACCACTTTGCCGTCTTCTACTTTTACCTTCAGACCGCCTGCTGTAAAAGTACCGCAGAAAAATACTTTTGGTGTGTTTTGTGTAATGTTGATAAATCCGCCGCAGCCTGCAATTTTAGGGCCAAATCTGGAAACATTGATATTTCCCTTTTCGTCACATTCTGCCAAGCCTAAATATGCCAAGTCCAATCCGCCGCCGTCATAAAAATCAAATTGATAAGCCTGTTCCAGCAATGCATCGGCATTTCTTGTAGAACCAAATTGGGCACCGCCTTGAGGAACGCCGCCAATGGCACCACTTTCTGCTGTCAATGTCATATAGTCGCCAATGCCTTCCTCGCTTGCCACAGATGCAACATATTCCGGTGCGCCTACACCCAGATTTACAACAACATCTTTTTCCAATTCTAAAACACCACGTCTGCCAATGATTTTCTTTGCACTCATTGGCAATGGGTCAGATGCCGTGTCAGGTGCTCTCAATTCTCCGGAAAGTGTTGGGTCATATTCACAATCCAATGATTGCTGATGGTCAGCAGGGTCTGCCACCACAACATAATCCACATAAATTCCGGGTATTTTTACAAGACGAGGGTCCAATGCTCCTGTTTTTGCTACTTTTTCTACCTGCACCACTACAATACCGCCTGTATTTTTTGTAGCCTGTGCCACAGAAGTTGCTTCCAATGGTGCCACTTCTTTTTCCAATGTAATGTTTCCGCTTTCATCTGCATAAGTACCTCTGATGAATGCTACATTGATAGGGAATGATTTGTAGAAAAGATAGTCTTCTCCCTGGAAATTGACCAATTCAATGATATCTTCCTTTGTAATATCGTTTACTTTGCCGCCGCCGTTTCTTGGGTCTATAAATGTTCCCATACCAATTTTTGTCAAAATACCGGGTCTGTGTCCTGCAATTTCTCTAAACAGCTGCACCAATGCCCCCTGAGAAACATTGTATGCTTCCATTTCATTGTTCATTGCCATTTCTCCCAGCTTAGGCACCGTTGCCCAGTGTCCGGCAATGTATCTTTTCAACAAGCCTTTGTGGGCATAGTGTTCAGCACCTCTGCCATCTCTGTTGCCTTGAGAACCGGCGTAAATATATGTAATGTTGTTTGGATGTCCTGTTTCCAAGAATCTTTTTTCAACAGCCTTGTTCAATGCCTCTGGAATAGCACTGCCTACAAATCCGCTTGTGGTTAATGTGTCGCCGTCTTTAATCAGTTCAGCTGCCTGTTCAGCTGTGATAATTTTTACTTGTCTCATAATGAAAAGCCTCCTGTATTCTTTTTCCTTTTTTTTACAGAATTACACCCTCATTTTAGGTCCCTTTTTTTTAAAAAAGGGGGACGCCGCTTTTTAGCAGCGCCCCCTAAAAAGTCATACCTTTTGCAATTACATATTTTCTACAAAGCTTTGTACTCTTGTTCTTACTTGTTCAAAAGCAGTTGCCTCTTGGTCAATTTCAATCATGAGGTTTTTGATGCCTTTTTCTTCAAATTGTCTGTAATATACTGGATAATCCCATTCTTCTGGGTCACAGAATTTCATCATACAAACGATAACTGCATCTGCTCCTGTTTGAGAAACCATATCCATGAGCATTTTTCCGCGGATTTTCTTTGTATCTGTGGCAACTGAACAGCCATAGAACTGCTGCCATTGTTTTGCCATTCTGTAAAGAGGGCCTTCTTCTCCGTCAATCACATCCACACGAATTTGTCTGGATTCCTGAGCCAAGTCATCTGCAACAATTGCAAGGCCAAATTCTTTAAATATGTCAAGCAATTCGTTTGGCTCTGCCAAAATACCTGTCAAAATCACTTTCTTGCCATCCCAAGGCTGTACTGGAGATGCCTTGATTTCGTCAATCAATTCTCTAACCAATGCTGTGTGTTTGGATTTTTCCATAAACATTCTGGATTTGAATACAGCATGACGTGCAACGGGGTCAATCACTTGAGGATAATCAGCCGCTACTTTTACAAATTCTCTCATCACTGCTCTATTTTCGTTATAAACCTTGATGGATTCCTCAATGGCTGCATTTGTAATGGTTGCGCCAACAATTTTTTCCAGCTTTGTTTTGATGATTTTGTATTCTTCTACTAAAAATTTATTTGCAGATTCCAAAGGTCTGTTTTGTGGATGTGTAAATACAATGGTAGGAGAAGTGCCTTTCCATTTTTGGCTTAAGCATTTTAATGTATCACAAGGTACAGAAATCAAAACTGCCGCCAAATCATCATAAGCACCTTCACATTGTAATTCCATAATCTGCTGCATAATAGAACAAGCAAATGCAGGAAGATATGTACGAGCCTTTGCAATTTGTTTTTGTCCGCCCCAGATACCCATTGGAAGATATCCTGTTGCATGAACCAATTCTTCCGGTGCATATAAAGGCATGATACCAATAGCACCCTTTCCTGTTTCTGCTTTATAGTCGTCCATTGCTTTTTTAGGATTTGCTGCAACATCTGCCAACTGTTTTAAAATCGCTTCTACTTTACTCATTATTTTTCTCCCCCTTATTCTGCTGCTGCCAAATTAGCTTCCATCATTTCAGACAATGCCTGAACACGTGTATCGAACTGTGCTGGTGCAAAGTTACGAGGGTCTGTCTGGTCGCCGTCAAAGCTTACATAAGGCAAGCCTGTTTTTTCTTTGATGATTTCTGCTGTTTCTACATTCAGGAAACTCATCAGCTTACAGCTTCTGTTCAGGTGATAAACAACGCCGTCGCATTTACCGTTGTTTACAATGTTTAACAACACATTTACTTTGTTTTCAAGGCAAGTGTTGATGTAAATTCTTGTGTATGCTTCTGCCATGGAATGCAAGGATTCATCATGAGCATCGTAGTGCAAATCCCAAAGGCCTGGATATGCAGAGCCTGTCATAATGCTTCCCAATGCTTTCAAGGATTTAAATGTGTGTCCCAAGTAAGGCCATACTGCAATACCTTCCCATGTTACACGGGTTTTTTCAGCACCCTTAAATGCATAAATGCCTGCTGCCAGGTTTTCTTCCAGCTCATCGGCAAATTTTTTAAATGTAATTTCAGCATAGTCAAGACTTCTGCAGGCAACAATCAACGCCATATAGTTAAACAAATCAAAGCAGTTTAATGGGGATGGCTTATAGGAAGACATTCTTGCAATTCTGTTCCATTGTGCCACAGAACGCTGTGTCTGGTCTTTTACTTCTTGGAATTTCTTGTAGTCAAAAGGTCTGCCGCAAATCACTTCCAGCTGAGAAATGGCATTTCTAAACTGGTCGGCAATGTATGCCTTTGCATATTCAGGAATAGGCATTGTGTGGTTAAAAGGTACGTCGATTACAATACAAGGAATGTCTAATTCCACTGCAAGGTTTTCATACCATTTTAAAAGTGTGTTGCAGATGTTGTTGCAAGTGATTACCAAATCTGGCAGTGGCACCTTTGCTGCCGGAGAGTTAGCGAGTACTTCTGGTGTTACGCCGGTCATAGCCTGCTCTTTTAACAGCTCCATATAGCCCATGTTAACACGGCCATAGGAACAGCAGTCAATGGAATAGCCTTTTCTGTCTGCAACCTCCAGCATATCCAATGCGCCTTTTTTTGCTCCGATGCCGGCTGCGTGTGTTTCAGGATAAACCATGGCAATGCCCATTGTTACACAAAATTCTGGAGGAGCCACAGAAGCAGACCAACAAACCAAGTCGCCTCTTGCCTTTGCATCTCTTGCATCCTGATCAGCCTTTGCCTGATAGTATGCCAACAATTCTTTTGCTTTCATGCCTTGTGTTGTTATACTCATTCTAATCCCTCTTTCTTCATTTTTTTTGCTTCTTCGTATGCGAACAATGCCGCACCGAGAGCGCCTGTTGTCTGTGGGTTTGGTGCCACAATAACTTTCTTTTTCAGTTCTCTTTCCACTGCCCGTACCACACCTGCATTTTTTGCAACGCCGCCGGTCATCACAATGTCTTCCTCCAGACCGCCTCTGTAAGCAAGTCCGCAGGCTTTGCTCGCAACAGACTGATGTACGCCTTTGATGATGCTGTTTTTGTCAACACCCTTTGATAATTGGGAAATTACCTCAGATTCTGCAAATACGGTGCAGGTACTGCTGATAGAAGCTGCCTGCTCTGCCTTTGCATCGCACTCAGCCATATCATCCAATGTTGTTTCCAGAACCCTTGCCATAACGTCAAGGAATCTGCCCGTGCCTGCTGCACATTTATCATTCATAAAAAACTGCTTTACGCCGCCTCTGTTATCTAAGCGGATTGCTTTTGCATCCTGCCCTCCGATATCAATAATGGTGCGTGCAGTAGGTACCAAATGAAATATGCCCTTTGCATGACAGCTGATTTCACTGATTTGCTTGTCAGCATCCTCAAATGCAAAGCGGCCATAGCCGGTTGCTACCAGTTTTGTAATGTCGGCTCTTTTTAAACCGCTTTTTTCATAAGCCAGCTCCAAAGCCCTTTGTGGTCCGGAAGAGCCTGTTCCAACCTGAACAACCTCTGCGGCAACGATGTGCTGCCCATCCTCCAAAATCACCACTTTAGAAGATGCAGAGCCCACGTCAATGCCCATTGTATACATGGAAAAACCTCCTTAAAACTGCTTTTTGATTCTCTTTTGTAAAAGTCATTTCATATCATTTACTAAAATAAAATTTGTATGAAGCTTTTATTCTAATAAAATACAACAGAAAACGCTTATATTTTTCAATATAAGCACACTAAATTCACAAAGAATAAAGTGTTTTTTCTCTTTGCTTTATTATTTTTGTTTATTATACCATTTTTAAGAAATGATTGCAACTAATATTGTTAAAAATTTATTTTAATTTTGCAAATTTTTTTACCATATTTCCTACTGTTTCTCTATTATTTTTTTGTTATCCAAAGGATTGTTCAAAAACTTGTTTTTTCATTTTATTGGCATATTTTGCATAATTTGTTTATATTGTATTTTTTTAAAACAAAAAGGATTCTTTGTTTTAGCTAATATGTATTTTTGTTTTTTCTTCCACAGTATTTTCTGTCTGCTTTTATTGTAAAAATGCTTTTTTATCAAAAAATACTTCTTTTTCATTCCATTTGTTAATAAATTTACAAAAATAAAAGGAGCAAATTGCCTTTTATACAATCTCTCCTTTCAATTGTCTGAAAAATATCAAAAATTTATTTTGTTATAATTTCTGCCCCATTTTCTGTAATGGCAACGGTATATTCCCATTGTGCAGACAATGCCCCATCCTCTGTATAAATGGTCCAGCCGTTTTTTGCATCCTGGTATACTTCTGCTGTGCCTGCATTTATCATAGGCTCCACTGTAATCACCATTCCCGGCACCAAAAGCATACCTGTGTTTGGCTTTCCTATATGGCATACATAAGGCTCCTCATGAAATGCCAATCCAACACCATGGCCTCCAATGTTTTCCACCACAGCATATCCGTTTTTTACTGCAATACTGTTGACAGCATATCCAATGTCCCCCAAAAATCCCCAAGGCTTCACTGCGGCCACACCGGCGTCAAGGCATTGCTTTGTCACCTCCACAAGCCTTTTTGCCTCAGGAGATACTTCTCCAATGCAAAACATACGAGAAGCGTCTGCATAGTATCCATCTAATATGGTGGTTACATCTACATTGATAATATCTCCCTTTTGCAATACTCTGTTTTTGTCCGGTATGCCGTGGCAAACCTCCTCATTGATGGATGTGCAGACACTTTTTGGAAATCCTTTATAATGCAGCGGAGCAGGTATGCCTCCGTGGGATATGGTATACTCATGTACCAATGTGTTAATTTCTTCTGTGGTCATGCCTTCTTTTATGTTTTCCGCCACAAAATCCAGCACTGCAGTGTTGAGCCTTCCGCTTTTTCGTATGCCCTCCATCTGCTCAGGTGTTTTAATAATTTTGTGAGGCGGCGTCAATATTCCCTTTTGTTTCATTTCCTCCAATTTTTCATCAAATGCCAAATGGCAGGATTTATATTTTTTATGGCTTCCGCACCAGCAAATGTCATTTCTGCCTAATTTCATATTTTTTATCCACTCCTTTCATTTCTTTTCTATGATACCACAGCCGCACTGACTTGTTAAGCAAAACAAAAAAATTTTACCAAATACTAAAATTATGCTATACTATAAAAAAGAAAACATGGTTTTATGGTTTTTTTCATATGATATAATATTATCATATTTGCTTTGTTTTCTCATTTCAAATAATAGATATGAAATTTTCTATCTTTTTTTACAAAAAGGAGTGAAGCTCTATGAAAAAAAATTTTGTCATTACCATCGGCAGACAATATGGCAGCGGCGGCAGAAACATTGGCCAAAAGCTGGCTCAGGCTCTTCAAATTCCTTGCTATGATAAAGAGCTGCTTACCATTGCAGCAAAAGAAAGCGGCTTTTCAGAAGAAATTTTGCGTACCATGGATGAAAAACCCACAGGCAGCTTTTTATATTCTCTGGTGGCCGGTACATATGGAGGCAGTCAGCTTCCTCTCAACCATAAGCTTTTCCTTGCTCAGTTTGAAGCAATCCGTAATATTGCATCCAAAAATTCCTGTGTCATCATTGGTCGCTGTGCAGATTATGCTTTAGAGGATTATGATGTAAACTGTATCAGTGTATTCATTCATGGAGATTTGAAAAAAAGGGTAGAATATGCTGTGAAGGAATATGGCATTGCAGCAGAAAAAGCCGAAGATACTGTTTGTAAAACAGATAAACAGCGTGCCAGCTATTACGGTTTTTATGCCGGCAAAAAATGGGGTGCCATTGACCACTATGACATTGCATTAGATAGCAGCAGGCTGGGCATTGATACAACGGTGGAGCTGATTAAGCAGTGTGTTTGTCTGATGAATTATCAATAATGGTTTTAGAACTTGTAGCTTTTGTTACAAGTTCTTTTTTGTATCAATCAAATCACACATAAAACACATCCCCCGGCTTTTTCATATAATGCCATAGGCTCTTGGTTTCTGCCCCCATCTGCCCACTGGGCTTCTGTCACCTGCTGCCCTTATATGATGCCAGTGTTCCTTATTCCTCCGGTTGGTATTGTTTCATTGATTTGCTATATACTTTTCTATGCTTTGCTGCTGTATCTCCCATCCTATTTTCACCACGCCATATCTAAATATTGCAAAACTGCTCCTATTCCCTACTGCTGCGCATCTCATAAAAACAGATATGCTTATTTTTCATCAGTATATGTATCACAGACATACTTCCTTACTTTTTCTACCCATACAACCTTTTTACCCCCTCTTTATATTGTGGCAATAAAATATTTTTTGGGCGATACACCACTTTGTATGCCATAAACGATGTATCTACCTTATTAACACATAGCAAGCTTTTCTTTGCTATACTTTTGGAACTGTTTTTTGATAGTCAAAAGGTATTTTTGCTTCTGCCTCAAAACCAAAAGGCCTTCTTTATAGCTGACTTTTCCTATGGAGATATAGACCTCTCTTCCTTGCATAATGCATAAAACCTTTGCCTGCTACCCATTGGTTATTTTAGTATGAATTGTTTCCCTAATTTATTTTCCTTTCATTGTTTTCCTCAATTTGGCTCTCGTTTTTTTATTGTACCTACATCATATTCCCTGTACCGGAACGCTCCATTTCTGTATTTGCTCCTACAACATTGCTGCACTTCCTCCCATAAGGTTTGATATGCTCAACTTTGGCAGTACTTCTGGCAGCATATGGTATGCCTTAAGCACACTTGTGCTTCTATTATATTTATTTTCTTCATATTTTTACTGCTTCTTTCTTTTTATTTTTGTAAAATATCCTTCTGCCATCTTTGTAGACAAACACAATATGATATTTGCCATTTCTGCTGCTCTGTGATAACCTATGTATATCATTCAGACTCATTTTGAATGACCTTCGATTTTTCTATGCAGTTGGCAGTTATAATCCAAAGGAGTTTTTTCTCTCTCCCATCGCCAGAAGACTTTTCTGGGAGCTGTTGCAAAATGAAATTGCAGTAGCGGCTTGCACAAAAAATTTTTGAAAATAATAGAAAACCGGCTGTTTTCTGAGTGGAATTTTCTCAAAAATCAACCGTTTTTTGTATACTGTTATTTCATACAACAGCCCCTTCTCCATACAAGTAAGCAACCACCAGACAATCTGGTGGTTTTTCCTATGCGGGCATAGCCCTCTGTTCCTTGCGTAATGCGTAAAACGCATAACAACTGCCTGCCAACTGCATAAAACCTCTACCTGCTACCCGTTCAACGGGTTATTTTAATGTTAATTGTTCTCCTAATATATCTTCCTCTAGTTGTTTCCTGATATATTCCGCAATTCGGCTCTCATTTTTTCCTACCGTATCTACATAATATCCCCTGCACCAGAATTCTCTATTTCATATTTTAATTCGCCGAATTGCTCATACAGCATCGTTGCACTTTTGCCTTTTAAGTATCCCATAAAACTTGATTCACTTAATTTTGGTGGTATCTCTAATAACATATGGATATGATCGGGACACACTTGTGCTTCTATGATATTTACCCCTTTCCATTCACATAATTTCCTTAGTATTTTCTCTACTTCTTCTTTTTTATTTTTATAAAATACCATTCTTCTATATTTTGGTGCAAACACAATATGGTATTTGCAATTCCAGCTAGTATGTGATAACCTATTTATATCATTAAGACCCATTCTTAATGACCTCCTTTCGATTTCTCTGTGCAGTTGGCAGACCGCACTTTTATTATAATCGAAAGGAGTTTTTCTGTCTGCCTCATCGCCGGAAGGCTTTTTTGAACCACGCAACTATTGCGTGGTTTTCTCCATACAAAAAGGCAGTCTTAAAATAAGACTGCCTTTTGATGTTACACCGTTTGGACACAATTTCTATTTTTAAAATACTGTTTTAAATTATTGAGCAGCTTTTTCAGCTTTTGCTTTTCTGATAGCATCTGCCAATTTAGGAAGGATAACTTTTACATCCCCAACAATACCTAAATCGGAAACATCAAATATCGCTGCTGTATCATTTTTGTTGATGGAAATAACAAGCTCAGAGCCTTCCATACCGGCAACGTGCTGAATTGCACCGGAGATACCGCAAGCAAGATACAGGTCAGGTCTAACTGTTTTACCTGTCTGACCAACCTGACGGTCTTTTTCAATCCAGCCGGCGTCAACGCAGGCTCTGGAAGAACCAACCTCTGCACCAAGTGCGTCAGCTACATCTCTTACCAAATCGAAGCCTTCTGGGCCGCCAATACCACGACCGCCGGAAACAATGAGTTTTGCTTCTGTCAAGTCGATAGATTTCTTTTCCGCTTTTACAACTTCCAAAATTTCAACATTCATATCTGCTTCTGTAAAAGCAATGTCCATTTTGATTACTTCGCCTGTTCTGGATTCGTCTTTTGCGATTCTCTTCATAACGCCGGGACGAACAGTTGCCATTTGAGGTTTTGTTCTTGGGCACATCAATGTAGCCATCAGATTACCGCCAAATGCAGGACGTGTCATAAGCAATGCTCTTGTTGGGTCTTCGCAGCCCATGGATTTTTCTTTTTCAAATTCTTCTTCAGTTTTAGCCATTCTTAAACCTGTGCAGTCAGCCACAAGACCTGTTCTCACACGGCTTGCAAGTCTGGGAGCAACGTCACGGCCAATGGAAGATGCACCAAAGAGCATAATTTCAGGTTCATATTTTTTTACAACCTCTGTAAGTGCTTTTGTATATGGCTCTGTTACATATTCTTTCAAATAAGGATGTTGGATTAAAATAACTTTATCAGCACCAAAGTGGAACAATTTGTTTACTTCGCCTTCCACACCGTCGCCAAGCAATACAGCAACTACGTCGTCTTTCAAATCTTCTTTCAGTCTTGTAGCCTCGCCAATCAGCTCAAGTCCAACGTTTTGTACTTTTCCGCTTCTTTGTTCAACTACTACATATATACCTTTACTCATTGTAGGGTTCTCCTCCTTATACTAATTCTAACGATTTTCGTTTCTGGATTAAATAATGAATTTTTCTTCCAATTTGTCAACAATTGCTTTTACAGCCTGTTCAGCAGACAAATCTTTGAGGATTGTACCAGCGCCCTTTACTTCTTTTGTGAAGGACTGGTAAACGTTTGTTGGTGAACCCTTCAAGCCAATCATATCAAGCTCAAGGTTATCTTTCAAATCTTCAAATCCAAGAATTTTGATTTCTTTTTCATATGCTTCTACAACGCCTTTAACGCTCATGTATCTTGGCTGAGCCAATTCAGCGATTGCTGTCAAAAGGCAAGGAGTTTTGATTTTGATGATGTGGTATCCATCTTCAAACTGTCTTTTTACAACAACATGGTCTTCTGCCACTTCACGGATTTCTTCCACATAAGAAACCTGAGGAACACCGATTTTTTCACCAATCTGTGGACCAACCTGTGCTGTGTCACCATCAATAGCCTGACGTCCTGTGATGATGATGTCATATTCTAATGTATTTAATGCTGCTGCCAAAATACCGGATGTAGCATATGTATCAGAACCACCAAATTCTCTGCCAGAAACAAGTATTGCTTCGTCACAACCCATAGCCAGTGCTTCTCTCAAAGCAACGTCTGCCTGTGGAGGTCCCATGGATACAACAGTTACTGTGCTGCCAGCCATTTTTTCTTTTAATTGCAGTGCAGCTTCAATGCCTGTTTTGTCATCTGGGTTGATGATGCTAGGAACGCCATCTCTAATCAGAGTGCCTGTTTTTGGGTCGATTTTTACTTCAACTGTGTCTGGTACTTGTTTAATACATACAACGATTTTCATTATAGTTCTCCTTCCGAATTTTTCATATTTCGTTTCTGACTGACGATTGTCTATCAAACCTTCATTGAGCCGGAGATAATCATCTTCATAGCTTCAGAAGTACCTTCATAGATTTCTGTAATTTTAGCATCTCTCATTGCTCTTTCTACTGGATATTCACGGCAATATCCGTAACCGCCAAGAAGCTGTACGCAAACTCTTGTCACTTCGTTTGCCACTTCAGAAGCAAACAATTTGCACATTGCTGCCAATGGAGCATAGTTTTCATGGTTGTCTTTTGCAGTTGCTGCTCTCCAAACCATCAATCTGGCAGCATCTACCTTTGTTTGGCATTCAGCCAGCTTAAACTGTGTGTTCTGATATTTGTTGATTGTTCTGCCGCCTTGTTTTCTTTCTTTTACATATTTGAGTGCTTCATCAATGGCACCCTGTGCAATACCCACAGATTGCGCACCAATACCAATACGTCCGCCGCCCAAAGCTGTCATGGCAATTTTGTAGCCCTGTCCTTCTTTTCCAAGGAGTCTGTTTGCAGGCACTTTTACGTTTTCATATGTAACAGCACAGTTAGAAGCGGCTCTGATACCCATACGCTCAATGTTGTCGCTTACAGAAAGTCCTGGCATATCTCTGTCCAGTATAAATGCAGACATACCTCTTGAGCCTTTGGATTTGTCTGTCAGTGCAAATACAATAAATGTATCAGCAAAGCCGGAGTTTGTTGTAAACATTTTTGAACCATTGATAATGTAGTAGTCGCCTTCTTTATCAGCTGTTGTCTGTACACCAGAAGCATCTGTACCAGCGTTTGGCTCTGTTAAACCAAAGCAGCCAACCTTTCTGCCATCGATTAATGGTCTTAAAAATTCCTGTTTCTGTTCTTCTGTACCAAATTCATTGATACATGGGCAGCAAAGGGATGTATGCACAGAAAGTGTGATACCTGTGGAAGCGTCTATTTTGGACATTTCTTCCATTGCCAATGTATATGTCAATACATCAGCACCCTGTCCGCCGTACTCTCTGGAGTAAGGAATACCGAAAGCACCGATTTTCTGAAGCTTTGCAACTAATTCCTGTGAATATTCCTCAGCTTCGTCCATATCCTTTGCGATTGGTTTAATTTCTGTTTCAGCGAAGTTTCTGAACAATTCTTGCTGTAACAACTGTGCTTTTGTTAATTTGAAATCCATTTAATATTCCTCCTATATGTTTAATAAATTTTAAATAACAGGCTTGCTGTCCGCCGGCTATTTAACTAAAACTGACCTGATTGCTTTGGCATACGCCTCAAAAAAAAGAGGTCTTTGACAATGGTTCTTTTTTATGAAAGAAATACAGTGTCCTTACAAAGACTATACCATGTTTGTTTAAATTTTGTCAACATATTTATCAACAAACATACCATAAAAAACCCTGATATTTCATCACAATGACACAAAATACACAACATTGTTTGTGACATATTTCTTTTTGTCTATTGTTTCAAAAAAAGCCTCTTTTTTTTCAAAAAACACCTCTGCTGACAAAATCTCTTTTATAAAAGCAACTTTTTTCAACTGTTTTCACAAAAAAAATTCTATCTGTTCTCACAAAAATAACTTTGCATGATTTCTAAATTGTGCTTTCAAAAAAATGCAAAATATTTTGTATGCGAACTATTAGGGATAAAAACAACACACAATTTTTTTTAATTTTGTGTGCATATTGTTTTTTTCTTACACTCCTACTTTACACCATTGTCATTTATCTGTCAATATATTTATGAAAAATTCCTTTCTTTTGTATGTTTTTACTTCCATATTTTGTAAAAATTCTGCCTTCCTTCCTTTTTTTCTAAAAAAATAACCTCCAAAATCCATTTGAAGGTTATTTTTACCATTTTATGAAATGCTTTCCTTTTGCTGTTTTTGTTTTCTGATTCTCTGTATAGGCTCTCTGTTATAGTTATATACATACTCTGCCGGTTTATGGTGCAGCACCACATCTTCTGTAATCACACATTTTTCAATGTTTGGCTCTGTGGGAATTTCATACATAATCCCGCTCATAAATGCTTCCATAATAGAGCGCAGGCCTCTTGCACCGGTTTCCCTTTCCATGGCTTGCTTTGCCACAGCTTTTAATGCCTCTTGTTTAAATTCCAAATAAACATTATCCAGCTCAAAAAGGTATTCATATTGTTTTGTCAAAGCATTTTTTGGTTCTGTCAAAATACGCACCAAGGCCTCTTCGTCCAAATTATCCAATGTGACAATCACAGGCAAACGCCCTATAAACTCCGGTATCAATCCAAATTTCAGCAAATCCTGAGGCATCAAGTGCTTCAAAAGCTCTCCTGTTTTCTTTTCTGATTTGCTTTGTACTGCGGCACCAAATCCAATGACCTTTTCGTTGAGTCTGCTTTGCAGTATTTTTTCAATGCCGCCAAAAGCACCGCCGCAAATAAAGAGTATGTTTGTAGTATCAATTTGTATAAATTCCTGATGGGGATGTTTTCTGCCTCCCTGAGGGGGAACACTGGCAACGGTGCCTTCCAATATTTTCAGCAGTGCCTGCTGCACCCCTTCCCCGCTCACATCTCTTGTAATGGATGGATTTTCAGATTTTCTTGTAATTTTGTCAATCTCATCAATGTATATAATGCCTCTTTCTGCCCTTTCAATGTCATAATCTGCCGCCTGTATCAGCTTCAGCAGTATGTTTTCCACATCCTCCCCCACATATCCTGCTTCTGTCAAAGAAGTGGCATCGGCAATGGCAAAAGGTACATTCAGCAGTCTTGCCAGGGTTTGGGCAAGCAATGTCTTTCCTGTTCCCGTAGGTCCCACCATCAGCACATTACTTTTTTGCAGCTCCACATCGTCTGCCTTTTCATCTGTCAGTATTCTTTTGTAATGGTTGTATACTGCAACAGAAAGCACCTTTTTGGCCTCATCCTGCCCCACTACATATTCATCCAGTATGGCTTTTATTTCCTTTGGCTTTGGCATTTCCATATGCTCAGGACGGTTTGCCAAAACATCATACTCCTCTGCCACAATATCGGTACAAAGCCCAACACACTCATCACATATATATACATTTGGTCCGGCAATCAGCTTGCGCACTTGGTCCTGTGGTTTGCCGCAGAAGGAGCATCTCAGTTGCTTTTTTTCTTCTGACATGGTTTCATCTCCTTTATTTCTGTGGTTTTGTAATCACTTCATCAATCAAACCGTAAGCCTTTGCCTCTTGTGCAGACATAAAATTGTCCCGTTCTGTATCACGTTCGATTTCTTCCACGGTTCTTCCTGTGTTTTGCGCCAAAATTTCATTGAGCTTTCTTTTGGTTTTTAATATATTTTCTGCATGGATGCGAATTTCTGTTGCCTGTCCTCTTGCTCCGCCGGAGGGCTGGTGTATCATCACCTCTGCATTGGGCAGCGCAAAGCGTTTTCCCTTTGTGCCTCCTGCCAGCAAAAAAGCACCCATGCTGGCCGCCATGCCAATGCAAATGGTAGAAACATCTGCATGGATATACTGCATGGTATCATAAATAGCCATTCCGGCTGTGATGACGCCGCCGGGACTGTTTATGTAAAGATTGATATCTTTATCCGGGTCCTCTGCATCCAAAAACAAAAGCTGTGCCACCACAAGGCTTGCTGTTGTATCATTTACCTCTTCGCCTAAAAATATAATTCTGTCTTTTAACAGTCTGGAATAAATATCATAGGAGCGTTCTCCTCTGCTGGACTGTTCTACTACCATTGGGACTAAACTCATTCTAAGACCTCCAAAAATCAAATTTTACAAATAAAGTACAAAGGTATGAAGTGCCAAATCACCACCCCACACCCTTGTATGCCCTCTATTTTTTCAAAATTATTTTTATACCAAAATCATTTTGCTTAGAGAGAATCCCTGCCGGATAAAGCAATGATTATGCTTTTTCTATTTCCTCGGCACTGTCTTCAATCAGCTTCAGTGCTTCTTTTACAAGCATATCCTCCTTCAGTGCTTCTTTATCCTCTTGACGGAACATCTCAATCATTTTTTGTGCATCAATGCCATAGCTTTCTCCAAATTTTCCGATTTCTTCTGTCAATGCTTCTTCAGAAACGGTCAGATTTTCTTCCTTTACAATCTGCTCCAGCATCAATCTTGCTCTGACACTCTTTTCGGATGTTTCTCTAAAGTTTTCTCTCACAGCCTCTTTTGTTGTACCCATATATTTGCAGTAAATATCCATTGTCAAGCCCTGTCTTGTGATGTTTTCTTCAAATTCACGCATCATCTGCTCAATTTTGTTATCATACATCACCTGAGGCACATCCATTGTGCAGTTTGCAATGGCGGCATCTAAAAGCTTGTCGCTTTGGATTTGTTTTGCTTTTTCTTCTTTTTCCTTTTTCAGTTTATCCTGAATGCTTGTCTTATATTCATCCAATGTGGAAAATTCAGAAACATCCTCTGCAAATTCATCATTCAGCTCAGGCAGCTCTCTTTTGCTCAGACCTTTTAACTCCACAGCAAACACAGCAGCCTTTCCGGAAAGCTCAGGCGCATGGTAAGCCTCTGGGAATGTTACATTTACATCAAACTTGTCCCCTACATTGTGGCCCACAATCTGTTCTTCAAAGCCTTCTATAAATGTGTGGGAGCCCAGTGTCAAATCATGGCTGTCAGACTGTCCCCCTTCAAAAGCCACACCATCCACTGTGCCAAGATAGCTGATTTTTGCCACATCGCCTTCTTCAGCGGCTCTGTCTGTCACCTCCACCAATCTGGCATTTTTTTCCTGAATGGATTTCAATTCCTGTTCCACTTCTTCCTCTGTCACTTCCACAGGCTCTTTTTCTACCTTCAGACCCTTGTACTGTCCCAATGTCACATTTGGCTTTACAGTCACTTCCACAATAAATTTGATGCCTGTTTCTTTGTCAATGTTTTCCACATCAATGGTGGGGCGGCTTACAACATCCAGCTTCAGCTCATCAATGGCTTGTTCATATACATCAGGAAAAATATGGTTAATTGCCTCTTCATAAAAGAAATTTGCACCATATTGTGCTTCAATGAGCTTTCTGGGTGCTTTTCCTCTTCTAAATCCGGGCAGAGAAATTTTATTTTTGTTTTGATTATAAGCATAGGCCAGGCCTTTTTCAAATACTGCGCCGTCTACCTCTAGTGTAAATTTCACTACATTGTTTGTTTTTTCCACAAATGTTGCGTTCATACTGTTGCTCCTCCTTAAAAATTTTCAGCTATGTCAGAGGTGTCAAAACAAACCTCTCAAACATTCTGTATCCTATGTGCCAAAAGAATTTCTGCACAATTATCGACTATTATAACACACCCATGTCATAAAATCTACTATAAATTATACAGAAATTGTAGTTTTTTCTTTCTTTTGGAACAAATCTGCATTTGCTTTGCAGCATACTGGCATGGACCAATTTTTTACCACTCTGCCCCTACGGGTATAAATTGATAATAAAATGTATATTCTATTTCTTCCCCTTTTTTTATTTCTTCCTCTGCTCCCAGCACAATGTGGTAATATCCGGCCTCCAGCACAGGCAGCAGCAAATACATTCCCTTTTTGCCATCCTCCATGTCTACAAATTTGCCCAGTGTTTCCACCTTTCCATACAGGTCCTCTGCCAGTGCCGCCATTTGGTCAAAATTTTCTGCATCGGAATAGCAGTATAATTCCAATACCCCTGCCGAACCGCAAAATACATAATAATTGTCCAATCCGTCTGCTTCCATAACGCCCATCACACTGTCCCCATTTTGCAAAAACTGGGAGGTTTCAAACAAATCATTGGGCTCCTGCTCCTGAATCACATTTTCAAAGGGCTTTGGCCTTTCGTAATAGGCCTGCATGGTATATTCCTCCACGAGCTGAACAAAGCTGTATGTGCTGTCTGTATCCAAAGTAGACACTGCATTGATGGGAATGGCAAAATTTAAATTTTGTCCTGCCACAAGCCCTGCCGAAGTAATGCCTACCACCTGTCCTCTTTCATTCAAAAGTGCGCCTCCGCTGCTGCCATGGGAAATGGAGGCTGTAATTTGTATATAGGGAATATCGTCCAATGTTCTGTTGATACCGGAAACAATGCCCTCTGATATGGTGTTGGATAATCCCATAGGACTGCTTATGGTATATATTTTTTCACCGCTTGTCACCTCGTCAGAATCCCCCAATGACAAATAGGCAAAGCCGCTGCCATCTATCTGAAGTATTGCCAAATCCCCCTTCATGTCATACCCCAATATATTTTTTACAGAAAAACGGTTGCCGTCGGCCGTTGTGATTTTGGCACTGTAGCTTTCCTGAAGCACATGAAAATTTGTCACTGCCCTGCCGGTGCTGTCTAAAAAGAAACCACTGCCGGTGCTTAAAACATCTCCGTCAATGTCATATGTTTCAATGTAAAAAACAGCGTCACTGCATCTGTCATAAATTTCCTTTGCTGTCAATATCCTTTCTGTCTGCTCTCCCTGCCCTGTTTGAATGTCAATGGTATTTGTTTTGCCGTTCCATACTACGGAAATGTTAAAAATGTTTGTGATATCTCTCAGTTTAAAATAGGTGTTGCCTTCAATATTATATCCTTGTACTTTTACAGTTTGTCCGTCTACTAAAATGGTGGAAGCTGTGATGCTGGCAGAACGAGGTACATTTTCCACAGGCTCCATTTCGTTTCCTATGGGGACATAGCTTTCTCCTGATGTAAGCACCACCATTCTTTTTTCATTGTCCCATTTTACACTAAATTCTCTGTTTGTGCCGTTTAAGGCATATGCCAAATCCCGCAGTTTAAAATAATTGTTTCCATTGATGTAATATGCGGCACATTGTTTTTCTTCTCCGTTGACATATATTTTTGAAGTCGTCGGCTTTGCCTGCATGGCTGCCTGCGCTGCTGCAGTAAATGTCACAAAAGCGCACATAAAAGCAATTACCGACATAACATATCTTTTTTTACTATTTTTCATGCTTTTCCGCCTCTTTTCTCAGAGATTTTTGATGTTGCTGCTGCTATTTTTCTATTGTACCTTTTTTTTAATGTAAAATCAAATTTTTTCGGAATTCTTAATCAATATTTCAAAATATTTCAATAAAACCATAATAAAACAGCAGCACAGCTTTTCCTTTTTATTTTTCATTTTTATGGATAAGAAAGAACATTTTTTTATACCATATTTCTGCAAAAATAAACAAAATACTGCAAAAACGCCCTTTCATGCCATATTCTAAAATAACAGCATACTTATGATGAAAATTTCCCATTTTCTGCCTGTTTTCTCAAATAAAATCCTGCAAAGCCCATGCTGCTGAAAGCTCTTTTTTATTTTCAATTTTTAATATTGCTGCCCTGTGATTTGTTTCATAAGCCATTTCATTTTCTTTTTTGTCATCATCCGTTCTTTGACGATGGTTTTATTTACAACAGCAAAATATAAATGGATTTTATGTAATACAAATACTGCTTTTCCCTTTTTACAGCCATTTTATATTTTCCATAGCACAATCATTCCCATTGGCATTTATAGTACTGCCATTGCTTTCGCCCAAGCATATGGTAATGGTGTGCTTACAAGCTTTCCTATCTGTACTTGCCTCTCCCCCCCTTAGCATAACATTGCTATAAAAAAGCCCCTCTGTCTGAAGCATAGACCATTTTTCAATCTAAAATCTCCTCTTACCTTTCCTTTTCCAAAGAATACCATGTTCTTCTGCTGTTATATCTGCCATTCATACTATTTTTACAATCAAAAGGCTTTCCTATCTCTTTAACTCAGTCATTCACAAATAGAATTTGAAACACTTTTATAAAAAAACTTTCTTTCACACATTGTTTTCAAAAAACGCAAACCATTTTTCAATCTAAAATATCCTATTGCTTTTCATCCCTTTTCCAAAGAATACCATGTTCTTCTGCTGTTATACCTGCCATTCATACTATTTTTATAATCAAAAAGCTTTCCTATCTCTTTAACTCAGTCATTCACAAATAGAATTTGAAACACTTTTATAAAAAAACGCTCCTTCACACATTGTTTTCAAAAAACACAAACCATTTTTCAATCTAAAAATGTCCTTTTGCTGTTCATCCCTTTTTCAAAGGATACCATGTTCTTTTGCTGTTATGTCTGCTTTCTATATACTTTTACAGCCAATATCCATTTCATTTCTTTATCCTATATTTGTCATACTTCATGTCACGATCTATATTGGGTATAAATTCTTGTATCACTCAAAATAGTATACAAACCCATCTATGTCCTATTAAAATTTTTATAAACACCATGGAACATACCTTTTCATTTGCTGCAAACAATATGCTTTCATTTTATTTTCCATGATTTTTGTCTAAATAAATCAAACAATGAAAAAAAGCCATGTTTATTTTCAACATGACTTTTTTAAGCGCGAAACGAGATTCGAACTCGCGACCCTCGCCTTGGCAAGGCGATGCTCTACCACTGAGCCATTCGCGCATATATCATAGAAATGCCCAGAACCGGAATCGAACCAGTGACACGAGGATTTTCAGTCCTCTGCTCTACCAACTGAGCTATCTGGGCAGATAAAATTACTGAAAAGCTGCCCGAGACCGGAATCGAACCGGTACGGGTGTTACCCCGCAGGATTTTAAGTCCTGTGCGTCTGCCAGTTCCGCCACTCGGGCTTGTTTGCTTTTTCCTTTTCAGTCACCTGACTGCTTGTCTATCATACCAAAGTTTTTATGCAATGTCAACAGCTTTTTTTAAAAATTTTTTTAAAAAACATTTGCTCAAAAGGGTGTCACACTTTTTATTGTAGAAAACAGAAAATAGGCAATCACCAGCAGTACAACAGGCGTTGTAAAAAACCATTTTAAAGCCGGCCTTTTTTCCTCTTCTCCCTTGAAAAAAGCTTTTATGGTTTCTCTTTTTTTCCATAATATAAATATGCTTGCAAACATACAAAAATATAAAAACAACACATCCACTACCCATACACCAGTGTAATGCTCTGACAAAATGCTTACTATTTCCACTGAGGCATTGTTTAACATATGCAGTCCCACTGCCGCTTTGAGAGAATATTTTTGAGCCACATATCCAAACAGCACGCCTATGAGCATTGTCACAGGAAACTGCACAATGTTTTGGTGCAAAAGCCCAAAGAACATGGCAGAAATCAATATGGCAAATGTCCTTCCATATTGCTCCAGCTTTTTTACAATAATGCCTCTGCAAAGTATTTCTTCTGCCGCTGGTGCCACTGCCACAGAATAGAAAAAGGAAGAAAACAGTACAGAAGCATCGCTTGCTGTGGCAGTGGCCTCTTTAAAGCTATATCCCCACCACTGGGCCAAAAACTCTAAAGGAATCAAAATATAATGCCCCAAAAGCTGCAATGCCTGTATAAGCATATAAAAAAGGAATATTGTTTTCATATCCATACCATGCTTTTTTTCAAAAGAAGGTGCTTCTCTTATAATCAATCCTACAACAATCACACCTAAAATAGTTCCTATGCTCAAACCGATACCGCTGTGATATACAACTTCTGTTGCCTGCTCCCATTGCATTCCTTCAAAAATCAAAAGCAATGCACTGATTTCCATTAAATCTATTCCAAACACCACAAAGCTGAATAAAAAATTGTATGCTATCAAAGCCCCTGCCAATATGCTGAATGTTCTTTTGGCCTGTTTTTTTTCCCATTGCACAGCTATCTCCCCTTTTTGCCGTTTTGACAACAGCGTTTCTTTTTTTGTATTCTATGACAAAAAACAGCATTGATTTAAAAACATGTTTCTATTTTATAATAAGTATTATAATAGGTCAATAACAGAGCGCATTTTAAATAAAAAGTATTTGATCCAAACAAATCCATTTCTCTTTCCAAATGGGTGCCAAAAGCAGCCTGGCAAAAACAGCACAGGCTCTGGCAAAGAACCATATTTTTTCTATTGCTTTCATCTGAAGGCTTCCTCATAAAAATTTTATCATCTAAAAATCCTGTTTTTTTGTACAAAGACGCCATGTTTCAAAATTTCATTTCCTCCTATTTTAAAATACATTATCATAAACAGAGTATATCCAAGCCTTCAGCAGTTTTTTCATATCCCCTCTGCCAGATACGGCAGATTGCCTTCTTTTTGCACCACTTATTCTATGCTGTGATTTTAAAAATGTAATAGCCGATTTTTTGGTACAAAAGCCTGCAAAGCATTGCAATGGCACTTTGTATACTGCTAAAAATTTATTTTAAAAAACTTTTTTTAAAAAGCGTATCTTGCCCATGCCCTTTTGCATACATATAATTAAACAAATCAAATAGGAGTTTCTATCTATGTATTATAACAATAAATTACAATCCAAAAAAATCTCTGCCAGACAGTCCCCCAGCATGACCGGCATGACTGGCACAACAGGCTGCAGCTGCGGCAATGTGGAGGAAAACACCCCCTCTGCCACCTCCCGTTATTTGGGTGTGCAGGGCATTGTCACAAACATTTCAGACCTAAATGATGATGGCTGTACAAAATTATTTGAGCTTCGTGACCAAAACGGACGCATCACAAATTTTGTCATCACTCCCTCCACTTATTTTATCAATCAAGCCAACATTGCAAGGGGTATGTCCATCACCGTTTTTTATGATGCAGACGCTCCTGCTGTACTGATTTATCCTCCCAGATTTCAGGCAGTTGTGGTGGCACCCAATACATTAAACAAAAATGTAAAAGTGGATTATTTTGACAGCAATCTTTTGAGCCAGGACAAAGCCCTTCAGCTGAATATTGGTCCGGATACAGAGATTTTGCTGGAAAACGGTCAGACATTTACGGCCAGTCCGGCAAATCATTATCTGGTTGTAATCTATACCACATCCACCAGAAGCATTCCTGCTCAAACAACACCGGAAAAAATCATTGTGCTTTGTCAAAGCACCTGTTAAAAACAAAATCACAATATGGTCCGCCATTGAAATAAAAACAGTACGGTTCATAGCAAAAGCAGCAGTACAAACAGGGGGTTTTGCAGTCATAAATGGCTTGCCCCCTGTTTTGTTATCAAAATTATATAAACTGAAATGGTGTAAAGGCTGCTTTCTCCATGTTGGCTTGAAACAGCTTTTTTCATATTTTCCCCTTCCTATGGCTCTATACTCCATTTTTTATGGATATTTACACCATTTGCAAAAACTATTTTGGTACCCACTTTTTATATTGATTTTGTGTTTTCATATAAAATATCCATTTTTCCGCCAAAAACCCATTTTTTCCCATACTCTTTTCATAAAAGCTCGGACAAGCATTATTTTGAAAATAAAACTGTAATTTTGTATCAAACCGTCAATGACAAAAAGCAGCTAAAGCCTCCTTATTTTTTTCACAAAGCAGGCTGGCTCCATGTATATTACAGATATCATATGTTTTTGGTCCCATAATTTTTTATATGCCATTTCTATATTGATGATACATTTTTTCTGCTGCAAATCCCATGCACCATATTTGTTTTGCCATATCTTTTTTTACCATATCACTTCATAAAATATATTCATATTATACCATTCTTTTCTCATCAAAATAAAATTTCTTTTGCTTTGTTTTCTGTTTGATATTGTTTTATGACACAGCTTCCTATTGCTGCATACAAAATACAGACAATCTGTTTTCCATGGTATGTGTCCTATTGATTGAAAATATGTAAAAATTATACTATACTTTTATAAAATCATAGGGATGTGTTAGGTTAATATGAAAAATGATATGGCATTGAAAATGTAAATTTTAAAAACGTACCAAAGAAATGGACGCTGCTTTTAAAAAAAAGCAAACAAAAAGATTGGGGCATTGCAGCAGTTTTCTGCAAAGGCTCTTTTGACAGGCTGTAAAAGGGGAGAAAAGCAGAGAGGTGGATTTTGTTTCATAGCATTCTATTTCATATTCAAGTAACAAAATCAATCATAGCATTAGGAGGGAAAGCAATGAAAGAATATTTTGAAATCATAAAAAAGCTTTATGGTATTGATACATTAAAAGGCTATGCAAAAGAAGAGATGGCTATTTTAAAACAAAAATTTCACCCCTTGCCCCATGTGCTGGAGGAATACTATCATACTGCCGCTCAAACTGCTGCCTCTCATTTTGTGCAGGATAACTGGATTTCTCCCCATGAGCTGACACAGCCTTATCTGGATAAACTATCAAATATATTGCCATTGCTTTATGAAAATCAAGGCATTTGTTACGCTGGTATTTTAAAAAAAGATTTATGCCTTTCCAATCCTCCTGTATACACTTTTTATGATGATAAAACATGGGAGCTTTGCACTCCTAAATTAAATGAGTTTATACTGGCTGCATTGTTATATGAGTCTTGTTTTACATTTGAACATTGTGCAGAGGACTTTTTTTCTCTGACACAGGAGGAATTGAAAACCATACAAGCACAGCTTACAAAATATCCCTTTCAAATACAAAGCTGGATAGACCATATAAACATTTCTTTTTATCACAATGCTTGTGATAATCTGGCTGTTGTTTTCACTTTTCAAAATGGAGATTTGCAGCTTGTTTATGGGGCCGCCAGCTTGGATTCTTACAAAGCATTGCTTTGTGTTTTAAAAAACATTGGAGAGCCTTTATAATCCCTGCTCTCCAATGCTTTTATCCATTCCTTTTAATATTTTACAACAGACTCCACAAAATATCCTTCCAATGCCTTTCTGCCCTGAAGAGCCTCCAGCTCTATCAAAAAGTCCAAGGCCACCACTTCTGCACCCATTTCCTCCACCATCTCCACAATGGCCTTTGCTGTACCTCCCGTAGCCAGCAAATCATCCACAATCACAACCCGCTGTCCCTTTTCAATGGCATCCTCATGTATTTCAATGGTGCTTGTGCCATATTCCAGTGCATATTCTTTACTGACTGTTTTGGCAGGCAGCTTTCCCTTTTTTCTGACAGGAACAAAGCCCTTTTTTTGGTTATAAGCAATGGGCATACCAAACAAAAACCCTCTGGATTCCGGCCCCAGCACAATATCGTACTCCAGTCCCTCCAGTTTTTTCTCCATTTGTTCAATGGCTTGGTGCATACCCTCTGCCTCTTTGAGCAATGTGGTAATATCTCTGAAAATAATCCCCTTTTGAGGAAAATCTGCAATAGAACGTATTTTACTTTTCAAATCCATTTTTTTCTCTCCTTATCCATTGACTGATTCTCTTGCTTTAAATATGAAATAAAAAGCCATGCAGCATTCATTTTACAGCCAAAACCAGTTCTTTGCATTTTTCTCTGCTCTAAGCAATCAAATTTTGAAAGTGCCTCTTTTCAGATTCGTGAATTTAGAAACATCTGCAATATCCCTAATTTCTTTGGCCGCCTTTTTTTTAAACTGTAATGCCAATTTCTTTGTACTGTTTTGGCATATTTCACAATGCCACATCATTTTTCATATTTATGTAACCCATCCCATTGGCTGATTCTGTTGCTTTTTGAGCTGCCATGTATTGATTATGCTGTTTTTTCAATCTCCTTTGCCCTCTATTTCAAATAGAACATGAAAGACACACATATTTTTTCATAGCAATGACAAAAGCATACTGCTTTTTTCGGCTTTTTATATTGTTTGATACCCCTACCGGCTTATGCGAAAATCCTTTAAAACCAACTGGACAGAGGATTCTCCTGCAAATGTATTGATATCTACATGATAAACAAAATCCAAATTTTTTTCAAAAAAACTTGTTTTTAATACAGCATCACAATTTTGCTCTCCATACAATTGTTTTAGAATGCTCTTCCATAGCTCCAGGCCGTCAAAGGATATGGCAGAAAGCTTCACGCCCCCCTGCCGCAATATCATACGCAGTATGTTTTTTTCTTTTCCAATGATAGAAAAACGCTCCACAGCCACATTTTTAGAGCCAAACAAAGGCACATGGTTTCCCTTTCCAAAGGGTGCCAGTGTTTTTAATTCCATTGCCAAATTCATGTCAATTTCTAAAAAAGAAAGCTCCTTTTCTATTGTCAGCACAGGCATAAGCTGCTGCTGTGTCAGCTTGCAGTTGTCATTCAATCTTTTTCTGAGGGCTTCAATGTTTTCATAGGGTATGGAAAGCCCTGCCGCCATGGGATGTCCTCCAAATTTTGAAAACAAATCCTTGCAGGCATACAGCTCCTCAAACATATTGTAGCCTTCAATGCTTCTGCCGGAGCCTTTTGCCATGTTTTCCGCCTTTGTGATGACAATGGCAGGCTTATAAAACCTTTCTTTCACACGTCCTGCCACAATGCCTGCAATGCTTTCATGTATGCTTTGTTCAAATACCACCAAAACATTTTCTTTTCCCCATTGTTCTTTTTGTGCTTCTTCAATGAGCTTTTGAGCAGCTTTTTTTGTCATTTCTTTTCTTTCATTGTTTTGTTCTGTCAATATACGGGCATATTCCCTTGCTTTTTCCATATTATCCTCACAAAACAATGCCACAGCAGTTTTTGCTGTTTCCAGCCTGCCTGCGGCATTGACGCAGGGTCCTATGACAAATCCCATATGATATTCGGTCAGCGTTTTTCCCAAAAGCCCTGTTTCATTTAAAAGTGCCTGCAACCCTATGTTGCTTGTCTGAGCCATTGTTTTCAATCCTTTTTTGACAATGGTTCTGTTTTCCTCCATCAAATCCACAATGTCACAAACCGTTGCCAATGCCGCCAAATGAAGACATTCCTCCTCCAGCGCCTTATGGCAAACCCCCATTTTTTTCAGCAAAAGCATGGCCAGCTTATAGCTGAGTCCTCCTGCGCAAAGCATTTTAAAAGGGTAGGCACAATCCCTTTGCTTTGGGTCCACAATGGCGTCTGCCGCAGGGAGTATATCCTTTCTATTCTCTCCTTCTTTTTCAAATGCCGGTTCGTGGTGGTCTGCAATGATGACCTCCATTTGCAGCTGCTTGGCTATTTTTACCTCCTCCAGTGCGGCAATGCCGTTGTCACAGGTCAAAAGCACTTCAATGCCCTTTTTATGCAGTTCCTCCACAGCCTCCACATTCAGTCCATAGCCTTCCTTTTGTCTGTGAGGGATATAATAAATCACATTGCCTTTGCAGGCTTTTATGGTTTTGTACCATATAGATGTACTTGTTACACCGTCCACATCATAATCTCCGTAAACGGCAATTTTTTTCCCCTTCAAAATGGCTTCTTCCAGCAGTGCTATGGCTTTTTTTGCGTCCTTCATCTGCCCCAATGTATCATAAAAAGGGGCCTGCTCTGCTTTTAAAAACGCCATGGCCTGCTGCCTTGTGGCAATGCCTCTGTTTGCCAGCACTGCGGCAGTGGCCTCTGTAATCCCCAGCACCTGCTGCATTTTTTGCAAATCTGCTTTTGTTTGTTTTATCATCCATCTGTTTTTCAAAAAAATATCACTTCTTTCTCATGGGCAAAAAACAGACGACATACCGCCTGTTTTTTAAAATCATCATTGCTTTTCATTTTTTGGCAAAAGCATATACCATACAGAGCCGGAAATGAATATGGAGGAATAAGCTCCTGCAATGATACCCACCATCATAGGCAGTGAAAAATCCTTTATGGACTGCACGCCCAAAATATAAATGGCGCCAATGGTAAACAATGTGGTCAGTGTGGTGTTGACAGAACGCCCCAATGTTTGGCTGATGCTTTTGTTGATTTTTTCTGCTGTTTGGTTTTTTCTAAATTTGGGGCCATTTTCTCTGATTCTGTCAAATATGACAATGGTGGAATTGATGGAATAGCCCAGTATGGTCAAAAGCACTGCAATAAAAGCATTGTTGACAGGAATGCGAAAAACAGCATAGCAGGCAATGACAACCAGCACATCATGTATCAGTGCAATAATGGCGCTGCCTCCTGCCCTCACGTCCTGAAAGCGTATGGAAATATAAATCAGCATACAAACACAGGCAATCAAAACTGCTTTGACAGCCGTCAGCTGCATTTCTTTGCTGACTGTGGCAGACACATCCTGTATGGAATCAATGCTGGCATTGGGATATTGCTCCAATATGCCTTGAGAAAGGGCTGTTCTCATTTGTCCGTCAATGGACTGCATTTTTACAGAAACGCTGTTTGTTCCCACAACTCTTTGTACCTGAGGACTTTTTTGTCCTGTTATATCTGTAATGATTTTTGAAATAGCATCATTTGAAAAATCCTCTCCCACATGGATGCTCATGGCCGTGCCGCCTGTAAATTCCACATCAAAATTGAAAATACCCTTTCCACTGCCTCCATTTATTACCATAAAAACCATGCCGGCTAAAATAATTACAATAGATGCCGCAAAAAATCGAAATCTGTTTTCTACGATTTTCATTATTTTTCGCCTCCCTTACTTTGTACGCAAGCCATAAAATTTTGGATTGTTTATGCCAATATAAATCATGCCCTTTAATATCATTCTGGTAATAAAAACGGCTGTAAACATGGAAATGATAATGCCAATCATCAGTGTCTGGGCAAAGCCTTTGACTGTGCCTGTGCCAAGCCAAAAAAGCACTCCTGCGGCAATCAGCGTTGTCACATTGCCGTCAATGATGGCCGGCAACGCCCTGGAAAAGCCATTGTGTACAGAAGCCCTCAAAGAATGCCCTGCCAAAAGCTCCTCTTTCATTCTTTCAAATATCACCACATTGGCATCCACCGCCATGCCCACAGAAAGCACAATGCCTGCAATGCCCGGCAATGTCAGCGTCACATCAAAAACACTCAGTGCCAAAAGCTCCAGCCCCACATATACAGCCAATGCCCAATCTGCTGCAAAACCCAGTGCCTTATAAACAATGAGCATAAACAATAACACCAGAAAAATGCCTGCCACACCGGCCTTCAGCCCCGTAGAAAGGGCATTTGCTCCCAGCCTGGCACCCACATTTTCCATTTTCAGCACATTCAAGTTAAATGGCAAAGAGCCGGCACGAATCAAAGAGGCTGTTCTTTCTGCCTCCTCCGGTGTAAAATTTCCTGTAATCATGGCATTGCCGTCTGTGATTTCTGCATTGACCACAGGGGCGCTCACCACTTCCTCATCCAACACAATGGCAATTTGTTTTCCTATATTTTCTTTTGTTGCCTGTGCAAAAAGCTGTCTGCCTTCTTCTGTAAATTCCAATGAAACATAGGGCTGTGAAACACTGTTTTGAGAAACCTGTCCCACCTGTTTTCTGGCATCCGCCACCATATCTCCTGTCAAAAGCACCTCTCCTGCTTCATTTACAAATGAAAGCTGTGCTGTTTGTCCAATTTCTGCAATGGCCTCTTCTGCATTTTCCACGCCGGGAATATCCACTCGCAGACGTTTTTCTCCTTCTCTTGCCACCTCTGCCTCTGTCCAGTTATTCCAGTCCAATCTGCCTTGTATCAGTGAAACAGCCGCCTGCATTTCCTCTTGTGTAACCGTTTCTTTGTCTGCTTCATACAATATCTGTACGCCGCCGCTCAAATCCAGCCCCTGTTTGATATTCCAGACACTGCCCAGCCTTGCTTGTCCTATGCCCTGATAAGAAACAAACGCCAGCACGCCTACCAATACAATCATGGCAAAAAGCATCACGCCTCCCTTTGCCTTCATACAAAAAACCTCCTTGCCGCAAAATGATAAAAATCCCTTTCAAATCAAAGGTAATTATAGTACCGCCCTACTGCTGCCGTCAATCCTTTATTCCTCCAATAATTCCTTTGCTTTTATCATAATGGCGCACTCGATTCTTTTTTTCTGCATGGCACAGCCAATTTCATAAGGCTTCAAAATATCTTTGTTTTGCTCATAAGCATTTGCCGCACAGCCTCCGCTGCAATAAAATTTTGCCCAGCAGCCTTTACACTCTTCTTTTGCATAAACATTACACTTTGAAAAAATTTCTCTTTTTGCTTCATTTGTAACACCTTCTTCCACAGTACCCATTTTAAACTCCTCCAAGCCCACAAATTGATGACAGGGGTACAATTCTCCCGAAGGCGTCACAGCCAGATATTCTGTACCGGAGCCGCAGCCTGCCAAACGCTTCATCACACAGGGGCCTCCGCTTAAATCAATGTTGAAATGGAAAAATTGGAAGTCCTCTCCGGATTTTTTTCTTTCATAAATTTCTTTTGCCAGCTTTTCATATTCTGCAAATATCTGTGGCAAATCCTCTTCTGTAATGGCATAGGGCATTTGTTTTTCTGCCACAACAGGCTCCACAGAAATCTGCTTGAAGCCTAAATCTGCAATATGCATAACATCCTTTGAAAAATCCAAATTATATTTTGTAAAAGTACCTCTGATATAATAATTTGTTTGGTTTCTGCTTTCTGCTGCCTTTTGAAATTTTGGCACAATCACATCATAGCTGCCCTGTCCTCCGGCACGGGGACGCATATTGTCATTGATTTCTTTTCTGCCGTCCAGACTCAGCACCAAATTGTGCATATGCTCATTGATAAAATCCAGCTTCTCTTCATCCAGCAGCATACCATTTGTGGTGATGGTAAAACGAAACCTTTTATCATGCTGTTTTTCCAGTTCTCTGCCATATGCCACCAGCTTTTTTACCACCTCAAAATTCATAAGAGGCTCTCCTCCAAAAAAATCCACCTCCAGATTTTTGCGGGAGCCTGCATTTTTTATCAAAAAATCCAGTGCCTTTTTGCCCACCTCTTCACTCATCCATTCTCTTTTTCCATGATACTCCCCTTCCTGTGCAAAGCAATACTGACATTTTAAATTGCAGTCATGGGCCACATGCAGACAAAGGGCCTTCACCACAGGATTTCTTTTGTCCATCAAAGGCAATATTTGCTGATAATCGTCTTCTGTATAGAGCATACCTTCTTTTTCCAGCATCTGAAGCTCCTGCACCGCTTCGTCAATTTCCTCCATGCTGTAACATGGAAATTTCAGCTGCAAAGCATTTTTAGGCACTTGCTTCCATTGGTCTGCCAAATCATATACAATGTCATCCACCACATGAATTGCACCGCTATTGACGTCCAATACAATATTTACACCATTTTGAGAAAATTTATGTATCATGCTTTTTCCTCCTAACATTCACTAGCTTTTGTTGCTTTTATATAAAAAATAGTATTGCTGCGGTCGCCTTTTTTCAAACGGCCTCTCCTTCCTTTTTCATAAGAGAATACCATAGATTTTACAAAATCATTTTTTCATTTCATATAAAACCAACAGCTATTATACCATAATATTACAATATTGATTTACTTTGTGAAACAAAAAGAAAGGCCATTTTCTGCTTTGGAAAACAACCTTTCTGCATCCCCTTTTTACAATACAAAACAATTATCTTTGTTCACAGGATTGGTTTGCCACAGTGCAAGATGTTTTGCAGGCAGACTGACAAGATGTCTGGCATTCGCCGCAGCCACCTGTTGCCACTGTTTTTTTCAGCATTTTTGTATTCAGTGTTTTTATATGCTTCATTTGTATAGCCTCCTTAAAGTAAAAATATTGTAAATTCGGTTTATTATACCATGAAATATCCTTTTTGAAAATAGATTATTACTATTTTTTCATATTGATGCCCACAATGCCGCCAACACCGCCGCCTGCCGCTGCCAAAAGCAGCATCAGTGCCTTGGAGCCCATGACTGTAAAACCACTGCCTGCTATGCCATCCAGCAAAAATAATATAGCTCCATAACAAAGCCCTGCCAATATGCCCCAAAAAATGCCCCTTGCCTTGGCACATCTTGCCCAGTCAAAGCCTGCAATGGCCGCCGATACCACAGTACAGCAAAGTGCTACAAGGGGTATTTTTTCTTCTGTCATATCTGTATAGGTTAAAACAATGCCATATGTAATAAATATAATGCAGGTGAGAGCATATGCCATCACCATGCCTTGCAGCATACAAAGAGCCTGATTTGTACCAGTCTCCTTTTTTGTTTTATTTTTTGCTGTATCTTTTCTTTTTGCAATTTGCTTTTTTTCTTTTTTATCCACTGCCATGCCTCCTGTTTTTTATTTTATTCTATGACAACAAAAAAAGGAATATGACAGCTCGGCATTGTATTGAAAAAACCGTCAAAAAATGTTACACTTTTTACATTCTATATTTTTTCAAATCTGCTTATGCCATGGTGACTGCATATAAGCTGTATCAAAACCATTTTTTTGGAAAGGAAGGTGGCTGCATTGCCTTATAAAACAGTGGATTTACATTGCCATTCCTATTATTCTGACGGCACCTTTTCTCCGGAGGCCCTTGTCATAGAGGCAAAAAAAAGAGGGCTTTGGGCATTGGCACTGACAGACCATGACAGCATAGATGGCATTTCCCTTTTTCATCAGGCAGGAAAAAAGCATGGTTTTGAAACCATTACAGGCATTGAGCTTGCCGCCGAATACACTGCCTTTCAAAAACAGGAAATACACATAGTGGGGCTGGGGTTTTCTCCTTTTTCCCAAGCTATTGCAGAAATTTTGGAAAAGCGGCACTTTCCCGCAAAAAACGCAATGAAGAAATGGTTTCTGCCCTCAATCAAATTGGTTTTGCCATTTCCTATGAGGAAATAGAGCAAAATGCAGGAGGCAATGTCATCACCAGGGCCCATTTTGCCAATGTTTTGATAAAAAAGGGGATTGTAAAAACAAAAAAAGAAGCATTTGCAAAATATCTCTCCAAGGGAAGGCCGGCCTATGTGGACAGAGCATTTTTAAGCCCTGCTCTTTGTGTGGAAGCCATCAAAAAAGCCAATGGTGCGGCTGTGCTGGCACACCCCACTCTGTATGCCATGGACGATACACAAATAGAGCATATGGCAAAGGAGCTGAAAGCATATGGTCTGGATGGCATAGAAACAGACTATTCTACCTACTGCTCTGCCCAAAGACAGAAAATGACAGATATGGCAAAACGGCTGCAGCTGCTTCCCTGCGGAGGAAGTGATTTTCATGGAAAAAATAAACCAGATATTCATTTGGGTGTGGGCAGAGGAAATTTGCACGTTCCCTATTGCTATTGGGAGGAGCTGAAAAAACGCTGTGCCATGCCCTAACCCTCTTTGTATACATTGGCCAAAAAACACAGCAGTACCATTAAAAATACTTTTATAAAGGGACTGCAGCAACATGGGATATGCTCAGTGTTTTGATATGGGTCATTGTTTCAAGTCAATACATTTTTTATAAAAAGGAGTGTTTTGTATTATGTCTATTGAAAAAGTAAAAAATTATTTAAAAGAATTTGGAAGAGAGGATGTTTTAGAGTTTGAAACCTCCTCCGCCACTGTGGAATTGGCTGCCCAGGCTGCGGGGGTCATTCCTGCCCGTATTACAAAAACATTGGCATTTCAGTCCGAAGATGGCTGTATTGTGGTTGCTGTGGCAGGAGATGCCAAAATTGACAACAAAAAATTTAAAGATACCTTTTCTATCAAAGCAAGAATGCTTTCTCCAGAGCAAACTCTTGCCTTCACAGGCCATGCTGTGGGAGGGGTATGTCCTTTTGCACTGCCTTCTACGGTAAAGGCCTATGCCGATGTTTCTTTAAAACGCTTTGAAACCGTATTTCCTGCTGCCGGCAGCAGCAATTCTGCTGTGGAAGTAACCTGCGAGGAGCTTTTTCAATACGGACGATGTGAAAAATGGGTGGATGTCTGCAAGGGCTGGGAGGAAAATGCGTAGTCTCATAATGCCCACATTTTTAGTAGGATTTTTATTGCGAAATAAAAAAAGATGTGCTACACTGTAAAAAAACAGTCAAGCCATATAACAACAATAGAAATGGTGGGATTTTATGAAAATATCAACAAAAGGACGCTATGGTATTCGTCTTATGATTTGTTTGGCATTGCAGTATGAAAAAACAAGCCATATCCCTCTCAAAACCATTGCACAGCAGCAAGAGATTTCAGAAAAATATCTGGAGCAAATTATCAATCCCCTTACAAAAGCGGGATTGGTTAAAAGCTTTCGAGGCGCCCAGGGCGGCTACTCTTTGATAAAGGACCCTTCAGAAATCACAGTAGGCTCTATACTGCGTATTTTAGAAGGCTCTCTTTCCCCTGTGGACTGCTTGGAGCATAGCCCCTGCAAAAGGGCTGATGTATGCGCTTCTCTTTCTCTTTGGCAAAAAATCAAAACAGCTGTGGATGATGTGGTGGACAACACCACATTGGCAGATTTGGTAAAAGAATACTATGCTAAAAATGCTGACGCAGATACCATTTCATAACCAAATGGGGCAGGGAAATGATTCCCTGCCCCATTTGGTTTTCTCGATTCTGTTACTTTCATATGAAATAGAAAGCTATGAAACATTGGCTTTAAGGCTAAAACCGACTCCTTACATTTTTGTAAACCCAAAGCAAGTGTGTTTGCAGCAGCTCCAAGCTCTTTGGTTCCTTTCTTTTCATAAAGCAATGTCAATCTCATTGTTCTAATTCATATCATATCATTTTTCATATTAACGCAACACAGCCGTTTTCTCTGTTGCTTTTACAAAAAATAGAAGGCTGTGAAATATTGCTTTTACAATCAAAATCCTTTCTCTGCATTTTCCTCTCTTCAGAAAATGTCATAAGCTATTTGTTCCCTTGCTTTCAAAGAAAGAAACAGCAATACTATTGTTATATTTATACAAAATGTAACGCATCTGTTTTACAAGCCTGTTTTGCAAAAGGGCATATCCTTTGTTTATGTCACAGACTGTTGCAGAGGATATAAAAAAGGGAAAACATATTGTTTTCATCAACTATATTTTTTCAAGCACACCGAAAAGGTTGGAAACGAAGGGTTTCCAACCGTAATCCGCAGTCAGAATTTATTTCCGGCGGAAAAAAGCAGGCCTTTCAAGGCTTTTAGCCCATAAAGCTTCTGCTTTTTGTCTACTGGTCACAGGCTTGCATGAAAGGAGCCTTTGACGACAGGATGTCGACTTTTTCCACAAAATATATTGTTTTTTCTTTTTTAGATTCAGGCCATTGCTGCAATAAATTTTTTTATAATACCTTCCGTTCAAAAACAAAAAATCAACTTATCTATGAATATTACAAATGCCCTGTTATTTTTTGTTTTATTTTCATATTGATATCTGTATTCTCCTTTGGAATAAAATGGTATTTTCCGGATTCAGGCATTGTTGCAGGCTTATTTTATACATTTCAAATTCCTGCAAAAAGCTTCTCTTTTTATAGAAGCAATACTATATGAATCATTTTTACAGCTCCTTTTCTGCCGCTGAAAATATGGTAAAAAAATTTGATATATATTCAAACAGATTATCCATAGAAATACAGCTGTGATTTTATTTTTGTGGACATATCCTTGCTATTTATGACATTTTTTATGCAGCTGCATTTCATACATAGTACATTCTCATTTATGCTGCAATACACATATTTTTTGCTTTTTATCTCTCCATAGCAATACTGCTATACTCCTTTTTTTCCTTCCTTTTCTGCCAGCTTCAGTGAAAATGTAAATGTGGTTCCCTTTTGTTCTTCACTTTTGACGCCAACGTTTTCCCCATGTGCCAGCAAAAATTCTCTGACGATGGAAAGACCCAATCCGCTCCCTGTTTTATCCTTTCCACGGGAGGTGTCCGCTTTATAAAACCGGTCAAAAATATATTTTTGTTCCTCCTCACTGATGCCCTTGCCATGGTCTGTCACACTGACAAACACTTTTTTATTTTGTTTTAATACAGTTTCAATTTCTATTTCTCCTTCTTGGAGAGAAAACTTTATGGCATTGTCCACCAAATTATAAAGCACTCGGGCAATTTTATCCTTGTCTGCCTCCACAAATGTTTCCTTTTCTGCAAAAATGCCATTGATTTTCATATTTTTTTGCTGCAAACGAGGCTCCAGCCTTTCAATGCTTTCCCGAATCAATGCATTGATATCAAATCGGGATTTTTCCAGTGTAATTGTACTGGTTTGTGCCTTGCTCAGCTCCACAATGTCATTTGTCAGCTTTGTCAGCCGCTTTGTTTCCTCCAAAACAATGTTTAAATAATGCTCCTGCTTTTCCTTTGGTATGGTGCCGTCCAATATGGCATTTAAAAACCCCTGCATGGATGTGAGAGGAGAGCGCAAATCATGGGATACATTTGCAATAAATTCCCTGCGGACCGTTTCATATTTGTTGAGGCTTTCTGCCATATGGTTAAAGCTTTCTGCCAGCTGTCCCACCTCATCCTCTGTTTGTATTTCCACTCTTTGTTCAAAATTTCCTCCTGCAATGATTTTTGCCGCCTCATTCATTTGCAAAAGAGGACTGATGATTTTTCTGCTGGAAAGATATACCAGTATAATGCCAATGCTCATCACAGCCGCCAATATAAAAAATCCCATTTCATACATTCCCTGAAGTGACTTTTCAATTTCAGGCATGGAAGTACACATAAAAATTCCGGAAATATTGCCTGCCTGCAAAGGGTAGCCCACTGTCAGCACAGGCTCATCAAACATACCGTTGATTCTGCCCTCCAGTGTGACAATGTTGCCCTCCAGCACCTCATCAATCATTTCTTGATTGGATATGGCCTGTCCCACCCAGCTTTCATTGATGCCGGGAGAAGCCAATATCACCACTCCCTTGGTATCAATAAAAAAAATGCTTGCCGCCATGTAGCCCTCCAGCACTTGCAGCTCATAGCTCAAATTGCTTAAATTTCCTGTATAATATGCTTTTTTATATTCCTTTGAAATTTTCTTCCCTTGTATAATCAGTTCTTCCTCCACTTTATTCATGTAATATTGTGTATACACCACAGAAAGGGTAAGCCCCACCAATACAAAGCTGACAAGAAGGGTACCCATATAAAGTAAAAGCTGTTTTGTAAATATAGATTTTATATTCATATCCAATGCCTCCAAAACTATATTTGATTTTTTGCAAAAACATAGTATACTAAATATAACTGCTCCCACATAAACAAAGCATATCATCACTTTTGGAAAGGAGAAAGAAACTTCTGTTTCTGTATTGTTTTATGAAAAATATAAAATCAAAAAACAAACAATATATTATAAATCTGCTGCTGGTTGCTGTTGGCTTTTATCTTTTGTTTATATTTGAAAAAAGACAAAGCATGGAAGGTTTTGACTATCTGGTTTGGATACTCTATATCCTTTGCGTGCTTTTGCGCATTGTCAACACATTCAAACAAAAAAAGAAAGCACTTCTTTTGGAGCAAAAGCAATTAGAAGAAAAGCAGTCAGAAGAAGAGTAACATTTTTTATGTGTAAAAATCATTTTTTACACATTTTTTTATTTGACTTCAAATTTATATCCAACACCCCATACCGTTTTGATGCTCCAGTTTTGCTCCTGTTTGTTTAATTTTTCCCGAATCCTTTTGATATGTACATCAACTGTACGGGTATCTCCAATATATTCATAGCCCCAAATTCTGTCCAAAAGCTGCTCTCTTGTAAACACCTGATTGGGATGCTCTGCCAAATAATGCAGCAGTTCAAATTCTTTTGGCGGAAAATCTACATATTCTCCATGATATTCCACTGTATAATTTGAAATATTGATTTCCAAATCAGAAAAAACCAGCTTTTTGTTTTTGTCTTCCTTTTGGGATGCTTTTTGGTCATACCTTCTTAAAACGGCTTTCACCCGGGCCACCAATTCCTTGGGGTCAAAGGGCTTTACCATATAATCGTCTGCCCCCAGCTCCAGCCCCAGCACCTTGTCAAATGTTTCTCCCTTTGCTGTGAGCATAATCACAGGAATATCGCTGATTTTGCGTATTTCTGTACAAACTTTGTAGCCATCCATGCCGGGAAGCATCAAATCCAGCAGCAGCATATCCGGCTGAAAAGAGCCTATTTTTTCCACAGCCTCCCTGCCGTCATAAATTTCCATGGTTTCATAGCCTTCTTTGGATAAATATAGTGAAATCAGCTCTGCAATATGCTGGTCATCATCTACAATCATCACTTTTTGCTTTTTTTCCATAAATAACCTCCTCCTTTTTGGATTTTGTTGCTTTTCTATGAAATAAAAGGCTATGAAGCATTGATTTTACAACCAAAACCGGTGCTTGGTATTTTTCACAGCCTGCACAAGACGCCTTTATCATTTTATTTCATCATGGGAATATTCTGCTTTCTTTCAAACAAAGCAATGCCATTGTTTTATTGTAAATACCCATAGCGTCATATGATTTTTCATATTCTGCAACACATTTTCTTTTTTCTGCCATAATGAAAAAGAGGGAAAATGCCCCTCTGAAAATGGCAAAAGCATATGAAATCTATATGCTTTTGCAGCATTGGTTTTATTTTAATTCCACCACTGTCACGCCCATTTCTCCCTCTCCATAAACCCCGGGGCGATAGCCCTTGACATGAGGATTGGTACGCAGATAGCTTTGCACGGCACTTCTTAATGCCCCTGTGCCTTTGCCGTGTATAATCATCACCTGCTTCAATCCGGATAAATAGGCATCATCCAAATATTTGTCAATATTGCCCAGTGCTTCCTCCACCAGCTGTCCCCGACAGTCGATTTCAGCAGAAATATACTGGCTTTTGCCTGATTTTACTTTTGTGGAAACTGTTTTTTTGGCAGCTTCCTTTTTGGGCTTTGGTGCATCATCCAGCATCAGCTCAGACAAAGGCACTTTCATTTTCATGCTGCCCATTTGCACCATCACTTCTTTATTTTTGTCCGGCTCCGAAAGAGCAGTACCCCTTTGGTCAAATGAAATCACATACACACTATCCCCCGCCTGCAATGTTTCCGGAGGCCTGTGGCTGCTTTTTCTTTTGGGAGATTTCAAAAAGGCCTCCTGCATGGAAGAAAGCTTGGTCTTCAAAACAGACCGCTGCTGGGAAAGCTTTTGTCTGTCTGCACTTTCCTTTGCCATTTGATTCATTTGCTTGATGATGGCGTCGGCCTCCTCTTTGGCCTGCTGATAAATTTGTCTGGCTTCTTGTCTTGCTTTGGAGAGTATTTTTTCTTTTTGTTCCTTTGTTTTGTTTTTTTGGTATTCCACCTCTTCTTTCAGCCGCTGGGCTTCCTGTCTGTACTGCTCTGCCCTTTCCTGTTCAAATGCCACAGATTTTTTGCTGATTTCCAAATCTGTAATCACATCTTCAAATCTGGCCTCATCATGGCTGATAAATGCTTTGGCCTCTTCTATGATTTCATCAGAAAGTCCCAAACGCTTGGATATGGCAAAGGCATTGCTTTTTCCCGGAATACCTATGAGCAAACGATATGTGGGGCGGAGTGTTTCCACATCAAACTCACAGCAGGCATTTTCCACTCCTTCTGTTGAAATGGCATATACCTTCAACTCGCTGTAATGGGTGGTCACAGCCGTTCTGATTTTTCTTTTGTGCAGGGATTCTATAATCGCTGTGGCCAGGGCAGCTCCCTCCGTAGGGTCTGTGCCTGCCCCCAATTCATCAAACAGCACAAGGGAATAAGGCGTTACCTCTTTTAATATTGCTACAATATTACTCATGTGTGCAGAAAATGTACTCAGGCTCTGCTCAATGCTTTGCTCATCGCCAATGTCTGCAAACACATTGTCAAACACTGCCAGCTGAGAATGGTCAAATGCAGGAATGTGAAGCCCTGCCTGCCCCATCAGTGTAAAAAGCCCCAGTGTTTTCAGTGCCACTGTTTTTCCTCCTGTGTTGGGGCCTGTAATAAGCAGTGTTGTAAAATCCTTTCCCAAATAAATGGAAATAGGCACCACCTTTTTTTCCTCCAGCAAAGGGTGTCTTGCCTTTTGTATGTTGATGTAGCCTTTTACATTAAACAAGGGCTGTGTTCCATTCATAGAAAGGGATAAATTGCCCTTGGCAAACACAAAATCCAAATGCACAAGCACTTCCATGTTGGCCTCTAAAATCTCTTTTTGTTCTGTCACTTTTTGAGAAAGCTCTGAGAGTATTTTTTCAATTTCCTTTTTTTCTTCTGCCTGCAATTCCTTGATTTTGTTGTTTAGCTGCACCACGCTCAAAGGCTCCATAAACACAGTGGAGCCGGTGTTGGACTGGTCGTGAAGCATTCCCGGAAATGTGGAACGGTATTCGCTTTTTACAGGCACGCAGTATCTGTCGTTTCTGATGGTCACAACAGGGTCCTGAAGCATATTTTTATAGGCAGAGGATAGTATGATATGGTTTAGCTGGTCTTTTACCCTTTCATGGGATTGCTTGATTTCTCTTCTGATTTTATGCAGTGCAGAGCTGGCAGTATCTGCCATTTCTGTTTCAGAAACAATACATCTTGTGATTTCATTTTCCAATGAAACAATGGGCTGTATCAATTCAAAAAGGGCATCCAGCTTTTCATAGACCTCTGTTTTATTTTCATGCTTTGCATATTCCTTTGCCCTTCTGCAAACATACAAAAAGCTGCCTATATGCATCAGTTCTCCCATAGAAAGCACACCGCCCATGGCTGCACGCTTCATTTGAGGACGGATTTCCTTAAAACCGCCCAGTGTCAATGTTCCCTTTCGCAGTATCATAGAAACGGCCTCACTGGTTTCCTGCTGCTGCTGTATAATGTCTGTCATAGCAGTATATGGTAAAAGTGCTTCCGCCTTTTCCTTTGCCATGGGAGATACTGCAAAATCCATAAGCTTTTTGATGATTTTATCATATTCTAATTTTTTTAATGTTTTCTCGTTCATATATTGTACCTCATTTTCTATTTCTTAAAAAACGGACTGCACAAGAAATCTGACTTGTAATAGTATACCATAAATCTCCTATAAAATATTTTAAATTTTTGTAACATGATATATTCTTTTTGAAACCATTTTTTATACAGCAAAAAGGCTTTATATTCCTTTTGTCAATTCTCTCCAAAATAGACCGACACCGTATGATTACAGTCATATGCTTATCCTTTGTACACTTTTTTTACAGCCTCAGCACATTACTGCATCAAAGACTTTTTGAAACCATATATCCAACACATTGCTTTACTGATACAATAAGGGCTGTCAATACCGACAGCCCCAGCAAAACTACATTTCCCTTTCTTTAATCATGCCGCTTCTATAAGCATAAAGCAGCTTTTGCAGGTCATTAATATTTTTTTCTATATTTCTTCCCACATCTGTATCCCGCACTCGTATTCTTTCTTGGGAATACTGCAATGCCACTCTGGAGGAGAGAATATCCTTTTCCTGAGCAATGGCAACCTCCGTAGATTCAAAAGGCTCATGGGATACCAGTATCAGTCCGTGAGAATTATAAATCAATGTGTAGCCTGCAATACCCGTTTGTTTTTGATATGCCTTTGCAAACCCGCCGTCAATCACAATCATTCTGCCATTTGCCTTGATGGGACTTTCTCCTTTTTTCACCTTTACAGGCACATGGCCGTTTATAATGTGGCAATGGGTGGGCAAAAGACCAAATTCTGACAATATGCTTTCACATACACTTTGGTCATTTCTCAAATGATAATAGGGATTTTTTACCTCCTCATGAGAAGCCTTGTCATCAATAAAATACCGTTCAAATGTTGTCATTTTCTTTTTGCCAAACAATGGAGAATCCTCTCCGCACCACAAATACCATGTCAAATCCATACATTCCCTTTTGGCCTCTGTATGGGCTTTGTTAAAATAGCCTTCTCTGACAGAACGCTCCACAGCGTCCAAATAGCTTCTGCCCACATATTTTCTGCCTTGGAATGTCACTGTTTTTAAAGAGCCGTCCTCATTCATAGGAATACAGCCATGAAACAGCAAATTGGAATTAAATATTTTATACATACTGCCCTTTGCAAAAAGCATTCTGGTATGCGCCTGCAATTTTTCACTGTTTACAAAAGAGGATTTGATTTTTGCCATCACCTCCTCCTCTTCCTTTGTAAAAGCATAAGGATTTTTGGGGTCTATGGTAGGAAAGTTCATATCATTCATGGTATAAACGGTACCTTCTATGTCAATGGTTCCCTTTTCAAAATCAATTTTGTCCAAAAGCAGTCTGTTTTCCATATGAAACTCCGGATGTCTTTTGATAATCATAGCCTCTGCCTTCCACTGCATAATGGAAATGGCCTTGTGCATTTTGGCAATCATGTTAAAATCCTTGTCAGAAAGCACCCCCTCTGTGCTTTTTGGCTCAAATTGGGTACAAGGGTCATTGGCATATTGGTCCATGGCAAATGCCGCAAGGGGAATCAGATTGATGCCATAATCCTCCTCTATGGTATCCAAATTGGCATATCTTGCCTGTATTCTGATGACATTGCAAATCAATGCCTGGCAACCGGCTGCCGCTCCCATCCAAGAAATGTCATGGTTGCCCCATTGTATATCCACAGAATGATATTCTGACAATATATCCATAATTTTGGCGGCACTTGGCCCTCTGTCATAAATATCCCCTATGACATGAAGCCGGTCAATGGCCAGTCTTTGTATCAAATGGGCCAAAGCAATGACAAACCTGTCTGCCTGATACAATGCAATGATGGTGCTTATAATTTCGGAATAATACATTTGTTTGTCACTGCCTGCACTGTCTTCATGCAAAAGCTCCTCTATAATATAGGCAAAATCCTTGGGCAGTGCTTTGCGCACCTTTGACCTGGTATATTTGGAGGATACCACCTTACAAATATGTATGAGCCTGTGAAGTGTAATTTTGTACCAATCCTCCATGTCAGACTCTGTTTGTGCAATTTGCTCCAGCTTTTGCTCCGGATAATAAATCAGTGTTGCAAGGGATTTTTTTTCTGCTTCCCGCAATGTGGCTCCAAAAATTTCATTGATATGATTTTTGATAACACCGGAGGCATTTTTCAGCACATGGCGAAAGGATTCCAGCTCTCCATGAATGTCTGATAAAAAATGCTCTGTGCCCTTAGGCAAGTTTAATATTGCTTTCAAATTCATAATTTCAGAGCTTGCTTTGTTGATATTGCTGTAATTTTCAGAAAGCAGCTGCAAATATTTCATTTCTTCCTTTGTAAATGTTTTGCCGTTTGAATACACCACTACCCCTCCTTATAAAATGAAATGTGAAAATAAAAAACCGGGTGATATTTTTCAGTATATCAAACCCGGCACATTTTTTATAGTATGTTTTTGAACAAAATAAAATACTTTTTATTGAAACAATAACACAAAATTTTATTTTTTTGCCAAAATGGTATATCTTTTGAGCCTTTCTTTTTTTGTATTATATTTTTTAGCATACGCCTGCTATGACATATCCATTTTGATAGGGCGGTTATTCCTTTTCTTCTGCTGTATCCCTTTGCTGCTGCATGGTGTTTTGTTCCATAGCATCCCCTTTTTCCAATGTCATGGCTGTTTGGGGATTTTCTTCTGATTGGGCATCCCTTTCATTTGTATTTTCTGCTGTATTCTCCCTTTTTTCCAATGTCATGGCTGTTTGGGCAGCTTCTTCTGATTGGGAATTCCTTTCATTTGTGTTTTCTGCTGCATTCT
>CALWSR010000015.1 GCA_944384265.1 uncultured Clostridia bacterium
CACTTTTATTATAATCGAAAGGAGTTTTTCTGTCTGCCTCATCGCCAGAAGGCTTTTTTGAACCACGCAACTATCGCATGGTTTTTTCCATACAAAAAAGCGCCCCCAAGTAGGGGGCAGCCACAAGAGATAGGCCCTTATAGGGTCTGATCAAACCACCTGTTTAAAGGGGGCTTTTGATTATATCAACATATTCATCAAAAGACCTGCGCTATAAAAATTAGTTAAATTGTAAGCTCCTGAGGAAGCGAAACGATGCATCAGATTCAATGTGTTTGTGCTGGACTGTGCCTGCATACTTTCCAATTCGGAGCTAAGCAGTGCATTGGCAGGACGGGAAAGAGCTGTTTGGGCACTTTGGAATGTCCTTTGTGCCAAGCCATTGTTTCCGCTGATGATATCCTTTGTCAGTTCTGGGTCCTGCTGTAATTTTTCCAGCAATGTTTCTCTGTCTAAAGACAGCTTGCCGCTGGCATCTTTGGTAATACCAATCAGATTTAATGATTTTTCTGACATAGGGCCATTGACCATAGAAGAAAGCTGACTTTCCACGCCGATTCCCTTATCTGTATTGGCAGAAACAACAGAAAGTGCCTTGTTATATTTTTCAACAAGGTCTTCAACAGCGTCGGCTATTTTTTCATTGTCTACACCAATGCTTACAGTAGCCTGACCTGTTTTTTGCAGGGACATGGTTGCTTTGCCATAGTCTAGGCTTACTTCATTGGAGTTTGATGTAAAATCCCGTTTGGTGCCTGTTTCATCTGTCACGGAATATTGTGCATTTTGTGCCTGTGTGCTGACCGTATCCAGCGCCATGCTTTGCGCAAAGTCTCCTGCTACGGAAAAAGCATAGTCTGTGCCTGTTTCTTTTGCTGTAAGCTTTAATAAGCTTTTTCCGTCTTCTGTGGTTTCCACAGAGGCACGGACACCAATATTTTGAGAATTGATTTGTTTTGCCACATCATTGAGCATTTGATGATTTGTTTTTTGCACACCATTGTCTTTGAATGCGCTGACCTGAATGTTTGCAGAGCCCTGCGCTGTTGAAATGGAAAAAACAGCGTCTTGAGAAGCACGGGCGTTGCTGCTGACAGCCTGTGAAACATTTTGCTGTGCTGCAGCCAGCTGGTCCACAGAAACAGTAAATGTTTCCTCTTTGCGCAGTGTATAGTTTTTGGAAGCAGTCAAAACGTCTGTGTTGGAGCTGTTTACAGTCAATTCACGGCTGACGCCGGCGTCGTTTACATTCCGCAGTGAATTTGCCGCAGACATTAAATCTGTCATAGAGCTGTTGTAATTTCTGACAAATGTAGAAGCACTTGTGGTCAAAGAGCCTGAAGCAGTGTTTTTGCCTGTTTCGCTTTGCTCCAGTTTGTCCAATGCCTGCTGTAATTTCAGCTGATTCATTGAGTTGGTATAGTTTAAATAGGTGTTGTTGATGCTGTTTAAGCTGCTGTAATTGCTGTAATAATTTCTGATTCCTTGCATACAATTCATCTCCTTTCCTGATTGATGGATGGGCTTTGCACTAGCCATGCTGCTTTGGTACAAAGCTTTTTATTTCTAAAAAATAGCGCAATGATTTAGAACAAATATGTTCTATAATATAATATCGGCTTTTTTTTGAAAATGATTAGTATTTTTTGGAAATGTTGCAAATTGTTTTTTTGCTTTCAAAAGCAATTTTGTTTCGATACAATAGGGAATGAAAAACTTTTCACAATTTTTATGTATAAAATTAAAAAATAACTTGCTTATTACAACTTTTTGATATAAAATAGCATTGTATCTTTTCAATAGGAGGTGTATTCCAATGGCTCATAAAATTGGTTCTGAATGTATCGGCTGTGGCGCTTGCGTAAGCGAATGCCCAACAAACTGCATTTACGAAGATGGCGGTGTTGTTGCTATCAAAGAAGCAGAATGTATTGATTGCGGTTCTTGCGCTGGTGTCTGTCCAGTAGGCGCTCCAAAGCCAGAATAAAATATTGGAGAATGTAAAAAAAGCAGGGGAAATTCCTGCTTTTTTTATTTTACAGCTAAAGAGCTGTAATTGTATTTTTTAGCCCTGTGTTTTGCCGGCCATGGCTTTTTCCTGTGCTTCAATCATTTTTTTCACCATATAGCCGCCCACATAGCCATTTTGTGCAGATGTCAAATCACCGTTGTAGCCTTTTTTTAAAGGTACGCCGATTTCGTTTGCCACTTCAAACTTATATTGCTCTAAAGCTGCTCTTGCTTCCGGCACATTGATTTTGTTGCTGGATGTGTTATTATTTGTTCCTGACATAAAATATGTCCTCCTTCAAATACATTTTTATTTGTGTTACACCACTAGTATGACACCATAAAAATATTTTATGTAGGAACTTGTTTCCAAAAATGTTTATTCCTTTGGCAATATTGCCCAAAGCACCAAATAGATGATGATGGGATAAATGCGCAAAAGCAGCATCAAAAGTACAAATATAATTCTGACAAGAGATGGCTCAAAACCAAAAAATTGAGCAATGCCGCCACAAACACCGCCTATTTTTTTATCTGTTGCCGATAAGCAGATACGATTTTGCATAAAAAACACTCCAATGTGATTGCTTTTTGATAAAGAAGCTGTGCTATTTTTTTTAATATACGTTTTATTATTTTTGTTTGTCTGTTTTTTATTGCAAAAGTCTTTCTATTTCTGTCCAAAGCTCCAAAACACCTGTTTTGGCAGTGCCGGAAAAAGCAATCAGCTTATCCTCCGGCGCCAGTGCAAGTGTGTTTTTGATAAGAGCAAGCTGCTTTGGCACTTGGCTTTTGTTCAGCTTATCTGCCTTTGTGGCGGCTATGATGATATCATAGCCGTAATGCTTGAGCCAATCATACATCATTATGTCGTTTTTGCCGGGCTGGTGGCGAATGTCTATTAAAAGTATGATACCCAGCAATGTCTGTCTGTTTTTCAGATAAGCTTCAATCATATTTCCCCATTTTTCAATTTCCCTTTTGGGAGCCTTGGCATAGCCGTATCCCGGCAAATCCACAATATAAAATGCATCGTTGACATTATAAAAATTGATGGTTCTGGTTTTTCCCGGCTGAGAGCTGGTTCTTGCCAATGCTTTTCTGTTGAGCATGGCATTGATTAAAGTGGATTTGCCCACGTTGGATTTGCCTGCAAATGCAATTTCTGATTTGCCGTCTGTGGGATATTGGTCAAATTTGACGCCCACTGCCTGCAAAGAGGATTTTTTTACTTCCATATTTTTTCTCCTTCCGCCACTGCTTCTGATATGACATCTTCCATGGTTTTTGCCAATACAAATGTGATGTTTTCCTTTATGGGCGTTTCCAATTCCTTTAAATCCTTTTCATTTTGTTTGGGGAGTATGACCTTTGTAACACCGGCTTTTTTTGCCGCCAATACCTTTTCTTTCAGGCCGCCTATGGGCAGAACCCTGCCTCTGAGTGTAATTTCCCCTGTCATGGCCACATCATTTCTTATTTTGGCTCCTGTCAGTGCAGAAAGCATTGCCATTGCCATTGTGATGCCGGCAGAAGGCCCGTCCTTTGGTACAGCACCCTCCGGAATGTGTATATGAACATCCTTTTCTTTATAAAATCCTTCTTCTATATTGAAACGATGGCTTTGAGAACGGATATAGCTCATGGCGGCTTTTGCCGATTCCTGCATAACCTTTCCGATGTTTCCTGTCAGCTCCAGCTTTCCTGTGCCTGCCATGGTGTTGACTTCTATGGAAAGGGTGTCGCCTCCCAGCTGTGTCCAGGCCAATCCCCTTACGATGCCGATTTGAGGCGTATCATAAATGGGGTCAAAAAGAAATTTTTTGGCGCCCAAAAGCTCCTCCAGCTGCTCTGCTGTGACACAGAGAGATGTTTTTTCTTTGGCAACAATGGCTTTGACTGCCTTTCTGCAAAGAGAGCCAATGACCCGCTCCAGCTGGCGCACACCTGCTTCTTTTGTATAATGCGCAATGATTTGCTCTGCGGCGTCCTCAGAAAGCGTAAACTGGTCTTTTTTGAGTCCATGACGCTTTTTTTGTTTTTCTAAAAGATGCTCCAGTGCAATGTGTTTTTTTTCCAGACCGGTGTAGCTGGAAAGCTGTATGATTTCCATTCTGTCACGCAAAGGAGAAGCAATGGTGTCTATGCTGTTGGCAGTGCATATAAAAAACACTTCTGACAAATCGTAGTCAAGCTCTACATAATGGTCTCGAAAGGTACTGTTTTGCTCTGCATCCAGCACCTCCAAAAGAGCAGAGGAAGGGTCGCCCTGGAAGGATTTGCTCAGCTTATCCACCTCATCCAAAAGCATAAGGGGATTTATGGTGCCTGCCTGCTTCATGCCGGCAATAATACGTCCCGGCATGGCACCTACATATGTTTTTCTATGACCTCTGATTTCTGCCTCGTCCCGAATGCCTCCCAATGACATTCTGACATATTTCAAATTCAATGCTTTTGCAATGGATTTTGCAATGGAGGTTTTGCCCACACCGGGAGGACCCACAAGACAAAGTATTGTGCTGTTTGTTTTGGGAGCCATTTTTCTCACTGCCAAATGCTCCAATATTCTTTGTTTTACTTTTTCTAGTCCATAATGGTCCTGATTCAACACATTTTCTGCCCTTTTTAAATCCAGCTTATATTTTGTTTTTTCTTTCCAAGGCAGTGACAATATGGTTTCAATATAGCTTCTGGATACATTGTATTCCGGAGAGGTGACAGGAATTTTTACCATACGGTTGATTTCCTTTTCCACTGCCTCTTTGACCTCATTGGGAGGATTTTTTTCCAAAAGCTTTTGACGAAATGCCTCTGCATCGGCATTGACGCCGTCTTTATCCCCCAATTGCTCCTGTATCAGCTTCATTTCTTCTTTTAAAAAATATTCCTTTTGGGTTTTATCCAATTTTTTTCTGACAGAATCCTCCAGCTGTTTTTTGATGTTTAGTATTTCAATTTCGTGATTCATGATTTGTATAACCATGTGCAGCCTTTGCATGGGTGTCACCAGCTCCAGCAGTGATTGTTTTCTTTCACTGCTTGTTTCTAAAACACTGGCAATGATGTCTGCCAGTTTTCCCGGCTGTTTTGCTTCTGTGGCTTCGGCGGCTGCCAAAAGCAGCTCTGTGCTGTTTTTGCTTCGGGTAACGGTGGCATACTCTCCAAAGCACTCTGCCCCCACACGCATGAGTGCCTCTTCCTCTGAAGAAAGCTCTCCTTCAAAATCCTGCTCAATTTCTATGACATCGCCATAATTGCAGGCGTCTTCCTCCATGCACTGCACCAGCTTTCCCCGTTTTTCTCCCTCTACAATGATGTGATTGAATGCACCGGGCAGCTTTAAAACCTGTTTTACCCTTGCAATGGTGCCTATGTCATATAAATCTCCCCTTTGAGGGTCTTGTACAGAGGGATTTTTTTGTGTAATCAAAAAAACAGGGGTATCGTGTTTTGTTGCATATTCCAAGGCCTCTAATGATTTTTCACGACCAATGGGAAGACTTGTGGTCATGTCGGGAAACACAGTAAAGCCTCTTAAAGGGATTAAAGGCAATTTTGTAGTGATTTTTTCTTCCATATGATTCATACTCCTTACTGTTTGATTTTTGGAACTCAAAACAAATCAAAATGTGGTTCCTTTTTTTATTTATATAAAAATAAAAATTTTATGAAATGAAACATTATTTTTTTAAATTTTTTTGCTGATATTTTTTCAATAAATCTTCTATGGCCTCATCAAAAAGTCTGGACTTTGGAATGCGGGTATCATGGGCTAACTGATTAAAAGCTTCTGCCAGCTCGTTTTTGATGGAGGAGGTAAAGCGTTTTCTGTTTTTTAGAATAGGTTCCATGTATCTTCTCCTTTCAATTTTAGAAATTATTATATAATAAGTGCAAAATGATTTAAACTGGTTGAAATTTATGATATATAGTGTATAATAATGCTATACTACGGAAAGTAGCAATTATTTTTATAAGGAGGATTGCTCTATGAAAAGAAAAGAAATTATACTGGAAATGGGACAGCAGGAGCTGGAAAGAAAAAATGCAAATGGCCATGCCCAGGCATACCAGCAATATTTGAAAAGAGAGGAGGCATTTGTAGAAAAATATTTAAAAGAGCATCAAAAAGAGTTTGAGGAGCTGATGTGGGAAAAATTGATGTATTATGGAAAAAAAGAGCTTTATGCCTATCAAAAGGGATTTATCAAAGGGGCAAAGCTGATGATGGAAATATTGATGCACTAGAAATAGTATGGATGAAGGCCTCCAAATGCTATTTGGGGGCTTTTTTTCATCTGTCTTTCTATTGCAGAGGCATTTTGTTCCATGAAAAAAAGGATGAAATCAAAAAAGTGGTTTCAATTTTTTAATGGGTTTTTAAGCCCAATACGCTTCATCAAAAAAGTGGAGGAGCATATGACACTATATTGGTTTTGATTTGTGTTGTTTATGGTGCTGGTGGCTTTGGCTGTAATTTATCCATGGCTTTGTGATAAAAGCAGATGGCTTTCTATTGGATTGAAAACAAAATAAGTGTGAATTACAGTTTTTTTGAAAGCCTTTCTATATTGTTTTTAGTTTTATGATAGGGTGACATCTTTACAGGGAGGTTTATGGCTGAGAAGGGGAAATAAAATTTTTGTGGAATGGATATGGCATTGTAAATATACATTTTACAGAGCCATGGATATTGGCTTGAGGCCAAATAGCCTGGGACATTGTGGTTGTGCTTTATAATATTTTATATGAAAGTAACAGAAGCTTTTTTTGGTTACAAAAGGCCATGAAAAAAATAAACCATATGAGAAAAGGCTTTGTGTATTGCAGCAGCATATTTTATTTTTGTATAACATATTATACCCATACTGCCATATACATAATAAAAAGCGGCCCATATGCCACTTTACCAATTTTAGAAAGTATGGTACAATAATCGGCGAAACGGTTTGAAAGGGCCGACACTGCCTACAAGTGTTTTGATGGGAAAGGAGGACAAAACATATTTAAAAAAAAGCGCCAGAACTTATGTAGGGTAGTTGACGAGGAAGAAGGGTATCGAAGGCATTCGGCGGATACTTCTCGCCCATTTACACAGGGACGCAGGCTTTTGACAAAACAAAGACAAAAGGCTTTGCACAAAACAAAAGCAACGTGTAAACAAAAAAACTGGAGGTACAAAATTATGTGCGGTATTGTAGGTTATGTTGGATTGCATCAGGCGGCCGATGTGCTTTTGCAGGGGCTTTCCAAGCTGGAATACAGAGGGTATGACTCTGCCGGCATTGCAGTGCATCAAAATGGCATTTTGACAGTAAAAACAAAGGGCAGACTGGCTGATTTGAAAGAAAAAATAGAAAAAACAGACACATGCCTTTTTGGAAAAATTGGCATTGGACACACCAGATGGGCCACACATGGAGCGCCAAGCGATGTCAACAGCCATCCTCACAGCAGTGAAAACGGCAGAATTTCTGTGGTACATAACGGCATCATTGAAAATTATATGCAGTTAAAGGAAATGCTGGAGCAAAAGGGAAGAAAATTTGTTTCTGAAACGGATACAGAAATTGTGGCACAGCTTTTTGACGACTGCTACAACGGAGATATGGTAGAAACCATGATAAATGTCATTTCTCAAATAAGAGGGGCATATGCCTTGGGGGTGCTTTGCAGCGAGCATCCTGACCAAATTGTGGCTGTAAGAAAGGATAGCCCCTTGCTGGTGGGGCTTTCTGAAAAAGAAAATTATATTGCCTCTGACATTCCTGCACTTTTGGAATATACCAGAGATTATTATTTGCTGGAGGACAATGAGATTGTACTGCTAAAGCAAGATGGTGTGACATTGTTTGATTTAAACAAAAATGAAATCAAAAAAGAAGTGTTTCATGTAACATGGGATGTTTCTGCCGCAGAAAAGGATGGCTATGACTATTTTATGATGAAAGAAATTGTAGAACAGCCGGAGGGACTGCGCAAAACCATATTCCCAAGACTCTGTGACAATGGCATACAGCTGGACCACATTTCTTTGACAGAGGAATTTGTAAAAAACATAAACAGAATACACATTGTGGCCTGCGGCAGTGCTTGGCATGCAGCCATTGTGGGAAAATATGTCATTGAAAAAATATCCAGAATTCCTGTGGAGGTGGATTTGGCCTCAGAATTTCGCTACCGTGACCCTATTTTAAACAAAAATGATTTGTGCATCATTGTAAGCCAGTCGGGAGAAACGGCGGATACACTGGCCGCATTGAGAGAGGCTAAAAAACATGGTGTGAGAGTGCTTTCCATTGTCAATGTGGTAGGAAGCTCCATTGCAAGAGAAAGCGATGATGTGCTTTATACATGGGCAGGTCCGGAAATTGCTGTGGCTACCACAAAGGGATACAGCACCCAGCTTTCTGTGATGTATCTGCTGGCAGTATATTTTGGAAAAGCAAAACAGGAGATTTCCCTACAGGAACAAAACCAATACATCACAGATTTGAAAAAAGTGCCGGAGGATGTCAAAAGTCTTTTGGAGCTGGAAGAAAGAATCAAAGTGCTGGCAAAGCAATATGCACAGTCAAAGGATGTGTTTGTCATTGGCAGGGGTATTGACCATGCGGCGGCCATGGAGGCTTCTTTGAAGCTGAAGGAAATTTCTTATATCCATAGTGAAGCCTATGCCGCAGGAGAACTGAAGCATGGCACCATATCTCTGATAGAAGACGGTACGCTGGTTGTAGCCATCGCCACACAGCAGACATTATTTGAAAAGCTGGTCAGCAACATAAAGGAAGTGAAGGCAAGAGGAGCCAATGTGGTTGCCATTACGCCAAGAGGCAATGAGGCTATTGAAAAAGTGGCCGATGAGGTGTTCTATATACCTGAGGGCAATGAACTTTTCAGCGCATCCTCCACAGTTGTGCCTATGCAGCTTTTGGCATATTATATTGCAGTGGAAAGAGGCTGTGATGTGGATAAACCAAGAAATTTGGCAAAATCTGTTACGGTAGAATAAATGGAAATGGGAGTATCCTAAGGGGGGATGCTCCTTTTTTTGTACAGCAGTGTAAATAGGTGGAATGGATTGTAAAATAAAAAACAAATTAAAATATGGATTGCATGGCTGCAAAAAGGTAAAGCTGTGTCTGCAAAAGGAATTGGCATTTTGTAATATTTTTTTATGCTTTTAGAAGAGTGTAAAAAGAGAGGATTTCTGCCGGTTTGGCAGAGAGAGCAGGATAACATTGTACTTTTTACCAAAGTAAATTGTATGGAAAATGATACAAAAGTATTTCAGATTTTCATTTATTTACAAGAGCCAAGCATGGTTATTGAAAAGACGTCATTTGTAAAAATGTGGGAATGGCAATGTATTCTTTTGGCAGTTGTATAAAAAGATGTAAAAAAATAAAGTGCTAAATTGCTGTGGATAGGGGATGAAAAGAGGGATTTCTGCCGGTTTGGCAGAGAGAGCAGGATAATATTGTACTTTTTACCAAAGTGGGTTGGGGGAAAATGATATAAAAGCATTTCCTATTTTTGTTTGCCTATAAAAACGAAACATGGCGGAAAATTTTATGGAAAAATGTATTATTTGTAAAAAATGTATGGATGGGAATATGTCCTTTTGACAATGCATGCAAAGAGATAGTCCCAGACATGGTGTAATATACAAATATGGCTGATGTCAAAAATATAGAAATGGAGCCTGTATTTGTTATGCACAAGGGGCTGTTGCAAAATAAAAGGACAGCAGCTTGCACAAAGACAGTTTATAAATCATATCAAACTGGTTGTTTTTTGAGTGGAATTTGCTCAAAAAGCAACCAGCTTTTGTACACGATTATTTTAGAGAACTATTTTGCAACCGTCCCCACCAGGGCAATTTACAAATGGTTTTTATCCTTTTTTGAAGCAGTACAAAGTATATTGCACCATAAAAGCTGCAATTGGTTTATGGCAGTCAAAATAGATAAAAAGCCATATGGAAATCATATGATATGGTACTGAGAACATAGAAATATGACAAAAAATATTTTAGACACAAAACAGCATATTTATTTCTAAAAATCATTTGTTTATTTTTGCCATAAAAAATGTAATAAAAAAGAACAAAGCTGCTACAACCACAATGGAGGCCCCTGCCGAGGTACCCATTTCATAGGACAAAACCAAACCGCTCAAAGCAGAAATCAGTCCAATGGCTGTTGTCAGCCAGTGATATGCTTTGGCGTTGGTGACAACGTTTCTGGCGGCGGCAGCAGGCAGTATCAAAAGAGAATTGATGGTTAAAATACCCATAAGCCGAATAGAAACCATTACAGTGATGGCCACCAAAACCACAAACACATTTTCTGTAAAACGGGCATTGACATTTCTGCTGACAGCCAAGGAAGGATTGACACTGACCAACAGCAGAGAATTGTAAAGCAATGCCCATATAAAATAGGAAAGCAAAAGCACAACAAAAATGAGCAACAAGTCCTTTTGTGTGACAGTTAAAACATCTCCGATTAAATAGGAAGAAAACTTGGCAAAGCCTCCCTCCTGAGAAAGTATGACAATGCCTATGGCCATTGCTGTGGAGGAAAAAACGCTTATGATGGTATCAGAAGAGGTGGTGCCATCCTTTACCTTTGTGATGGCAAGGCTTAAAAAAATGCCAAAGGCAATCATGCAAAATAAAGGCTCCTTTAAGCCCAAAAGCGTGCCAATGCCAATGCCTGTTAAAGCACTGTGTCCCAGTGCATCTGAAAAAAATGCCATATTGTTGTTGACTGTCATGGTACCCAAAAGTGCAAAAAGAGGCGCCAGCAGCAGCACTGCCAAAAAAGCATTTTTCATAAAATCATACTGCAAAAAAGAAAAGGGTAATAATTCCAGCATTGTATTTATCCATTCCATTTTGTATCCTCCCCCGAAAAGTATCCAAATGTTTGCCGAAAGGCTTTTGTGGCAAAGACATCCTTTGCATCTCCCTGTTCTGCAACCGTTTTATCCAAAAGCACCACTTTGTCTGCATAACGATGAATCAGTGCCAAATCGTGTGATACAAGTAATATAGCAATATGATAGGTGTTTCTTAAAAATGTCACTTTTTTATAAAATAAATCCAACCCTGTGGCGTCCACACCGGATACAGGCTCGTCTAATATGAGCAAATCCGGCATGGGGTCAATGGCCATGGTAAGCAGTACCCTTTGCAGCTCGCCGCCTGAGAGCAACCCCAGCTTTTTGTCCAAAACATGGTCACAGTCCATTTCGGAGAGCCTTTTTTTCAGCTTTTGTTTTTCAGCCCTTTGGTAGCCTGCCCAAACAGGGATTTTGCTTTTGGCAGCCATCATAAAATCTGCCACACTCAGGGGCATATTTTTGTCAAAAAGCAGCTGCTGAGGCACATAGCCTATTGTGGGATGCTTCATTTCATTGCCATCATGCTTTTCGTAATATATTTTTCCACTATGTTTTTTTTCGCCTAATATGGCTTTTAATAATGTGGTTTTTCCTGCGCCGTTTCTGCCAATGAGTGCCGTAAGCTGTCCACAGTGAAATTCTAAATTGATATTGTCTAACAATATATCACTGCCGCTTTTGACACTGACCTGCTTCAGCTCCACACGGCAAAGACCGCAGCTGTTATGAATACCCATTGTCCAATGCCTCCTGTATTGTTTTTTGATTGTAGTACAATGCATTGAGGTAGGCCTCCTTTTCCATCGGCCCTGATGTAATGGGGTCAAGCAGATACACACTGCCTCCTACCTCATTTGCAATCAACTCTGCATAGGCTCTGCCCGCATCGTCTGCTGTAAAAAAGAGCTTGATTTGCTGCTGCTTGGCATGGTCTATGATTTGAGCCAGCTCCTTTGCAGAGGGGGTTTGATTTTCCTCTGCCAAAATTTCCCCTTCTACTACAAAGCCGTATTCTTCAGAGATATAGTCAAAGCCTTCATGGAATATGACAGCTTTTTGGGCATTGCCTTTGGAAAGGGGCTGTGTGCTTTGAAAGGAATGAATATTGCTGCGAAAGGCTTCTAAATTTTTTTGATATTGCTCTGCATGGTCGGGGTCCTTTTGCACAAGGGCATTGCATATATTTTCTGCCTGTATCATACCATTTTCAGAAGAAAGCCATATATGCCCATTTTCAAATTCATGATGATGTTCCTCTTCAGCATGGTGATGATGCTGGTGAGAATGCAGCAGTGCTATGCCCTGAGAAGTATCCACCACAGGCAGCTGGGGATATTGCCTTTGCACACCATTTAAAAAGGATTCCATGCCTGCTCCGTTTATGAGAAACAAATCTGCATTTTCAATGGCTTTTCTATCCTTTGTGGTCAGCTGATAATCATGCAGACAGCCTGTCTGAGGCTGTGCCATATTTTCCAGCACAACCCCCGGCACGCCCTCTGTGATGTTTTTTGCCAAAATGTAAACAGGATAAAAAGAGGCCACTACCACCAGTGTGTTTTCATATTCTTTTGCAGAAGAAACGGTGCAGGCTGTCAAAAGAAAGGGAAAACAAATAAAAAGCAGTATGATTTTTTTCATGCTTTTCCTCCTAATCTGTGTTGTATTTTGTTACTTAAAAAAGCTGTAAGCTACTGTTTTTTTGACTGACAGCTTGTTTGCCCGTTTTTTTATTTGAGCATATGCTATGCAGGGGAAGCTTGGAAAAAGGGGATTGCAAAGCATTGCTGTGTTTTGGGCAAAGCAAGCCTAAAAGCTTTATAAAAGGCTTTATTGATATGCAAAAAAGAAAGCATATCATTGGGGTTGGTTGAAAGCATTGTTTTGTGAAAAGGAATGTGCAAAAAAATAAAAAGTATTTTTACAATTCCTTTTGTGTGTCTATTTGCTGCTGTATATTCTGTTGTTGCAATGAAGCACAACTGACAGGGATAAAGCAATTTCAATGCTGTAAAAAAATTGCTTTATCCATAAAAAAGCTTTATTTATGAAAGGCATCCCTCTGTATATCCATGGTTTTTGAAAAAGGAGCAATCCATATTACCACAGCCTAAATAAATGAAAATGCAAAGCATTTGCATTTATTTTAAACGGTTCTGTTGCTGTTGTCAATCTTATGTTTTATGATATGATAGAAGGAAAGAAAATATATTTTTGCAGAACAAAAAGGAGAGAATTTTTTGAAAAAATTAACAAAGGATTTTTATAAAAGAGATACTTTGACAGTGGCAAAGGAGCTGATTGGAAAATATATTGTTCATAGAGTGAAGGGGGAAAATTTGGTTTGCCGTATTACAGAAACAGAGGCCTACACAGGCATTGAGGACAAAGCCTGCCATGCCTATCAAGACAGGCGCACAAAGCGCACAGAGGCACTTTATATGGAGGGGGGCCATGCCTATGTTTTTTTGATTTATGGTATGTATGAATGCATGAATGTGGTCACAGAGGAGGAAAATACACCCTGTGCAGTGCTTTTAAGAGGCTGCCGGCCCATTTCTCCATTGGATGTGCTGGCACAGCAAAGATATCAAAAAACATATCAACAGCTGACCAATTATCAAAAAAAGAATTTTGCAAACGGTCCGGGAAAGCTGACAAAGGCATTGGCCATCACAAGAGAGCAAAATAAAAAAAGCCTGCTGTCTGAGGAATTTTTTTTGTTTGAAAATGACAATGACAGTCCTCCTGTCATTGGAACAGGTCCCCGTATCAACATAGAATATGCACAGGAATACAAACAAAAGCCGTGGCGTTTTTTTGAAATGGAAAAAACAAAGTCATAGACTTTTTGCGGGGGGTTTGATAAAATAATGGCACAAGACTGCTTTTTAAACAATATTTTGCTGTATGAGGTTTGCTGTGGCAATATCTAAAAAAGGAATTGAAGGAGGAATCGCATATGCATATGAGTTATCAACCAAAGGGAATTTGTGCTGCAAAAATTGATTTTGATGTGGAAGAAGGAAAGGTGTATAATGTAAAATTCAGCAATGGCTGTGACGGAAATCATAAGGGCTTGGCCAGTCTGGTGGAGGGTATGCCGGCGGAGGAGGTAGCAAAAAGGCTCAAAGGCATCACCTGCGGGCCAAGAGCCTCCAGCTGTCCTGACCAGCTGGCGCAGGCAGTGGAAAAATATTTGGCACAGCCATAAATATGGTGAAGCAATTTATGAAAAATCAAACATTTTATAAAAGGTACAGAATGCTTTTGCTGTGGCTTTTGTTGATAACAGTGATTTATTGCTGGAAAAAGCCGCAAATGCATTTGGCACTGATAGGTGCCTATGGTATTTTTTTGGTTTTAAACCGATATTATGATTATTTGGAAGAAAAGCAGCAGCAAAAGCAGCAGCTGGGCAGAGGGTTTCAGCAGCAGGTATTTCATCATCAGTATATGAAAAAAAAGCGTTCTGTCATCAAATTGGAGCTGCTGCTGCTGGGTATGATTTTCATCATAGAATTTTTTTTGAAATAATGAGCAAAAGAGCGTTGCAATCCTATTGAAAATGCAATGCAGTATTTATGTCATTTTGATAGCCAAAAAGAAATTGTTTTTCAAATATATGCTTTGGATAACATTTGTTTGGAAAAATAAAAAGGGCATTTAGACCAGAAAGCTTTTTGTATATGCTGTGTAAAGGCTTGTGTGAAATGGACATTTGATAAAAAAAGGATATCCTTGTTTCTATGAAATATGCTGCAAAGATTTTTGATACACAAGCAACAAAGCCCTTGCTATGAAATTTGTTTTATAAAATAAAAAAGGGTTGAGGCATATTGTCAAAGCAATATGCCTCTTTGTAAAAAAGGGAAATGAGGAATTAGCTTACGCTAACTAACGAATAAAAAAGAAAGACTGATTCAGTCTGTTTTAGCTACAATGACACTCTAATATTTTTTTCAAGGCACAGGAGCTGCTGCTATGAGAACGAGCCACAGCAATGTTATTTTTGTTTGCCTCCTGCAAAGCGCCATGAACCATAGAGTGGGAAACGGTACTTGTAAAAAGCACCAGCAAATCGGGAGAACCGATTTTTGATTTAAAATTGCTTGGCAGTTGTGTAAATACTTTTGCCTTGCATTTATATTTTTTACAAATTTCTTTGTACTGACAGACCATACGGTCATGGCCGCCTATGATAACAACGCTCATAATACCACAAGCTCCTTTCTATGTAAATATCCGAGTGGTTAGCTCTTGCTAACTTTTCTACACTATATCATTTCCTACCGGCTTTGTCAATAAAAATTTTAAAATTTTTTGAAAAATAATTTTTTGCAGTATTTTCAGTCCATATGCTGCTATGGATGCAATTTATGGACAGTGGCAAATCAAAGTGTAATGTCCACATGATATGTTTTATCTATCAAAATATAATCCAGATGGTATTTTTGACACAAAGCCAAATTCAGAGCGTTTTCCTTTAAAAGCATTTGTTTTGTACAGTAGGAATCATCTATGCGTTTTTCTATTATATTGGCATATTTTTTGATATCTTGAAAATGGGTATGGATATAGTGCTGTGTCATAATAATACAATAGTAGCGAATGTGCTTTAAATCATCTTTTTCAAAGCTGTTTTTCCAATGAAAGGGAATATAACAGCCTTCTATGATCATATTCTGTTCGTTTTCAATGGCCGTTTTGACCATTTGTACAACAATGGGCCACATTTCTGTTGTCAGCTTTTCATCCTCCAATGGTGTGGCGGTAATTTTTTTGCTTCGTATCAATCCCATTTTTAAAATGTCCAATGAAAAATAAGGAAAATGATATTTTTCCATAAGCTTTTGTGCCAGTGCAGTTTTGCCTGTGTGAGAACAGCCTGCAATGAAAAGAATCATAATTTATCACATCATTTCTTGTAATATTTTGTTGCTTTCATAGGAAACAAAAGGCTGTAAAACACTGATTTTAAAACCAAAATCACTGCTTTTTATTTCTCCTCTTTTATAGACTGCTAATGCTCTAAGTGATTTGATTATTTGATTTGAAAGAAAATAACAGCAATCCTCTTGTTATATTTTTAAAAATTCCTATTTTATATACCATATCATTTTTTATATACAATGGAGCATCCCCTTTTTCTGTCTGAAATGACTGTATTTGAAAAAGCCTTCAGAAAAATATTTTGTATTGCGGTATGTTATGCCACTGTTTATTTTTTCAAAGGCCTCAAAACAAATACCCCTCATTTTAAAAATGCTTGGCAATACAATAGGCCATTGCTTATCATAGTATGCTGCAAAAAGCTTTTTTTGAAAAACATTTTTATAAAAGCCATTTTTTCTTCGTAAGAAACATAAGCCATTATGATGGGCCTTGGCATAGGCAGTAAACTGTATGCCAAGACTGACTGCTTGGGATGGGGTTTAGCATCCCCAGAATGCTGTTTTGCTGCCTGTGGCCATTACAGAAAAAATATGACAGTATTTGGCCATAAAGCTTTTTATCATTTCTCCTCCCTGCTTGTCCAGGATGGCTGCAATGCTGCTGTTTATCATATTTGCCAAATGGATAGGCTCCTATGCCATGAGGCTGATACAGCAAAATACCTTTTTATGGGACAATCAAGGATTTTGTGGGGATTTTTGTCAAAAGCAGAAGGCTATTTTTTTGTTATGATAACATAATACAAAAAAACTGTAAAATACAAATGCTGTTTTGTTGCGTCCTATGAATGAATATGATATGATATTCATATAAGAAATGGGATTTTGAAAAAAGAGTGGTGAAATGAAAATGAAATTACAGGAATCGGGAGAAAATTATTTGGAAACCATATTGATATTGGAAAAAAGAAACGGCATTGCCCGTTCCATAGACGTTGCCAATGAGCTGGGCTTTTCCAAACCCAGTGTCAGCAGAGCCGTATCTGTATTAAAAGGGGCGGGATATGTCAAAACAGGCCCCATCAATCAGCTGCTTTTGACAGAAACGGGAAGAAGCATTGCAGAAAAGATTTATCATCGTCATTGTGTGCTGAAGGAGTTTTTGATGCAGATTGGCGTCAAAGAGGAGGTTGCCGCAAAGGATGCCTGCCGCATGGAGCACGTTATCAGCGAGGAAACATTGCAGTGCATATTAAATCATATGGAAAAGTAATTTTTTATACTTGACAGAGGAAAAGACTTATGCTATTCTTTTCAACAGAAAGACGTAAGTCTTTTTTTTATGCAGAAAATTGTAATCAATGGAGGTGGAAGTCTTGAGAACAAGAATTACCTTAGCTTGCACAGAGTGCAAACAAAGAAATTACAGCACAACAAAGGATAAAAAAACAATGCCTGACAGAATGGAAATGAAAAAATACTGCAAATTCTGTAAATCCCATACATTACACAAAGAAACAAAGTAATGAGGGAAATCCCTTGTTTTTAAGGAAGTGAACAGTATGGAAGAAAACAACACCACAAACCCAAATGAAAAAAACGAATCCAAAAAACAAAAAAAACAACAGCCAAAAAAAAATGCAAAGCCCAGCTTTTCTGAAACCGTAGCAGATTATAAAGCGGAGTTCAAAAAAATTGTGTGGCCTACAAGGCAGGACTTGGCAAAAAAAACAGTAACCGTTATCCTTACTTCCTTGCTGGTGGGTGTGATTATCACCTGCATGGATTTTGTGTATTCCGGAGGATATGACTGGGTACTGAATTTGTTGGGATAATGAAAATCAAGTAAAAAAGGATGGTATTATGTCTGATGAAGCAATGAGACCACAAGAGGCAAAAGAATCAAACCAAATGAGATGGTATGTTGTGCATACTTATTCCGGATACGAAAACAAAGTAAAGGCCAACATTGAAAAAACCATTGAAAACAGAGGTATGCAGGACCAGATATTGGAAGTGAGCGTACCCTTGCAGGAGGTTGTGGAGCTGAAAAACGGTCAGAAAAAAACAGTGCAGAGAAAGGTATTTCCCGGCTATGTATTGTTGAAAATGATTATGAATGATGATACATGGTATGTTGTAAGAAATACAAGAGGTGTGACAAGCTTTGTTGGCCCAGGCTCCAAGCCGGTTCCTTTGACAGATGAAGAGGTTTTTGCCATGGGCATTGGAGGCCTTGCAGAAAATCTGGATGTGGAGCTGGGAGATGCCGTAAAGGTGATAGCAGGGCCGTTTGCCGATTCTGTGGGCTTAATCAAAGAAATTAATACACACAAAAAAACAGTTGTGGTCAAGCTGTCTATATTTGGCAGAGAAACACCTGTGGAGCTTGATTTTGGACAAATTGAAAAGGTATGACAATTCGTTTTTGCACAGGCAGTAAGGGCTTGTGCGTGGGAGGGCAAAATCCCCGTTAATTACCACATTTATAGGAGGTGCCGAAATGGCAAAGAAAGTTACAGGTTATATTAAATTACAAATTCCAGCAGCAAAAGCAACACCAGCGCCACCTGTTGGTCCTGCATTGGGTCAGCATGGCGTCAACATCATGGGCTTTTGTAAAGAATTCAATGAAAAAACAGCAGGACAGGCCGGTTTAATCATTCCTGTTGTGATTACAGTATATCAAGACAGAAGTTTCACTTTCATCACAAAAACACCGCCGGCAGCAGTGCTTTTGAAAAAAGCCTGCGGTATTGAATCCGGCTCCGGTGTGCCAAACAAAACAAAGGTTGCAAAAATTTCCAAGGCAGAGGTTATGAAAATTGCAGAAACAAAAATGCCTGATTTGAATGCTGCCTCCATTGAAGCGGCATACAGCATGATTTGCGGTACAGCAAGAAGCATGGGCATTACAGTAGAAGAATAAACGTAAAAAAAGCAGGCAAAGGGCCTGTCAGGTGGGAGGGAATTCTCCCGATATTACCACATAAGGAGGTCACGAAAGTGAAAAGAGGAAAAAAGTATATTGAAAAAGCAAAGCTCATAGACAAAACAATGCTTTATGACACAGCAGATGCCATTGATTTGGTACAGAAAACAGCATCTGCAAAATTTGATGAAACAGTAGAAGCACATATTCGTTTGGGTGTAGACAGCAGACATGCTGACCAGCAGGTGCGTGGCGCCGTTGTTCTTCCACACGGTACAGGCAAAACAGTTCGTGTTTTAGTGTTTGCAAAGGGCGACAAAGCAGATGAGGCTTTGGCAGCAGGTGCAGACTTTGTAGGAGCAGAGGATTTGATTCCAAAAATTCAAAACGATAACTGGTTTGGATTTGACGTTGCAGTGGCAACACCTGATATGATGGGGGTTGTGGGCCGTCTTGGCCGTGTGCTTGGTCCTAAAGGGCTTATGCCAAATCCAAAGGCCGGCACAGTGACAATGGATGTGACAAAAGCAATACAAGACATCAAAGCAGGTAAAATCGAATATCGTTTGGATAAAACAAACATCATTCATGTTCCGGTAGGCAAGGTATCTTTTGGTTCTGAAAAATTAAGCGAGAACTTCCAGACTCTTATGAGTGCCGTAATAAAAGCAAAACCAACAGCAGCAAAGGGACAATACCTAAAAAGCATTGTAGTATCCACTACAATGGGACCTGGTATTAAAATCAACCCTGCAAAAATAACAGAATAATTTACTCTTTCATGGCACCCCAACGTTTGTTGGGGTGTCAGACTATATGGCCGCTCAAAAGAACAGAAAAAAACAGAGCAAAATCCGGAAAGTTTTATAATTTTTGGACAATGCAGCTTCTGCTTCTGGGCGGAATCTAAAAATATTGATTGAGGCATCAAAAAAATCATTGACTTGTACAAGCAGTTATGCTATACTGCAATAGTTGAAAACAATATTGCCGTAGACAGCAGGTGCAAAAGCGTAAATCCTGCCGAGGAAAACAATGGATAGCTTCCCTCTTTGTCTGCGTGCAAAGAGGTTTTTTTTATAAGCGATTAAGGAGGTGTAATAAATGGCAAAAGTGGAACAAAAAAAGTTGATAGTAAATGAAATCAAAGAAAAGCTGGAAAGAGCAACTTCTCTTGTGATGGTGGATGCAAGGGGTTTGACCGTAGAACAGGATACAGCCCTGAGAAAAAAACTGAGAGAAGCCGGTGTTGACTATAAAGTATACAAAAATACAATGGTACGCTTTGCAATTGAAGGAACACAGTTTGAAGGCTTGAAGCCTTATTTGGAGGGGCCAAGCACATTTGCATTCAGCTATGAAGATGCAACAGCAGCAGCAGCCATATTGAACAAAGAAGCAAAGGACTTAAAGGTGCTGGAATTTAAAGCAGGTGTTGTGGAAGGTATCACATATGATGCAGAAGGTATGAAAGCCATTGCAGAAATCCCTTCCAAGGATGTATTGCTTTCCAAGCTTCTTGGCAGCTTCAAATCTCCGGTTTCTTCCTTTGCAAGGGTTATCAAACAGATTGCAGAAAAAGACGGCGACCAAGCAGAGGCAGCGGCAGAATAATTATTTGAAAAAACAACATTATCGTTATAATATTTATGGAGGTGCTTTAAAATGGCAAAATTATCAATCGAAGAAATTATTGCAGCAGTAGAAGAATTGACTGTATTGGAACTGAATGAATTAGTAAAAGCAGCAGAAGAAAAATTTGGTGTATCCGCAGCAGCAGGTGTTGCAGTGGTAGCAGGCCCAGCAGCAGGCGGCGGTGCAGCAGAAGAAAAAACAGAATTTGATGTAGAATTGACAGAGGTTGGTTCTGAAAAAATCAAAGTAATCAAAGCTGTTAGAGAAGTAACAGGCTTGGGATTAAAAGAAGCAAAAGAAGTTGTTGACGGCGCACCTAAGATGCTCAAAGAACAGGTTTCTAAAGAAGATGCAGAAGCAATCAAAGCAAAATTGGCAGAGGTTGGTGCCACAGTAACATTAAAATAAGAAACAAATGCTGGAAAACGGTGTACTTTTTGGTATGCCGTTTCTTTTTTTACAATGTCGTTTTATGGATTTTTTTGGCTTTGAAATATAAAAGCACTGCTGCTGATTTTTAAATGAAAGGTATTTTTTGTGACTGAAAGCACAGCGTTTTTGGCATTGGGAAAAACAAAATTTGCAAAGTAGACATTTGGTGTAAAAAATGATATGTGTCAATAGAAAGCCTTAAAATAAAACAAGGGAATGGATGCTATTTGATTTGAAAAAAAGTGACCAAACCAATGTGGTATTTCGAATGTCTGTAAGGGTTAAATGAAAAATTGCAGTTTTCATTGCTTTGGATGATACAAAAAACTGCAAAGAAAGGATTTTGGCTGTAAAATCAATGGTTTATGGCTTACTGCCACATATGAAAATAACAGAATTCTTTGAAAAGAGGTGGTTTTATGCATAACAAAAAAGGGATATTTATTTTTTTATGGTGCATAATGCTTTTTTGCGGCTGTCAAATTGCAGCAGAGCAGCTTGAGCAGGGGCTTTCTCAGCAGACAGAAAGTGTTTCTCAAACAGAGGACATAGAAAAAGCAGAGGTGGCAGATGTGGTGGATGGAGATACCATAAAAGTGTATTTAGATGGAGAAAAATATACCATTCGTATGATAGGCATAGATACGCCGGAAAGCGTTCATCCGGACCAATCTAAAAATACAATTTATGGACAAAAAGCCAGTGAATATGCCAAAGAAATATTTCAAGAGGGGCAGACAGTCTATTTGAGCAAGGATGTTTCTGACAAAGATAAATATGACAGGCTGCTGCGTTATATTTGGCTGGAAATGCCTGAGGATGTCAATGATGAAAAAGAAATCAGACAAAAAATGTATAATGCAAAGGTCATATTGGATGGCTATGCCAATGCCTATCAATATGCTCCTGATGATACCCTTTACAGTTTGTTTTTGTCATTTGAAACAGAGGCGGCCAATGAGAAAAGGGGACTTTGGGCAGAAAATGGATTAAATCAAGAAAATATACAAAAGGCAGAGCAACAGCAGCAAAAATTAGACGCCATAGAAGGGGAATATGCCTTTATAGGCAACCGCAACACCAAAAAATTACATAGCCCTCTTTGCTCCAATCTGCCTAAGGAAGAAAACAGAGTGTATTTTCAATATATGCAAGACGCCATAGACCAGGGATATGTTGCAGATAAAAGATGTCTGGGTGAGTAGAAAGAGATTTGAAAATGAAAGGGCGGGTATCATTTGTACGAAGAGCAAAGCGTCAGTAGTTGTTATAAAAAAGGTTTTGGGAAATTCATATAAAATAGATGGATATGTGTGGAGGCTTTCAAGGGCCGAAAGCGGAGCATAGGTGGAGTTTGCTTTGGAGAAGAAAACAGAAGCAATAGCCATTATGGGAAGGAAAGTATATAAAATAGATGGATATGTGTGGAGGCTTTCAAGGGCCGAAAGCGGAGCATAGGTATGGTTTGCTTTGAAGAAGAAAACAGAAGCAATAGCCATTATGGGAAAGAAAGCATATAAAATAGATGGATATGTATGGAGGCTTTCAAGAGCCGAAAGTGGAGCATAAGTGGAGTTTGCTTTGGAGAAGAAAACAGAAGCAATAGCCATTATGGGAAGGAAAGCATATACAATAGATGGACATGTATGGAGGCTTTCAAGAGCCGAAAGCGGAGCATAGGTGGGGGTTAAAAAATAAATGGCAAGCAATTACCATATGAAAATCCTATATAAAACAGTATTTGATGGATAAAGAGATTTTGGAGCAGATATCATTTGACAAAAAAAGACCCTCCACAGCAAAAAGCGCAATCAAGTGTTGTATACCAATCCGGACAAAAGGAGGAAGGGATAGCATGGAATTTGAAAAATTAAAAAAAGAGGATATCAAGGCTATGTATGATTTGATGGAGGAGGCATTTCCCCAAGAAGAGCTGAGAGTATATGAAAAATATAAACAGCTATATGAAAATGGCAGCTTTGAAGCTTTTGGAAAAAAGGACAAAAGGGGAAAAGTCATTGCAGTCATCAGCATATGGCATTTGGATGGTGTGCGGTATATAGAGCATTTGGCAGTGGATGCCTCCTTGAGAGGGCAAAACATAGGCCAGAGGCTTTTGAAATGGATATTGGAAAAAGAAAAAACCCCCTTGGTGCTGGAGGTGGAGCTGCCTGAAAATGAAATGGCAAAAAGAAGAATCGGCTTTTATCAAAGGCTGGGGCTGCATTATAATGACTATGCCTATTTACAGCCCCCTTTAAGAGAGGGGCATGGTATGCTGCCTTTAAGACTGATGACCTATCCGGAAAAAATAGATGAAAAAACGTATTTTCATTATCAAAAGCAGCTGCATCAAAGGGTTTATTTTTATGATGTATAAAAATTTGAAAAATGGTGATATTATGGAAAAGAGATTTTGTACAACAATGCTTGTTTGAAACATAACAGCATATAGCATTTGTGAATATAGACAATATTTTGAAATATATTTTGTGCAGAAAGCCATAAATAAAAAAAAGAAAGAAAAAAAGAAGGATTTTTCCTTTTTTTAGAGAATATTTATAACATATCAATAAAATACTATAAATATCAGCCCATATTATATCATAAAGGGGGAGATCAACATGATACAGATTCTTGTAGGTGAAAAAGGTGAAGGTAAAACAAAGCGTTTGATTGATATGGCAAATGAAGCCGGAAAATTATCCGACGGCCATATTGTGTTTATTGATGATGATTCCAGACATATGTATGACCTGCACTATAATATTCGTTTTGTGGATACAACAGGTTTTGTAATGGAAGACCAAAGAATCTTTTTTGGTTTTATCTGTGGTATATTATCTCAGGACAGAGATATTGACAAAATTTATATTGATGGGTTGAATAATATTATCAAATATATGACAGATGACGATTTATTTGCATTCATTGATACATTAGAAAAGGTTTCAAAAGAAACAGATGTTGATTTTATTATGACGATTAGCCGCAACAAAGAAGGCATACCGGAAGCCATCAAAGGCTATCTGCTTTCTTAAAAAGCCATGAAAGAAGATATTTATAACCGCTATGCCCTTTATTTAAAAGAACATTATGGCCAAAGGGTTTACAAGCTGCCCATACACATTGCTGTTTCCTGCCCAAACCGCAGAAACGGCAGCAAGGGCTGCAGCTATTGCGGAGAAAAGGGCGCCGGATTGGAAAGACTATCCGACGCTTTTTCTGTTGAAGAACAGCTGAAACAAACCATGGGCTATATTCAAAAACGGTATAAGGCAAAAAAATTTATAGCCTATTTTCAAAGCTTTACAAACACCTATATGCCTTTGGAGCAGTTTTATGAGTATATGAAGCAGGCTGTGATGGAAAACATTGTGGAGATTGCCCTTTCTACAAGACCGGATTGCATTGGCAGGCCTTATTTGGAAATATTAAAAGAAATTTCACAAAAAAATCATATAGAAATTACAGTGGAGCTGGGCTTGCAGACAGCCAATTACCACAGTCTGAAAAAGGTGGGCAGAGGACATACACTGGCAGAATATATAGAAGCGGCTTTGCTTGTAAAGCAGTACGGCTTTCATTTATGCACCCATGTTATATTAAATCTGCCTTGGGACACAGAGCTGGACGCCATAGAAAGCGCAAAGCTGGTTTCTGTGATGAAAAGTGATTTTGTAAAGCTGCATGGACTCTACATTGAAAAGGGTACCAAAATGGCGGAGCAATATGAAAAAAAGGAATTTGAAATTTGCTCTGTGGAGGAATATAAAAAAAGGGTGAAATTGTTTCTGCAATATTTATCCCCTGATATTTGGGTACAAAGAATATTGGGCAGAGCCCCTCAGGAGGATACATTGTTTGCCAACTGGGGACAGAGCTGGTGGAAAATACGGGATGAAATTGAGCAGGAAATGAAAGCCGAAAAGAGTTATCAAGGCAAACAATTTCACTATTTGGGCGGAAGCGGTGTGAGAGAATTTTTGGTCTGAATGGAAATAGGAAAAATAAATATGCAATTATCATACAAAATTTTTGAAAACAGTATGAATCATAAAAAAAGTACAGCAATTCATTGGCCGGCAGAGCTTGCCATAAATTTGTCTGCCATCCCCAAAGGCCAGTATTTGCAAAAGCAAAGAATATAAAGTATAAACAGACGATTCATATGAAAAAGGATGGAAGCTTCAAAACAGAACAATGGGATTGGCCCTGCTTGCAAGTAACCAAAGAGGTAATGCACCATTATTGTGGTGAAAAATGGCACATAAATCCCATGGTGCATATGCCAAAAGCAGAAATGAAAAAACTGATTTTGGATATGGAAGTGATGCTTCATAGAAAAGCAATATCATAAAGGAGCTTATTTTTTGGCAGTACATTGATTTGTTTTTAAAAAGAAATCATTTCTTTTTAAAATATATATTTCCCCATAAAACTGTAAATCAAATATTTGAAAGGAGACATTAGAATATGCAAAATCGTTTTCAAAAAATGTATCAGCAAAAATGCAAATCTCCACAGGAGGTTGCCGGGTATGTACAGTCCGGTTTTATATGCGGCTGCCCCACGGCACTGGGAGAGCCTACTGCCATTGTGGATGCAGTGGGTGAAAGAGCCAAAAGGGGCGAAATAGAAGGGGTGTATCACCATGCCATATTGTGTGTCAAAGGAGGACCTTTTTTAGATGCCACATTGAAAGGAAAATATGATTATGTTTCTTGGTTTACAGGAGGCGCAGGCAGGAAAGGAGTGCAGGAGGGAGCGTATGACTATGTTCCCAACCATTACAGCACTGCGCCAAAATACTGGAGAGAGCTGATGCCTACATTAGATGTATTTTATGCAGAGGTTTCTCCTATGGACAAACATGGCTATTTTTCCTGCGGTATGTCTGCTGCGGAGGTAGCTGCCATGCTGGAGAGGGCAAACATTGTGCTGCTGGATGTCAATGATAAAATGCCCAGAACATTTGGAAACAACATGATACATATTTCCCAGGTGACAGCCCTTTGTGAATCCTCCAGACCATTGCTGGAGCTGCAAAATCCGCCTTTGTCTGAAAATGATAAAAAAATAGGAAAACTGATTGCGGATTTGATACCAAACGGCGCCACATTTCAGCTGGGCATTGGAGGCATTCCCAATGCGGTGGGAATGCTTTTGAAGGAAAAAGAGGATTTAGGCATTCATACAGAAATGTTTACAGACAGTATGGTAGATTTGATAGAATGCGGTGCTGTTACAAATGAAAGAAAACCCATTAACAAAGGCAAAACCATTGCCACATTGGCTTGGGGTACACAAAAAATGTATGATTTTGTAGATGATAATCCTGCTTTTGAAATGCATCCCGTAGATTATACCAACAATCCCAGCATCATTGCACAGCATGACAATTTTGTTTCTGTCAATGCCTGTGTGGAGGTGGATTTGTTTGGCCAGGTTTGTGCAGAAAGCATAGGTACAAAGCATTACAGCGGCAGCGGCGGACAGGTGGACTTTGTAAGAGGCACCAATCTGTCAAAGGGGGGACAGGGCTTTATTGCCATGCAGTCCACTGCAAAAAACGGCACCATTTCTAAAATTAAACCAACATTGACGCCCGGCTCCATTGTGACCACAGTAAAAAATGATGTGGATTATATTGTAACAGAGCATGGCGCAGCAAGACTGAAAGGGCTGACAGCAGGAAAAAGAGCCCGGCTTTTGATTTCTCTGGCGGCACCCCAGTTTAGAGAGGAATTGACATTTGAAGCCAAAAAAATGAATTTGATGGTATGATGATATTGCCCCTATATTTTGATATAGGGGCAAACTATATGATAAAAAAAGGGGAGATAATATGCGTGCAAGCTGGGATGAATATTTTATGGAAATTGTGGAAGTGGTTAAAACCCGTTCCACTTGTCTGCGCCGTCAGGTGGGGGCAGTGATTGTGAAGGATAACCGCATTATTACAACAGGATATAACGGTGCCCCTTCCCATTTGAAGCACTGCACAGAGCTGGGGGGCTGTGAAAGACAAAGACTGGGTGTGCCTTCCGGACAACGGCATGAGCTTTGCCGTGCTTTGCACGCAGAGCAAAATGCTATCATACAGGCGGCAAAGCTGGGCAACACCACAGAAGGGGCAACACTGTATGTCAATATACAGCCCTGTGTGATTTGTGCCAAAATGCTCATCAATGCCGGCATTGTTCGTGTGGTTTATAAAGGGGAATATCCCGACCCTATGGCAAGTGCCATGCTGGAGGAGGCAGGCATTGAAACAGTGAATATCAATGAAAAATGAAATAGGAATTTGTATGCTTTTTGAAAGAAGTCAAAGGATTTTTTGGATATATTATAAATAAAAAGGGTATATTGTATGGGCATTGTGAAAAGCCCTTTTTGTTTTGCCAGAAAAAGCATAGTATAATTTCAAAAAGCCATTGTTTCTCAGTTTTTTTATTTTACAAAAAAGAGATTTTTTGTAAAATAGCATATTGACAATTCTGTAAAAAGGCGTATACTGTAAAACAATTTGATTGATATACAAACTAATTGTTAGGTGAAAATATATGGAAGTAAATATGGAGTTTTTGAAACGCTTTTTAAACAACATAGGTATGTTGTTTGGAGAAAATTGTGAAATTGTACTTCACGATTTTACAGGGGATTATGAAAAAACCGTTGTACATATTGTAAATGGACAGGTTTCAGGCAGAAAAATAGGGGATTGTCCCAGCAGCTTCTTTTTTGAACATTTGGTAGATGGGGAAATTGTCATGGAGGACAAGCCTGTTTATTTTAATACCATACAAAAGGGAAAAATACTCAAATCCTCCACCACATTTTTAAAAAACAAAAATGGCAAAATCATAGGCTCTGTCTGTATCAATTTTGATGTTACAGCTTTTTTTGCTGCAAAAGCTGTGCTGGACGGCTTTTTGCATGAGGGAAGGGAGGAAGCTGTACAGGAGGGAGAGCTGCTTGTCAGAAATGTGGGGGAATTGCTGGAATATTATTTGACACAGTGTGAAAATGAAATTGGCAAGCCTGCTGTGACCATGAATAAAGAAGAAAAAATGAAGGCACTACGCTATTTAGATGAAAAAGGAGTGCTGCAAATTACAAAAGCAAATATAAGGCTTTGTCAGTTTTTTCAAATATCAAAATTTACATTATATCATTATTTAGATGAGATTCGAGAAAAAAAAGAAGGAGGAAAAGGATTATGAAGTATTTTGTAGTGGATGCTTTTGCAGAAAAAGTGTTTGGAGGAAATCCGGCAGGGGTTTGTGTGCTGGAAAAGGCCATTGCCCCAGAGCTGATGCAGTCCATTGCCAAAGAAAACAATTTGTCAGAAACCGCATTTGTATATCCTGAAGAGGACCATTATTGCTTGAGATGGTTTACACCGGCCGATGAAATTGATTTGTGCGGCCATGCCACACTGGGTACTGCCTATGTGATTTCAAATTTTGTAGAAAAAGACGCAAAAATTATGCATTTTCATACCAAAAGCGGTGTTTTGACAGTGGAGAGAAAGGGAGATTTGTTTGAAATGGATTTTCCTTCCCGTATGCCGGAAAAAATAGATGCTGTGGAAAATGTGGCAGACATCATTGGCATCAAACCGGTGGAAACCCATTTGTCAAGGGATTTGATAGTGGTGCTGGAAAGTGAGAAGGATGTCAAAAATGTACAGCCTGATTTTGCAAAAATGGAGCAGCTGGATATGGGCCTGTGTGTGGTTGTGACGGCAAAAGGAGAAAAAGAGGACTTTGTTTCCCGTTGCTTTGCACCAAAGCTGGGAGTCAATGAAGACCCGGTGACAGGCTCCACCCACAGTACGCTCATTCCTTTTTGGGCAGAAAGACTGCAAAAACAAAATATGGTGGCAAGACAGCTTTCTCAAAGAGGCGGTGTGCTTTACTGTGAAAATGCAGGAGAAAGGGTGAAGGTGAGCGGAAAGGCTGTATTGTATATGGTGGGAGAATTGGAAGTGTAATGATGGATGCACTTTTAAAAAAAGAAAGTAAAGCCATATTTTTGAAATTGCCCATAGGAATGTAATAGTGTCATGCGCTTTTGAAAAAACAAGGCCATGCTTATGAAATGAGAAAATAGGAAGCTATGCACTTTTGAAAAAGTATGAAAAGCCAGGATACATATGGCAATGTATGAAAAAAAATACAAAAAATAATCACCAAAAATAAAAAAATGGAAAAAAAATAAGTCACAAATTTTTTAGTGGATTTGTGACTTATTTTATATATTTTTAAAAAAGGGGGCTGGAAGAGATTTTGGAACAAAGAAAATGTATGATTTCAGCCAAGAAATGGTATGCAAGAAAAACAGAAACGAAAACAGCTGGAAATGGGATTGCATCAAAATGGGGCAAAACCATTGATTTCCTTTTATGCTCTCAATATATGTGTTTGTCACAGCAAACAGCTTAAGCATTTCCTGCCGGCCCGCTTTAGACTATCTGCAAAGTGGATATCATGAGAAATGGGGCAGTAATCAAATCCCATACAATCCTCTGTTATTTTACGCTGTATGGATATAATTTAGTATTATGATACACTTCAAATCAAAATGCGCCGTCGGCAGAGTATTGTTGATATACCATATTATTGTTCACACCATGCCCTCCTTTATTTGTGCTGCTTAGACATGACATAAGCATATGGGGCATGAAAAAACACAATAAAAAAAGGCCTTGACAAAAAGACCACAATATGGTAACATACTGACTATATCAGCCAAGCTGCATACTACTGCACTTTCTATAAAAAGTATAACACAATGCAGTGAAAATATCAACAGGTTTTTGTCAGTTTTTTTATAAAAAAAATAATATGTTGTTTTATCATCATGGAAAGTGTCAAAAAAAAGGAGTATGACAGCAGTGCATTGTGCAATTTTACATGAAGGGGTTTGTCAATATGCAAAAACACCCTGATTTTACGAAATTAGAATCTTCTTGGAAGGGCTTTTGTTAGGGCTACTGATCAAAGGTAGTACAGGCAAAGGTCTAACTTTGTTTGATTCTAAATTTTTTTGTAGGGACAAATTTTTAAGCGGCGTAATGAATATTTTCGAGAGGTGACATGGATGGAAAAAAACAGAATTCACGCACTGCCCTTGGGTGACAGTGTAAGAATGAGTTATTCAAGAATCAACGAGGTTCTTGAAATGCCAAACCTGATTGAAGTGCAAAAAGACAGCTACCAATGGTTTTTGGACGAGGGTTTAAATGAAGTCTTTGAGGACATTTCTCCTATTATGGATTTCAGCGGCAATCTGGAATTGAAGCTGACGGATTTTATACTGGATTCCGAGCCGAAATATTCTATTGAAGAATGTAAGGAACGGGATGCAACCTATGCGGCGGCATTGAAGGTAAAAGCCAGATTATACAACAAAGAGCTGGATGAAATCAAAGAGCAGGAAATTTTTATGGGAGATTTTCCTTTGATGACAGAAACAGGCACATTTATTATCAATGGCGCAGAGCGTGTCATTGTCAGCCAGCTAGTGCGCTCTCCTGGTATTTATTATGCTTCTGATTTTGATAAAGTAGGAAAGAAGCTGCTTTCGGCCACAGTCATTCCCAACAGAGGTGCTTGGCTGGAATATGAAACAGACTCCAACGACGTATTTTATGTGCGTGTGGACAGAACCAGAAAGGTGCCTGTGACAGTGCTTATCAGAGCATTGGGCATTGGCAGTGATGCAGAAATTATAGAATTGTTTGGAGAAGAGCCTAAAATATTGGCAACCATAGAAAAAGACGTGGCAAAATCCTATGAAGAGGGATTGATTGAGCTGTATAAAAAGCTGCGCCCTGGAGAGCCTCCCACTGTGGAAAGCTCTGAAACACTGCTTAGAGGTATGTTTTTTGACCCAAAAAGATATGACCTGGCAAAGGTGGGACGCTACAAATTTAACAAAAAGCTGGCACTGCGCAACAGAGTCAAGGGGGCTGTGCTGGCAGAAAATGTGGTGGACCCTATGACAGGGGAAGTGATTGCAGAGGCCGGCATGAAGCTGACCATGGAATTGTGCGATGAAATACAAAACACAGGCATTGCCTTTATTTACATTGAGCAAGAGGAGCCGGAAGAAAGAAAGGTGAAGATACTCACCAATCAGGTGGTAGACATTGACCCTTATTTGTCAGAATTTGATTTGACAGGGGCAGATGTGGGCATAAAAGAAAAGGTATATTATCCTGTTTTGGCAAAAATATTGGAAGAATATGACACAGCAGAAGAAATCAAAGCTGTCATCAAAGAAAATATGCATGAGCTGCTTCCAAAGCACATTACACTGGAGGATATTATGGCTTCCATGAATTATGTGATGCAGCTTGACTATGGCTATGGCAATGTAGACGACATTGACCATTTGGGCAACAGACGCATCCGCTCTGTGGGTGAGCTGCTTCAAAACCAATTCCGCATTGGTCTTTCCAGAATGGAAAGAGTGGTGAGAGAAAGAATGACCACACAGGACATTGCTGTTGTGACACCTCAGGCACTTATCAATGTACGGCCTGTGACAGCGGCCATAAAGGAATTTTTTGGAAGCTCTCAGTTATCCCAGTTTATGGACCAGAACAATCCTCTTTCTGAATTGACCCACAAACGCCGTCTGTCTGCATTGGGCCCCGGCGGTCTGTCCAGAGAAAGAGCCGGCTTTGAAGTGCGTGACGTGCATCACTCCCATTATGGCAGAATGTGCCCCATTGAAACCCCTGAAGGTCCTAACATTGGTTTGATTAACTCACTGGCAACATTTGCCAGAATCAATGAATATGGCTTTATTGAAGCACCTTACAGAAAGGTGGACCAGACAGGAGAGGAACCAAGAGTAACCGACGAATTTGTATATGTGACAGCAGACGAAGAAGAGAACTTCAACGTGGCACAGGCAAACGAGCCTTTGGACGAAGAAGGTCACTTCCTGCACAAAAAAGTAACAGGCCGTCACAGAGAAGATATTATCGAAGTAGACAGAAAAGAAATCCATTTGATGGACGTTTCTCCAAAACAGATGGTTTCTGTGGCAACAGCATTGATTCCTTTTTTGGAAAATGATGACGCAAACAGGGCATTGATGGGCTCCAATATGCAGCGTCAGGCTGTGCCGCTGCTTGTGACAGACTCCCCCATTGTGGGTACCGGCATGGAATACAAAGCGGCAAAGGACTCAGGCATTTGTGTCATTGCAAAAAACGGCGGCATTGCAGAAAAGGTTTCTGCCAATGAAATCATTGTCAAAACAGATTTGGGCAAACGAGATACCTATCGTTTGATAAAATATCAAAGAAGCAACCAAAGCACCTGTCTGAACCAAAGACCTATCATCAACCAAGGGGAGAGAGTGGAGGCAGGACAGATTATTGCAGACGGTGCTTCCACATCCAACGGTGAGCTGGCTCTTGGAAAAAATCCTCTCATTGGTTTTATGACATGGGAAGGCTACAACTACGAGGATGCCGTGCTTTTGAGCGAAAAGCTGGTGCAGGAGGATGTATATACCTCTGTACACGTCAATGAATTTGAATCAGAATCCAGAGATACCAAGCTGGGACCGGAGGAAATCACAAGAGATATTCCAAATGTGGGTGAAGATGCCCTCCGTGATTTGGACGAAAGAGGCATTGTCCGCATTGGTGCAGAGGTACGCCCCAATGACATATTGGTTGGAAAGGTGACACCAAAGGGAGAAACAGAGCTGACAGCAGAGGAAAGGCTTTTGAGGGCCATTTTTGGAGAAAAAGCAAGAGAAGTGAGAGATACCTCTTTGAGAGTACCCCATGGTGAAACAGGCATTGTAGTGGATGTGAAAATATTTACAAGAGAAAACGGCGATGACATCGGCCCCGGTGTGAACCAGCTTGTAAGAGTATATATTGCACAGAAAAGAAAAATTTCTGTGGGGGACAAAATGGCCGGCAGACACGGCAACAAGGGTGTTGTTTCCAGAGTGCTTCCGGTGGAGGATATGCCATTTTTGCCAAACGGCCGTTCATTAGACATTGTATTGAATCCTTTGGGCATTCCTTCCCGTATGAATATCGGACAGGTATTGGAAACCCATTTGAGCCTTGCGGCGAAAGCGTTGGGCTGGAAAGTGGCCACACCTGTATTTGACGGTGCAGACGAGGTCAGCATTATGGATACACTGGAAATGGCAAATGATTATGTCAATACCAGCTGGGAAGCATTTTCTGAAAAATGGAAGGATTTGCTGCAAGGCGATATTTATGACGAGCTTTATGCCAACAGGGACCACAGAGAAGAATGGAAGGGTGTAAAATTAAGCAGAGATGGTAAAGTGGAGCTGCGTGACGGCAGAACAGGAGAAGTGTTTGACAACAGAGTTACCATTGGATTTATGCACTATTTGAAGCTGCACCATTTGGTAGATGATAAAATCCATGCCCGTTCCACAGGCCCTTACTCTCTTGTGACACAGCAGCCACTGGGTGGTAAAGCACAGTTTGGCGGGCAGCGTTTTGGAGAGATGGAGGTGTGGGCGCTGGAGGCATATGGCGCCGCTTACACATTGCAGGAAATACTGACAGTAAAATCCGACGATATTGTAGGACGTGTGAAAACATATGAAGCCATTGTAAAGGGTGAAAATATTCCAGAGCCTGGCGTACCGGAATCCTTCAAAGTGCTGTTGAAAGAATTGCAGTCCTTGGCACTGGATATCCGTGTGCTGAGAGAAGACCAGACAGAAGTGGAAATCAAAGAATCCATTGACGATGTGGATGATTTGAATGTGAACATTGACGGCTATGAAAAAGATGGAGAAGAGGACAGAAATGCCTTTATGCACACATCCGTGCCCATGTCAGAGGAAGAAAACCTCATTGATTTTCTTTTTGACGGAGAAGAAGGCATGGAAACGGCAGACGATGATTTGCTGGATGATTATACAGACGATGTGGATGATTTTATGAGCGATGATTTGGACGATATGGATTTGGACGAAGAATAAGAAAGGAGCATGAACAACCATGACAGCACAAAATGCGGAACAGGGTATCGTTTTTGATTCTATCAAAATCGGTTTAGCATCTCCTGAAAAAATACACGAGTGGTCAAGAGGGGAAGTGAAAAAGCCGGAAACAATCAATTACAGAACATTGAAGCCGGAAAGAGACGGCCTGTTTTGTGAAAGGATATTCGGCCCCACAAAGGACTGGGAATGCCACTGCGGAAAATACAAAAGAATACGCTACAAAGGCGTTGTGTGCGACAGATGCGGCGTGGAAGTGACAAAAGCAAAGGTGAGAAGAGAAAGAATGGGGCATATTGAGCTGGCTGCCCCTGTATCTCATATTTGGTATTTTAAAGGCATTCCTTCCCGTATGGGATTGATACTTTCCATGTCTCCCAGGGCATTGGAAAAGGTGCTGTATTTTGCCTCCTATGTGGTGCTGGACCCGGGCAACACAGAGCTGCAATACAAACAGCTTTTGACAGAAAAGGACTTTAGAGAGGCCTATGACAAATATGGCAATGCTTTTAAAGCGGCAATGGGTGCAGAGGCCATCAAACAGCTTTTGATGGACATTGATTTGGAAAAGGATGCACAGGAGCTGAAAAAACAGCTTGTGGACACCACCGGACAAAAAAGAATCCGCATCATCAAAAGACTGGAGGTGCTGGAGTCCTTTAGACTTTCCAACAACAAGCCTGAGTGGATGATATTAGACGCCATTCCGGTCATTCCGCCTGATATTCGTCCTATGGTACAGCTAGACGGCGGCCGTTTTGCCACAAGTGATTTGAACGACCTTTACAGACGTGTGATTAACAGAAACAATCGTTTGAAAAGACTGCTGGATTTGGGTGCGCCTGACATTATTGTCAGAAATGAAAAAAGAATGCTGCAGGAAGCAGTGGATGCACTCATTGACAACGGCAGAAGAGGCAGACCTGTGACAGGCCCGGGAAACAGACCTCTAAAATCGCTTTCTGATATGCTCAAAGGAAAACAGGGCCGTTTCCGTCAAAATCTGCTGGGAAAACGTGTGGATTATTCCGGACGTTCTGTAATTGTAGTAGGCCCTGAACTGAAAATTTATCAGTGCGGATTGCCAAAAGAAATGGCCATTGAATTGTTCAAGCCCTTTGTTATGAAAAAGCTGGTGGAGGATGGTTTGGCACACAACATCAAATCAGCCAAAAGAATGGTGGAACGCTTGCAGACAGAGGTTTGGGACATTTTGGAGGATGTGATTAAAGAGCATCCTGTTATGCTCAACAGGGCGCCAACACTGCACAGACTGGGTATTCAGGCATTTGAGCCTGTATTGGTAGAGGGTAGAGCCATAAAGCTTCATCCACTTGTATGTACTGCATACAATGCGGACTTTGACGGCGACCAAATGGCTGTCCATGTACCTCTTTCTGTGGAGGCACAGGCAGAATGCCGTTTCCTTTTATTATCTCCCAACAACCTTTTGAAGCCTTCTGACGGAGGCCCTGTGACAGTGCCTTCTCAGGACATGATACTGGGTATGTATTATCTGACGCTGGAAAAAGATGGGGAAATGGGAGAAGGAAAGGTCTTTAAAGATGAAAAGGAAGCCATACTTGCCTATGACAACCATGTGATTACACTCCATGCCAAAATCAAAGTCAGACGAACCATGGAATTTGACGGCGTGGAGGAATCCCGCTTGGTGGATACCACAGTAGGACGCATTATATTCAACGAAGCCATTCCCCAAAATCTGGGCTATGTGGACAGAACAAAGGAAGAAGAAAAATTCCAGTATGAAATCCATTCACTGGTGAAAAAGAAAGACATTGGCAAAATTATAAACAGATGCATCAACCGCTGCGGCTCTACCCAGACTGCAGAAGTGCTGGACAGAATCAAAGCATTGGGCTACAAATTTTCCACCAGAGCAGCACTGACGGTTTCTGTATCTGACATGGAAATCCCGCCTGAAAAGGTTGAATATTTGGCAGAGGCAGAAGGCAAGGTGGAGGAAATCACCAAAAAATTTAGACGTGGTTTGATGACAGACGAAGAAAGACACAACAAAGTTATTGAAGCATGGAACATTGCCAACGACAAAATTACAGACGCTTTGCTGGCAGGACTTGGAAAATACAACAACATATTCATGATGGCAGACTCCGGTGCCCGTGGTTCCAACAGCCAGATTAAACAGCTGGCAGGTATGCGTGGATTGATGGCAAACCCTTCCGGCGGTATCATAGAGCTGCCCATCAAATCCAATTTCCGTGAAGGTCTTTCTGTATTGGAGTATTTTATTTCTGCCCATGGTGCCAGAAAGGGCTTGACAGACACAGCGCTGAGAACAGCCGATTCCGGCTATTTGACCCGTCGTTTGGTAGACGTTTCTCAGGATATTATCATAAGAGAATGGGAATGCTGCAGCGACCAGGGAGAAAACACGCCGGGATTATGGGTATCTGCATTTATGGATGGCAATGAAGTGATTGAAAGCCTGCAGGACAGAATCAGAGGCCGCTGGTCTATATTGGACATTGTTCATCCTGAAACAGGAGAAATCATTGTGCCAAGGGATACCATGGTAACGCCTGACCAAGCGGAAAAGGTGGAAAAAGCTGGTGTGAAAAGGGTTTATATCAGAACGGTATTGACCTGCCGTTGTGAAATCGGTATTTGTTCCAAATGCTATGGCGCCAACATGGCCAGCGGAAGATTTGTCAGAATTGGCGAATCTGTGGGTATCATTGCGGCACAGTCCATTGGAGAGCCGGGTACACAGCTTACCATGAGAACATTCCATACAGGCGGTATTGCCGGAGATGACATCACACAGGGTCTGCCCCGTGTGGAAGAGCTTTTTGAAGCCAGAAAGCCAAAGGGTCTTGCCATTATATCCGAATTTGGAGGAAATGTGACCATCAGTGACACCAAAAAGAAAAGAGAAGTGATTGTCACAAATCCGGAAACAGGAGAAACAAAGGACTATTTGATACCATATGGTTCTCGTATCAAAGTGTATGATGGAGATACAGTAGAAGCAGGGGATGAAATTACAGAGGGCAGCGTCAATCCCCATGACATACTGAAAATAAAGGGCATTCGCGGCGTACAGGATTATATGATACAAGAAGTGCAAAGGGTATACCGTTTGCAGGGTGTGGAAATCAATGACAAGCACATTGAAGTCATTGTGCGTCAAATGCTCAAAAGAGTGAAAATTGAAGAAAACGGAGATACAGACTTTTTGCCCGGCAGTCTTGTGGATTGGCTGGCATTTGAAAACACCAATGCCAAAATGGAGGAAGAAGGAAAAGAACCGGCAAAGGGTTACAGAGTGCTTTTGGGTATTACAAAGGCTTCTCTTGCAACAGATTCCTTCCTGTCTGCCGCTTCCTTCCAAGAAACCACAAGGGTGCTGACAGAGGCAGCCATCAAAGGAAAAATTGACCCTCTTATTGGTTTGAAAGAAAATGTTATCATTGGTAAACTGATTCCTGCCGGCACCGGTATGCAGAGATACCGCAGCATTGACATTGAAGTGGAAAACTATGACGATGAGTATGATGACAGCTTATATAATAACATGATGTGATAGGAAACAAAAATAGAGAGATACCCAAAGGGTGTCTCTTTATTTTATGAAAAATGAAAAAGGCTGTGGAAGGGACAGGAGGCATATTATGATTACTATTTTGAAATATTTTTTGCTGCGTGGGATTACATTTTTTATTATAATGCTTTTATGTATAAACCTAGATAGCCTTTTTGGAGAGGGTTTTTATGGTTCCGGCCCTGTTGTTTGTGCCATTACTGTATTGTCTACAGTGGTTGTGGTTTGTACCTATGCAATCATTGAAGCAATTAATAAAAGCAATCCATAAAGAATAAAAAATATGAATGATGTTTATGATTTTGACAGTTCTATGGCTTTTTTTTAAATATTGTTTTTTTAGAATGGATGATTTTGTCCAGTCAAAAAGCGGCAAAATGGTGTTTGGCAGTCAGACGGCAGGGAAATATGGATTTGGAAAGGAATACCACATTGTTATTGACATAGGGAAAGCGGTATGAAAGGAAAGTAGAAACAAAAAAATGAGAAGAAAGGATAGACTGGTTTGAATATTATTTTATATTTTTTGTTCAGTATTGTGGTGTATTATGTAATTCTGTTTTTGTCTGTGAATTTAGGCAGTTTTGTTGCAGTGGATTCTATTACTTCTGCTGTTTCTATATTAGTTACAGTGATGATTATGTGTACTGGTGCCATTGTGAGAGCAATCAATAAAAATAAAAAAGAATAAAGAATATCAATCATGTTTATGATTTTGATAGTTCTATAATCTTTATAATGCATTTTGTTTTTTGTAGTATTTTGTTTCTAATATTTGATAAGTGTTGTTATTTTATAGAAGCTTGCATTTTTACAGAATCAAATTAAAAAATCTCTCACTTAAAAATGGAGGGACTTTCTAAATGAATTAAAATTTGAATGGATACAAAATATAGACAGCAAATTTTTATTTTTCTATGACATCTATGAGAATCTAATACATCAACACCACTAGAAAAAGAAATACTTAAGCTACCATCAACAATAACAGTTGGACTAATAGGAAAACCAGTATATCCATATTTTGTAATATCCGCTATATAGCTATTTGATTTTCAATCTATTATCATAGAGCCTGCTGAAATGTAATATGCAGGATATTCACCTTGTTTATATTTTGAAAATTTTATATAAAAACCATATTATCCTTCTGGCTCGGGGGTATGTTCCACATATTATATTTTTTTATATTCCACATGACCTTCAGTGCTTATAGCCTTAAATGGAGAAGAGCAAGCAGCTACAAAAAAAGTCATCAAACCAATTAGACTGTATGCCATTTGCTCTAAATTCCATAATGAATTTTGCTGTTGTTTGATTGCTGTATGGATTAAATGGATTGCAACCCTAAAAAACAGTAGATTTACTGGAAGCTTTTAACAGCATTTCTTCGCTGCCATGGAAAGTTTTGAATGGCTTCTATCTGTAATTGTGTTCTTTTCATTTTTGGATGGACCATGATTGTAATTCCATAATTTTTTCAGTATAAGCTTCTTTGTAATTTTCAATCATATAGAGCTTTTGGTTATTTAGGCTTTTGATGCAGAAAGGATTTTTATTTAATTCCGAATTTTATTTTTGCAATCCTTCCTATTCATTGATAGTTGAGCGAAATTGAGCATTATCATTTTCAAAAGCAAATGTGAAGATGAAAGGCTACATTGTAAAAATTATAATGAAAGAAATAAAAAACACTGCTTTTTTGGAAAAAATGTTTTTTATCTAAAGATATTCTTCTTAAAAAATAATGTAATAAGCTATTATTTTGCAAAATAGACTATTGAAATCGTTCAAAACACCGAAAACAAAATAACAATCAATCTATCAATATAACAAAAAATAATGTTATATTTTGTATATATTTGTAGAGTACTAAATAAAAGAAAAGAGAAATATTATTTTTGAAAAGAAAAAAATTTAAAAATAAAATTCTTGACTTTTTGGGAAAAGAATGATAAAATGTGGCAGTGTCTTGAAATAAGGCTTTTTTTAATGCCTTTTTTCAACAGACATTTGATGAAAATGTGAATGCAATGGCAGAATGTATTTATTTTGTAAGGAGGTGCAACAAAATGCCAACATTTAATCAGTTAGTAAGAAAGGGCAGACAGACTGTTGAGAAAAAATCTACTGCTCCCGCTTTGCAGAAGGGGTTGAACTCTTTAAAGAAAAAAACAACAGATATTTCTTCTCCTCAAAGACGTGGCGTTTGTACAGCAGTAAAGACTTCTACACCTAAGAAGCCTAATTCAGCCCTTAGAAAAATCGCCAGAGTGCGTCTATCAAACGGCATTGAAGTAACAGCTTATATTCCAGGAGAAGGCCACAATCTGCAAGAGCACAGCGTTGTTTTAATCAGAGGCGGAAGAGTAAAGGACTTGCCCGGTGTGCGTTATCACATTGTCAGAGGTACACTGGATACTGCAGGCGTTGCAAACAGAATGCAGGCACGTTCCAAATATGGTGCGAAACGTCCAAAAGCGAAAAAGTAAAAAAATCATAGATTATTTTTCACCCAAAGGTGAAAGCCATTTGGCTTTTTTTGCTGCAAAGGCAGTGAGAGAAAAAAGGTCATAAATGAAAAAGAAATGCCTTATACAAAATCAATACCATCTGCAAATTGCTTAGATATAAAAGATGACGTATGAAGGCATGACAACACGAGGGCAATGCCCCGTGAAGTACCGAGAATAGGTTTTATTCATTAAGGAGGGAAGAATCGTGCCAAGAAAAGGACATGTTGCAAAAAGAGAGGTTTTAGCAGACCCTTTGTACAACAGCAAGCTGGTAACAAAGCTGATTAACAGCATTATGCTGGACGGCAAAAAGGGTGTTGCTGAAAAAATTGTTTATGGTGCATTCGAAAAGGTAGCAGAAAAAACAGGAAAAGAGCCTTTGGAAGCCTTTGAAGAAGCATTAAACAACATTATGCCTGTATTAGAAGTAAAAGCACGCCGTGTGGGCGGTGCCACCTATCAGGTGCCTATGGATATCAGACCGGAAAGAAGAAGAACACTGGGACTTCGCTGGCTGACCATTTACAGCAGAAAACGCGGCGAAAAAACAATGGTGGACCGTCTTGCCGGAGAAATCATGGACGCATTGAACAATGCCGGCGGTGCTGTGAAGAAAAAAGACGAAACACACAAAATGGCAGAAGCCAACAAGGCATTCTCCCATTACAAATGGTAATTGTTTAAAATCAGGCAGAAGGATTTTGCAGACACTGTGTAAAAGAGCTTTCTTTTTTGCAGTGCTTTGGCAGCATCCATATGTATACGAAAAAGGAGGAGTTCAGCGTGGCAAACAGAGCGTTTCCACTTGCTAAAACCAGAAATATCGGTATCATGGCACACATTGACGCCGGTAAGACAACTCTTACAGAACGTATTTTGTTCTACACAGGACGTAACTATAAAATTGGTGATACCCATGAAGGTACTGCCACCATGGACTGGATGGAGCAGGAACAGGAAAGAGGTATTACAATCACATCCGCTGCAACCACTTGTCAGTGGAATGAAAACAGAATCAATATCATTGACACACCGGGACACGTTGACTTTACAGTAGAGGTTGAGCGTTCCTTGCGTGTATTGGACGGCGCAGTCTGCGTATTTTGTGCAAAGGGCGGCGTTGAGCCACAGTCTGAAACTGTTTGGAGACAGGCTGACAACTACAATGTACCAAGAATGGCATTTGTAAACAAAATGGACATTATGGGTGCAGATTTTTATAATGTATTGCAAATGATGCGTGACAGACTTGGCTGCACACCTGTTGCAATGTATTTGCCTATTGGTGCAGAAAGTGACTTTGTGGGCGTTATCGATTTGATTAAAATGAAAGCATTCATATACGAGGATGATTTGGGAAAAGAAGTGGATGAAGAAGAAATCCCAGCGGATATGAAGGATAAAGCAGAAGAATATCGTCAAATGATGGTAGAGGCCATTGCAGAAACAGATGAAGCATTGATGGACAAATATCTGGAGGGAGAAGACCTTACAGAGGAAGAATTGAAGGAGGCCATGAGAAAGGCTTGTATCAACTGTGAGCTGATTCCTGTATTCTGCGGTTCTGCATACAGAAACAAGGGTGTTCAAAAATTATTGGACGGCGTAATTGACTATATGCCAGCACCAATTGACATTCCTGCTATCAAAGGCGTTGACCCTGATACAGGAGAAGAAATTGAAAGACATTCTTCTGACGAAGAACCATTTTCTGCATTGGCATTCAAAATTATGAATGACCCATTTGTTGGAAAACTGGCATTCTTCCGTGTGTACTCCGGCACATTAAACTCCGGCACATATGTTTACAACTCTACAAAGGGTAAAAAAGAACGTGTTGGACGCATTTTGCAGATGCACGCAAACCACAGAGAAGAAATTGACAAGGTATATGCCGGCGACATTGCGGCAGCAGTTGGATTTAAGCTGACAACAACAGGCGATACCATTTGCGATGAAGACCATGAAGTTATATTGGAATCCATGGTATTCCCAGAGCCTGTTATTGAGGTTGCCATTGAGCCAAAAACAAAAGCAGGCAGAGATAAAATGGGTATTGCTTTAGCAAAACTGGCAGAAGAAGACCCAACATTTAAAACATATACAAACCAAGACACAGGCGACACCATCATTGCCGGTATGGGTGAGCTTCATTTGGAAATCATTGTTGACCGTCTTTTGAGAGAATTTAAAGTAGAAGCAAATGTTGGTGCCCCACAGGTTTCCTATAAAGAAACATTCCGCAAGGCTGTGGATGTGGAGGGTAAATTTGTACGTCAGTCCGGTGGCCGTGGTCAGTATGGTCACTGTAAAGTGAGATTTTATCCAATCGGCACAGATGCGGAAAACAACTATGAATTTGTAAACAGCACAGTGGGTGGTTCTATTCCAAAGGAATACATTCCAGCTATTGACAAAGGAATTCAAGAGGCAATGCAAAGCGGCATATTGGGCGGATACCCTGTATTGGGCGTAAAAGCAGAGGTATATGACGGTTCCTACCATGATGTAGACTCCTCTGAAATGGCTTATCAAGTTGCCGGCTCCATGGCGTTTAAAGAAGCTATGAGAAAAGGTGATGCGGTACTGTTAGAGCCTATTATGAAGGTAACTGTATCTGTACCAGAGGATTACATGGGAGATGTCATTGGTGACATCAACTCCCGCCGTGGCAGAATTGAAGGCATGGAAGCAAGAAGCGGTGTGCAGGTAATTCATTCCTATGTACCACTGGCTGAAATGTTTGGTTATTCCACAGACCTTCGTTCCAAATCTCAGGGACGTGGCACCTATGTAATGGAAGTGGACCACTATGAGCCTTGCCCTAAATCTGTTCAAGACAAAGTATTGGAAGGCAGAAAAACAGAGGCATAATTTTTTGGCAGAAAATATAGTAAAAATAGAATATTTACTTGCAAAAAACGGCTATATTCTATATAATGGAAACGATATAGAACAAAGAAAACAGATTTGATATTCTGAAACAATTTAAAGGAGGATATTTTAAAATGGCTAAACAAAAATTTGAAAGAACCAAACCACATATGAATATTGGTACCATTGGTCACGTTGACCATGGCAAAACAACATTGACAGCTGCAATCACAAAAACACTTCATGAAAGATATAACATTGGTGAGGCAGTAGCATTTGAAAATATCGACAAAGCTCCAGAAGAAAGAGAACGTGGTATCACAATTTCTACCGCTCATGTGGAATATGAAACACCTAACAGACACTATGCACACGTTGACTGCCCAGGACACGCTGACTATGTTAAAAACATGATTACAGGTGCTGCACAGATGGATGGTGCTATCCTTGTTGTGGCTGCAACAGACGGTCCTATGGCGCAGACAAGAGAGCATATTTTGCTTTCCCGTCAGGTAGGCGTGCCTTACATTGTTGTATTTATGAACAAATGTGACATGGTAGATGACGAAGAATTGCTTGACTTGGTTGAAATGGAAATCAGAGAATTGCTTTCCGAATATGAATTCCCCGGCGATGACCTGCCTATTATCAGAGGTTCTGCATACCAGGCATTGCAAGACCCATCCGGAGAATGGGGTGACAAAATCATTGAATTGTTCAATGAAATCGAAGCTTACATTCCTGAGCCAGAACGTGACACAGACAAGCCTTTCTTGATGCCAGTAGAAGACGTATTCTCCATTACAGGACGTGGTACAGTTGCCACAGGTAGAGTGGAAAGCGGCGTTGTAAAAGTACAGGATGAAGTTGAAATCGTTGGTTTGACAGAAGAAATTAGAAAAGTTGTTGTAACCGGTGTTGAAATGTTTAGAAAGCTTCTTGACCAAGCTGAAGCCGGCGATAACATTGGTGTATTGCTTCGTGGTGTACAAAGAAACGAAATTGAAAGAGGACAGGTTCTTGCAAAACCAGGTTCTATCACACCTCACCACAAATTTAAAGCACAGGTTTATGTATTGAGCAAAGAAGAAGGTGGACGTCATACACCATTTTTCAACAATTACAGACCACAGTTCTATTTCAGAACAACAGACGTTACAGGCGTTATCGGCCTGCCAGAAGGTACAGAAATGTGCATGCCTGGCGACAACGTTGAAATGACAATTGATTTGATTACAAAGGTAGCTATGGCTCCTGGTCTTCGTTTTGCTATCCGTGAAGGTGGTAGAACAGTAGGTGCTGGTTCTGTTACAGAAATCATTGAATAATGAAAAATTAATTTATCTATATAGATAATTTGTGTCCAAGCGGAAAAACCCCCGAAGGCCCAGGCCTTCGGGGGTTTTTGTGATGGAAAGAAAAAATAGCTCTATTTTTCTTTTAAATTGAGTCATATTTTTTGGCTTTGTTATACCAAAGGTATATTACAAATTTTTAAAAAAATTTGCAGTAGAAAAGGAGATTGAAAAGCATGGAAAGGATAGCCTTTTTTTCTGATTGCAATCAAAAAAGGAATTATTTTGTATTTATTGCAAGCCAAAAAATGATAAATTATGAAAAAAGTTCACTTAATACAATAAATCACTCTGCGTTTTGTGAACAATGGTATTGCACCATGTCAAATTTTGTATTATGATAAATAAAAAATAATGGATAAAAAATTTATAGAAATGTGGTGTGTTTTGTTGAATTACGCAGAAACAGCAATGAATTTATTTCAATATTTAAAGGGAGTCTATACCCAAAGATTTCATATTAAGACAAATATAAAACGGGAAGAATGGTTTCAATTTTTGAAAGAAATTCCAAAAAATAATGAATATATCATGTGTCCTTATTTAGAAAAGGAAGGCATTCTAAAGGATATGGAGGAAGAAAATTCTGTTATATTGCAAATTAAAAAAGCAGAAATGATTCCTTGTCCCGAAATACCTCTTTCTTTGACCGAGTGGGTTCTAGGAGATTGGAAAAATCCTGACCATGAATGAAATTGGAAAGAATCCATAATACGAGAGGAAAATGGAATAAAAAAGGAAGTAAAGCTAGGAGAAGATATCACAAGATTAAGAGAATGTTATCATTGGCAAAAAGGACGAGAACAATGGAGAGCAGAACAAAAAAATATTGAAAAAATAAACAACATTTTTATCGCATTAAGAAAATATTATGAAGAATTGAGGAGGGATTCTGAAAGAATAGAGTTGATGATAGGAGAGGGAATATTAGAGGATAAGAAAGATAATACTGTATTTTATCCTGTTTTATTGAAAAAAGCTTTTATAGAATTTAACGCTGAGGAAAATATTATTATTGTAAAAGATTCAGAAAAGAATTCAGAATTGAATATAACATTTTTACAGGGAATGAAAAATAGAAATATTAATTCTGAAGCGGTGAAAACAGCACAAAAAGAATTGGAAGAAAATTTATATCACCCTTTAGAAGAAAATACCCATCAATTTCTAAAAGGCTTTACACATAGTTTAGATTCTTATAGCAGATATTTAGAAAATGAAAAAGAAAAAGCAAATGAAAAGGATGAAATTGTTGTTTATTGTAATCCCGTTTTATTTGTTCGGGAAAAAATAAGTGGTGTATTGCGTTCGTTAGATTTGACCATAAAAGAAATAGAAGAAAATCAAAAAATAGAAGGTCCTTTGCTAAATTTTTTGACCGGGAAAGAGGATAAACCAAAACAGGAGGAAAAAATAGACTTAAGAGAAGAGCTTTCTTTGGCAAGAGGAGAGGACAAGGATATTTTATTATCAAAGGATGCCAATAAAGAGCAGTTGGAAATTGCAAAAAATATTGAAAAATATAATGCAGTTGTTGTACAGGGGCCTCCCGGTACAGGAAAAACCCATACAATAGCAAATTTGATGGGACATTTTTTAGCACAGGGAAAAAATATTTTGGTTACAAGTCAAACGAAAAAAGCACTTTCTGTGGTGAAAGAAAAAGTAGTTCCAGAGCTGCAAAGTTTATGTGTTTCTCTTTTGGAAGAGAATAACACAGATATGGAACAATCTATTGACAGTATTACAGAATATGTTTCTTATCATACACCGGAAGAAATATTACAGGAAGTGAAAAAATATGAGGTGCAAAGACAGACCATATTAAAAGAATTAGAACATACAAGAAATCGTATTTATAGTATGCAGCAAAAAGAATATGAATCTATTGTGATTGCAGGAGAAAGCTATCATGTCATAGAAGCGGCAAAATTTGTAAAAGAGAATGAAAAAACATTATGTTATTTACCAGGAGAAGTAAAATTATACAAACCGCTTCCTTTGTCCATGGAGGAGTTAAAATTTTTGTATGAAACAAATGGAAGTATTTCACAAGAGGAAGAATTTGAATTACAACATGATTTACCAGCTCCGGATATGATTTTAAATCCAGAAGAATTTGTTGAGATACTTGAAAAGAGAAAAGAAGCATCCAAAAAAATCGTACAATTACAAAAAGAAGTAACAGAAAATAGAATTGTTATTGATTTAGAAAACAATTTTGTTACCATAAAAGAAAATCCACTTTATGTTAATTTAAATCAACATAAACTCATAGAATTAAAAAAATTTTGTGAACAAAATGAAAGAAAAGATTTTTTACAGTGGCAAATAGATGCTATTTTAGCAGGAAAAGAAGAAAATGGATATAAAATAGCATGGAAAAATTTTGCAGAAAAGATAAAAGAAGCATATATATTTTCAAATGATGCAATGCCAAAGATTGTAGGAAAAACAATAAATGTAGAAATGGAAGATATTTCAGAAAAAAATATGCAAGCAATAGAAGAAATGAAAGAATTTTTTGCTAAAGGCAAAAAAATAAATGGTTTTATTACTTTTACACTGCATAAAGACTGGAAGGAACTATATAATAGAGTGAGAATCAATCAACAACCTCTTTCTGGTGCAGAGGATTGTGAAATTTTAGTGACATATATGAAATTGATACTTTTAAGAAATGAAATAAAAGAATTTTGGAATGCATTGATTGAAAATAAAGAAGGCATTTCCTATGCTTCTTTAGGAAAAGAACCGGAACGAGAAGGAATCACAATAGCAAAGCAGATAGAAGAATGTTTGAATTGGTATGATGCAATTTATAAACCATTACAAACTCTTTTTTTGGAATGTGGATTTTCTTCAAATTGTTTACAGATAAATGATGATATGTCTGCTACAAAACAAATAAAAGCAGATATAGATTTTATATATCAATTTTTATCAAAATATGTGTCTATTGCAGAAATCATGGGAATACAATTACCTTTTTATAAAACAAAGCTGAATGAAACCATGATAATATTAAAATCAAAAATGGAGTCTGTCATTTGTAAAAATTTGATGATGGCTATGGAAAAGGAAGACATAGAAACCTATCAAAGGGAATATGATTTATTAAATATAGTATATGATAAAAATGCAGAATATAATAAAAGATATGCATTATTGGAACAAATTGCATCTGATGCACCACAATGGTCAGAAGCCATACAAAAACGTATGGGAATACATGGTCTTTCAGAGCTGCCTAAGGATATTGAAAGTGCTTGGAAGTGGAAACAATTATATTTTATAATAGAAGATATTACAAAACAACCTTTTGAGGAATTACAAAAAAAAGTACTTTCCTTCAGTGAGGAATTGCAAAAAGTAACGGCAAGGCTGGCGGAAAAGAAAGCATGGTATGCTCTTTTACAAAATATAGAAAAGGATGAAACGCAACAACAAAATTTGAAAATGTGGAAGGAAACAGTAAAAAAAATAGGAAAAGGCACTGGCAAAAGAGCACCAAAACGAAGAAGAGAGGCACAGAAATTGATGGCAAAATGTCAAAAATCTGTACCGGCATGGATTATGTCTATTAGTCAGGCACTGGAAAACTTGGACCCTAAAGAAAATAAGTTTGATATTGTGATTATTGACGAAGCAAGCCAGGCAGATATATCAGCTTTAGCCATATTATATCTTGCAAAAAAGGTGATTATTGTAGGAGATAATGAACAGGTAAGCCCTTCTAATATTGGAATAGAAATTGACAAAATGGACCATTTAATCAATATGTATTTGAAAGGAAAAATTCCCAACGCATCTCTTTATGATGGTAATTCTTCTTTGTATGATATTGCAGCCATTATGTTTAAAACATTGATGTTAAAGGAGCATTTTAGATGTGTACCGGATATTATAGGTTACAGCAATCGCTTATCCTATGATTACAAAATTAAGCCATTACGAGAGGATAGTGGGGTGAGTGTAAAACCGGCAACCATTTCTTATAGAGTAAATGGTAAAAGAGATGACTATAAAAGAAATGAAGAAGAAGCAAAAAATATTGTTGCGCTTATGTTGGCTTGTATGGAACAGCCGGAATATGAAAACATGACATTTGGTGCAATTTCTTTATTGGCAAAGCCACAAGCAGATTTGATTGAAAGATATGCTCTTGAAAAAATAAACCCTAAATTATACCATCAAAGAAATATATTGTGTGGTGATGCTTCTCTTTTTCAAGGAGATGAAAGAGATGTTATTTTTATATCTCTTGTAGACAGCAATGAGGGAGAAGGGCCATTGATGATGCGTGGTTTTGGCGCCAATAACGCTATCAAACAAAGATATAATGTAGCAATGAGCAGAGCAAAAAATCAAGTATGGGTCGTGCATTCTTTAGATGTGAATAATGATTTGAAGCCGGGAGATTTAAGAAAAGATTTGATAGAGTATGTTGCAAATCCAAATCATTTTCAAGAGCAAATAAAGAAAATAGAGTCAGCAGCAGATTCTCCCTTTGAAATTTCTGTTGCAAGTACACTGGTAAAAAATGGATACCATATCATACAGCAATGGGCAGTAGGGGCCTATCGTATTGATATGGTAGCAGTTTGCGGCAATAAAAAAATTGCCATTGAATGTGATGGAGAATTGTATCATGCAGGAGAAGATAAGATACGAGAGGATATGGAAAGACAGGCTATTTTAGAACGACTTGGCTGGAGATTTATTCGTATTAGAGGCAGTGAATATTATAGAAATCCGGAAGAAACAATGAAAAGAGTTATGTCAGAATGTACCTCTTTTGGCATTGAACCGGAAGAGAATACTTCTGATATCACATCCAAAAATATGGCATTGAAAGAAAAAGTAATCAGAAGAGCGGTGCAGATTATGGAGCAATGGGCAAAAGAGAAGGATGCATAAAGGGATAACATAAAAAATAACACATTAAAAAAAGAAATTTTTAAAAGTAAGCAATCAAATAATCGTATACTGAAAAGGCAATGTTATTGCAAAGCAAGAGCAAGGTGGGGCTGTCACAAAATGAAATTGCAGCAGCAGCCTGCACAAGGAAAGCTTGTAAATCATATAAAACCGGCTGTTTTTTGAGTGGAATTTAACCGGTTTTTGTATACTATGATTTTGGGGGGATATTTTGCAGCAGCCTCACTATTTTTGAAAAAAGAAATCGTGTATTTATGATAAAAAAACAAATGTTGTGTATGAAAGGGGAAAAACAATTCAGTGCTGTTTCAACATGGCAATGTATACAATAAAAGCATTTTGTATTAGTTTGGGCCGGTTTGACTGCTGTGAAGTATTGAAAAAGAAAATCATATTGAAAAAGATAAGGGATTGGTATATGGATTTCTTTTTTACATTGTTTTAGATATAAAACAGCAGAAAGTATTATTGTACCGGCTGATAATGTTTTTGATTCTTTTTATGAGCTGTGCAAGCTTTTAGGGCAATGCATACGGCACTGAAAAGGACCAAAACCATTCCTCCAAGGGGAGCAGCTTGTATACCCATTTGTGTGATGAACAATCCACAAAAGGGAGTTGCCGCAGATACACCCAGATTTGCCGCTGTCAGATAAAGACCATTTGCAAATTCCGGTGCGCCAAAGGCGGCAGAGGTCACCCAATATTGTATGGTATTTGCAACCATGCCTGCTGAGATACCCCATAAAAATATCAATGGCACAGCAGAAATGACAGCACCTCCTGTCAACAGCAGCAAAATATAAATACAGCCAATCACCACAGGCTGAATACATATAAAAGGGTTTGGACTGATGGAAAGCCCCTTTCCTGCAATGGCATTTCCCACAATATTCATCATGCCGTAGACAAAAAGCACTATGCCGGCTGTTTTTGCCCCAAGGCCTAAAGCATCTCCCAGATAGCTGGAAACATAGCTATATACCCCAAATATGGAGCCATTTAACAGCATTACGCCAATCAATGCAAGCCAGAGCTTTTTTTGTTTTAAAATGCCAATTTGTGTTCCATAAGAAATTTTTTCTGTTTTGGGGAATTTGGGTATCAATAATATTGTGGCAATGAGAGAAATGAAATTGACTGCCGCAAAAAACAAAAAACTGATACGCAAATGAAGCTGGCTTGCTATAAAACCGGCCACCGGCGCACCCAGCACCATTCCGGTGGATACGCCTATCATTACATTGGACACTGCCTTTGGTATTTGGGATTTTTGTTTTGCAAAATCAGAAGCCGCCGCCAGTGAAAAGGATACATAAACAGGATGAAAAAATGCAGGTATCACTCTGGAAATCAAAAGTGTGGCAAAATTTGGTGCAAATGCGCCTACTGCATTTCCCACAGTAAATAGGCCCAGCACAAATACCATTATCTTTTTTCTTTCAAACCGAGAAAACAGCATGGGCAATATGGGGCCGGAAAGGGCAATGGCAAGTGCAAAAAGGCTTACCAAAAGACCGGCAGTGGTCAGGCTTACATGATATTGCTGTGAGATGGCGGGAAGAATGCCCACAACCCCCATTTCTGTATTTAAAATGCTGAATACACCCACGGCTAATATCAACAGAGTATGTTTTTTCAATGGTATAACACTCCTTTATCAATCATGATGTTTTTATATACTGCCACAATATTTTAGTGGCAGTATATAACAATATGGGAAGCTATTTTTTAAAAGCGATGGAGAAAGCTGTTTTTTTCCCAAAAGCATTTGCAGTGAAAAAGCTATGAAAAAAAACAATTTTGCAGGATTATATGACAATACCGTTTTATAAAAAAGGATTTTTATAAATGGCATGGAAAAATGATTGTAATAAAACCACTGATAACTGTTGTAAAACAGGGGAAATATCAAAAAAGTGCTGAAGGCTGTTTTATACTGTGAATATTTTCTGGGGCAGATATGCCAAAAATAAAGCGAACAATGGTATCAGCAATGAAGCAGCATTCAAAAATCGGCCATGAAAAAATTTTTTTCACAGCCGAAATAGGAAGGGCTGTTTTTTTTTTAAATGAAACAGCATTTTATTTGATATTCTGGGAAAGGATGCTATATTCCAGAATGGATATATGGGGCAGCCTTTGTGTCAAATAAAGCTTTTTTTATTGCTGTTTTTGAAAAAATGACTGTACTGCCAACTGCTTTTATTTTTTTTATGATAAAAATTTTTGAAAAAACGCTGTCATTTTATCAAAGGGAATGATATCCATTTGGTCATATAAATCGGTATGCACTGCATCTGCAATCAGCATCAGCTCTTTATTATCCCCTTTTAGCATAGCATAGGCATCCTGACTGAAATAGCAGGAGTGAGCCTTTTGGCCATGAATGAGCAGCACTGCGCTTTCAATTTCCTGGGCGTACTGCAATATGGGCATATTCAAAAAGGAGAGAGCTGAGGTTACATTCCAGCCGCCATTGGAGTTGAGAGAGCGTTTATGATAGCCTCTGTCTGTTTTATAATAGTCATAATAATCCTTTACAAAAAAGGGTGCATCCTCCGGTATACTTTCTGCAACGCCTCCTGCAAGGGCATAGCTGCCATTTTGATAGTCTGCAATTCTTTGGGCATTGAGGGCCTTGCGTTTTTCGTGGCGGGCTTGGGGAGAATCCTCCTCATCAAAATATCCCTTTGCATTGACACGGGTCATATCATACATTGTGGAAGTAACTGTGGCTTTGATACGGGTATCAATGGCAGCGGCGTTTAAAGCCATGCCGCCCCAGCCGCAAATGCCTATGATGCCAATTTTTTCCGGGTCCACATTGGGCTGCAAAGAAAGAAAATCAACGGCTGCTTGAAAATCCTCTGTATTGATATCCGGAGAAGCCACATATCTGGGGGTGCCTCCGCTTTCTCCTGTAAAGGAGGGGTCAAATGCCATAGAAAAAAATCCCCTTTCTGCCATAGTTTGGGCATAAATACCGGCAGATTGTTCCTTTACTGCCCCAAAGGGACCGCTGACAGCAATGGCAGGAAGCTTTCCCTTTTTATTTTTAGGCTCATAAATGTCAGCCGCCAGAGTAATACCATAACGATTGTGAAATGTTATTTTTTTATGGTTGACTTTATCACTTTTTGGAAATGTTTTGTCCCATTGTTCTGTGAGATGTAATGTTTGCTCCATTTTTAAAATCCTCCGTTTCTTTTTTATCTTCTTTATGCATGGTATAAACCATATAGTCGAGGCAGTCAATTTTATATTGCTGTTGATGCAGCTGCTCTAAAAGGCCGGTTCTGTATTCGGACAGCAGTTGATACTGCTGTTTTCTTTTATGACATTGCTCCAGCAGTAAAAACTGTTCAATGAAACAAGCATCACAGCCGGCGTCTGATAGATTTCTGCGTATTTTAAATATATACTCCTCTTTAAGCAATATGCACCACCTCCTTGTGATACTGATTGTAATGGATAGGAAATAAAATAGCAAATACTTTGTTTTTATTTCATGTTATGCTTTACAGGCATTTTTATAGCATATATAATAAAAAAAGCTTATCATAATGGCATGGGTGAATGGAATATGAAAAATAATATGGCAGGATAGGGTATGAAGCTGAAAAATATAACAAAATGGAGAAAGCACTTGGGTGTGCCTCCTTCTTTATGGCTGTATATTCAAAAAGCCCATTGCTTTGGTTTATAAAGGAGAAGTGGGGATTCAATCCATGTTTCATTACTTTTTATTTCATATGAAGGCAACAAAATCATAAAATACAAAAGGAGGGTTATATTGTGGAAATCAGAGTGCTTCGTTATTTTTTAGCTGTGGCCAGAGAAGGCAGCATTACTGCTGCCGCCAATTTTCTGCATTTGACACAGCCTACATTATCCAGACAAATAAAGGAGCTGGAGGAGGAGCTGGGAAAGAAGCTGCTTATCAGAAAAAGTCATAGGGTTGCCCTGACCTCTGAGGGTATGCTTTTTAGAAAAAGAGCAGAGGAAATTATCGCCATGGTGGACAAAACAGAAGCGGAATTTTATGCTATGAAAAACACTGTCAGAGGAGATATTTATATTGGAGGAGGAGAAACGGAGGGCATTAAGCTAATTGCAAACATTGCAAAGGATTTGCGTGAAAGCTATCCCGGCATTCATTATCACATTTACAGCGGAAATTCTGAATATGTGACAGAAAGACTGGATAAGGGGCTGCTGGATTTTGGGATACTGATTCAGCCGGCGGATATTTCAAAATATGATTATATCAACATTCCTGCCAAAGATACATGGGGTGTGATTATGAGAAAGGACAGCCCCCTGGCAGAAAAAAAATGGATAGAAAAAGAGGATTTGTTAAATGTGCCATTGCTTTGCTCCCGACAAGCCATATTGGAGCAACGCTATAAAAACGAATTTATACAATGGTTTGGAGAAGACTTTGACAGATTGGATATTGTGACAACATTTAATCTGATGTATAATGCGGCAATTATGGTAGAGGCGGGCATTGGCTATGCCATATCCATTGACAAGCTGGTAAACACATCAAAAAGCAGCAGTCTTTGTTTTCGGCCCTTAAGGCCAAAGCTGGAGGCAGGATTGAATATTGTTTGGAAAAAGTATCAAGTGTTTTCTACTGCGGCAGAATTGTTTTTGGAAAGGCTTCAAGAAAATTTTGGGAAAGGATAAAAAAGGGATTTGTGCCAAAAATGAAAAGAACAGTCAATGGCGGACCATATTTTTGATACAGTTTTTTATGGAATGGGATTTTGTGGGTGCAGATTAGGATACAATAGGATATGCAAAAGCAATGAACAAAAAAAGCCTATGAAATTATTTTATATTTGTTTGATTTGAAAACCATATTTTTTGCACAAAGGGATGTGTTATGGAAATGATTTCATATGTTATGTGTTATAAGCAGATATGTCCTATTTTATCAATATAGTGAATGTGACAAAATTTCACATAAAGCACAGCCCAAAATACAGCCTGAAGCAGTAGAATATGCAATTTTATGAGGGTATGCAATCAGCCATTTTATGATGTGTTGTGACGGCTTTTTTACAAAAAAAGAATGTATTTTTGAAAATAAAAGGCTGTGTCTGCATGATATAAAGACAGCAAAAAGGGAAAAAGCATGGAAGACCCAAATATAAATTTTGAGAGATAAAAATACCAAAAAACAGTTTATTTTTGAGCAGAAAAATGTGGGAAATAAAAAATATGAATGGCAGACTATATCATAAAAGCATTTTACATTTCATCAAATTGGTTTTATAATAGAAAGAAATGAAAAAGCAGTGATGAAAAAACAATGACATGGCTTTTGTAAACCAAAACGGATGTAAATGACGGTATATTTTATTAAAATTTGCAGCTGCATACTGTTTTTTCATCCTCCAATTTTTGCAATCCATGTTGTTTGTTTTTAATGCAGTGATGAGGGTCTTTTTGCCCAGTCTGCTCCCATATGTCAGTTTCATGGCAGTATGGTCAAAATGTCCGGTGCAGTATCAGAATGTCTTTGGAAGAAATGGATTGGGCTGCAAAAATGTCTGCGCTGTTTGTTGTCACTACAAAATGCGGCTATGCTTTTTTGATGCTGTTTATGTGCTTTTAGGTGTATATTTGTATTGCAATGGTGTGGTGCAAAAACCGCCATATCAAGGTATTTCTGTAAATACAAAATGCCGGAGCAGTACTGCAATAAAAAACAAATAAAATTGTCTGTAATACATATGCAGGTGATTGTATGGATAAGAGGCAGTTTATTTTTTGGGAAAATACTTTTTTGAAATCATATGTTTTCAGTGGTTTTTTTCTTTTTCCAATATAAGGGGTAAGAGAGAAGCAAATGGCCGTGTGGCTGTTGTAGTAAAAAAATAATGGTTTTTGACTGTTTTTTTCAAAAAAGGTGTCTTTTGGATTAGAAAACATTACAAATGTGATGTGTGTTAAGCCCATATGAAAAATGCTGCTGTAAGCATAAAACAGACCGTTGTCACAAATATGCTTTGAATGCATTTCTGATACTTTCAGTCAAAATGCCTTTGTTTTGGCTATGGGAGGATAGGCTATTTGCATAAAAACGGGAAAAGAATGTATAAAATGGAAAAAGAAACCAAGCTAAGGATATGGAATATTTTTGCAATGGATAAAAAAATGCTGCCATGGCTACATTGTATGGAAATTTTGATATGAAAAAATCATAAAAGCAATAAAACGAAATGATGGCATATGTTACGTTAATATGAAAAATGATATGGTATTGAAAATGTGAATTTTAAAAATGAAGCAAAGAGATGGAGGCTGTTTTTTAAAAAAGCAAACAAAAAGATGGGGGCATTGCAGCAGTTGCCTGCAAAGGCTCTTTTGACAGACTGTGGAAGGGGAGAAAAGCAGAGAGCCGGATGAAGCAGTGTTTCATAGCCTTCTATTTCATATTAAAGCAACAAAATCAAATAATGAGAATGGAGGAAGAAATATGGCATATTTAGGAGAAGAAATCAAAAAGCTGGGATTTGGATTGATGCGTCTGCCTCAAAAGGAGAATGGGATTGACATAGAACAAACGAAAAAAATGGTGGATTTGTTTTTAGAAGCAGGCTTTACTTATTTTGACACCGCTTGGGCCTATGCAGGCAGTGAAGACGCCATCAGACAGGCATTGGTGGAACGATATCCCCGTGAAAGCTATCAGCTGGCTACAAAAAATGCGGCATGGATAAACTGCAAAACAAGAGAAGAAGCCATTGCCCAGTTTGAAACATCATTAAAACAAACACAAGCAGGCTATTTTGATTTTTATTTACTGCATAATTTAGGAGAAGGACGTACACACTTTTTTGATGACTATGATATGTGGAGCTTTGTGCAGGAGAAAAAAGCAGAGGGATTGATTAAGCACGTTGGTTTTTCATTCCACTCCACACCGGAGGAGCTGGAGGAAATATTGATAAAGCATCCGGAGATGGAATTTGTGCAGCTGCAAATCAATTATGCAGATTGGGATTATCCTGCCATACAGTCCCGCCGCTGTTATGAAATGGCGAGAAAATATGACAAGCCTGTGATTATTATGGAGCCTGTCAAGGGCGGTATGCTGGCAAATCCTCCCCAAGCTGTACAAAAAATATTGAAGCGGGCACAGCCAAACCAATCCATTGCATCTTGGGCAATTCGTTTTGCGGCAGATTTGGAAGGGGTGATTACAGTGCTTTCCGGCATGAGCAATCTGGAGCAGATGCAGGACAATATTTCTTATATGAAAGAATTTAGAGCATTGACAGAAGAAGAAAAAAGGGTGCTTCAGTCTGCACAGCAGGAAATCAGCCGCATTCCTCTTATCCCCTGTACCACCTGCAATTACTGTGCAAAGGTCTGTCCCAATGATATTGGCATTTCCGGCTCTTTTACGGCCATGAACTATTTGACACTATATCAAGACAAACAGGCGGCACTGCATCAGGAGGGGTGGCTGGTTGGCGGCCACGGCAAAAAGAAAGCAGGAGAATGTATACAATGCGGAAAATGTGAAGCCGTTTGTCCCCAGCACATTGCCATTCGTAAAGAGCTTGTGAATGTGGCAGAGGCTTTGGGGCAATGAAAGCAGCTTTGCTGTTTAAAATATGATATTGACAATATCAAAGCAAAGCCATTTTTACAGCATAGCAAAAGCACAAAAGCATACTATTTTTCTCAAAAACAGCCGGTTATGTCTAAAACACGGCTGTTTTTTATGCTGTCTGCCGGTCAAAGGGGAGCTTTGTATGATTTATGCCATTTTGATATTTGAAGCATAGCATTTTGCCTGCTATTGACATGACATATGAAAGAAAAGACAAATATTTATAGAAAATGAATAGAAATATTGACGAATATTGTAGAAATATGTATAATAAATGAAAACTATTATAATAGTCATGAAAAGTGGAGTAAGAGAGAGGTAATTTATGATGTTATTTGATTCAGAATTAAATGTAATGGAAGTTTTGTGGAAGGAAGGAGAAATAAGAGCAAGTCAGGTGTGCAGGATATTGGAAAAGGAAATTGGCTGGAACAGAAACACTACCTATACTGTCATCAAAAAATGTATCAAAAAGGGCTATGTTGAAAGAAAGGAACCGGATTTTGTCTGCAAAGCCATTGTTTCAAAGCAGGAGGTGCAAAGCCAGGGGATTTCTAATTTGATCAAAAAGCTGTTTCACAACTCCAAAAGTGAATTTTTGCAGGCATTTTTAGGCAGGGAGCGGTTGTCAAAGGAAGAAATACAAGAATTGAAAAAGTTTGTAGACCACTTAAAATAATGGGGTGAAATAAATGGACTATATCTCAGTATATTTATCAGCCACATTTATGATTTTGGTAACAATTCTATTTCGCAAATATGCAATGGGAAAGGTACCCTACATTGTTTTTGACATACTTTGGATAGCGGCAGTGATAAGGTTTTTTATACCCATTGAATTTCAATCCAATTTCAGTGCCTTTAATTTATACTATATTTTAGAGGACACCATTATATATATAATAGATTTGGATAGGCTTTATTTTGATTCTCTTCGTATTTTTGTGTATCAATATGCAGATATGATAAAATATGTTTTATTTTTTATATGGCTGGGGGGTTGCTTGGCTGTTGGGATATTTTTTTACACAGATTACAAAAAAGGTGTTGGAATCATCAAGGGAGCAGAGCCTTGCCAATATGAAGAGGAAATCAAAATTTGGCTGGAAAAAAGAAATTTGTGCAGAAAAATTGAAATCAAAACATCCCATGACATTACCATACCTGTATCCTATGGTACTTTAAAACAAGGGATACTGCTGCCGGCAGAATTTGTTTGGCACAAAAGGGAATCCAAACAAATATTGCTTCATGAATATATCCACATCAAATATTTTCATGAATTTTTTAATATGATATTGATAGGCCTTTTATGCACCAACTGGTTTCACCCTTGCATATGGCTTTTGTATAAATATGTTCACAGAGATATGGAAATTTTTTGTGACAGACAGGTGCTTTCTCTGCTGGGAGAAAAAGAAAAGGAATCCTATGCTTTCAATTTGATTTATTCTGCTGAAATAGAAACCCATTCCTCTGTGGTATACAACAATTTTGCAAAAAGCTCTATCAGAGAAAGGATTGAGGCCATTATGAATTTTAAAAAAATGTCTGTATTTGCCGGTATTGTTTCTATTATGATACCTGCCAGCGTGGTTACTGCATTTGCCACAACGGATGTTGTGCTTTCTCCAAAAGAAATGTCTGCCATTACAGTGGTGCAGGAAAGAGAGGCAGACAGCATCAGCACACAAAAAATGGAAAACAACATATATATGCAGGGAAGCATAAAGGATATTGAAGCATATGCTGTGAAAGAAAATACAGATTATACTGTGACAGATTATGAATACATTGTTTATGAAAAACAGCCTCCTCAAAACATTACATATTTCATAGAGGAGAAGGGGCTTTCATATGAAGGTGTGCTGGTATGCAGTGTTGTAAAATATGACAATAAAAAACAAAAATATATAGGATATTACAGTGGTGTATTGTATCCGCTGTGATAAAAGTAATGAGAAAATGACCTCTTATAACAAAGGCTTCAGAGTGTCAAAAAAGTCCATACTCTGTGGACTTATTTCATGCAAGCCTTTGACCGGCAGACAGAGGTATATGGCAGAAGCTCCATGGCTGGAAAGCCTTGAGGCTTCTGCTTTTTCTCACCCAAAATAAATTCCCGCTGGGGAGTTGTTTTGAAAACCCCTTTATTTGCCAACTCCTTCCGTACAAAAAATATAAAATCTAGTTTTGTACAGTCTGGACCCTTTATAACAAGGGGTTATTTTTTTGCAGCTTTTAGACGGCCGGTTTCCAAAAGCCTTTTGAATATTACAAAACCAAGAGCTGCCGGCTGCGAAGGCATAGTAAAAATACATGATTTGTGATATTAAAAATATGGTATACAAAAAGTACTTTATGATGAAAAGAGCAAAACAATATGGTATGGGTGAAAATAGTATAAAGGCAGAAGTATGCCCACAAAATAATCATATCAATTTTTATGAAATGTGCAGGGCAGTTTCATGGTATAATATTTAAATTTTGGTGCAATGTGGATACAGCAGTAAAAATGGGAAGGAAATAGGGGAGCATACAGCAAGGATACCAACCAAAGAAGCAATGCAAACGAAAATAATATAAGGGCGGCAGACAACAAAAAAAAACAGTTGGCAGATTGTCCATATGGAAGAGATGCCACAAAATGAAATTGTGGCAGCAACCTGCACAAAAAATAGAAAAACGGCTGCTTTCTGAGTGGGATTTGCTCAAAAAGCAACCGGTTTTTATACACTATGATTTTAGAGGGCCATTTTGGGACAGCACTGCCATACAAAAGAAAGAGCATTGCAGATTTTTTATAATCCAGATACATTGGGATTTTGATAACGTCCATGCTTTTCTGTTTGCTTTGTATATTGTATTGCTTTTTTGGGACATCTGTTTAAACAGGCAAGACACATATAGCAATTTCCCTTTTTCCAGTGAGGACGCTCTGACTGTATATGTATCATAGAACAAGGACAGATGGCTTCACACTTTCCGCAGCCAATACAGTCTCCTGTGGCATAAAAGCGTTTTGTATTGGTATAAAATTTGAAAAACAAAAAATGGATGACTGTGCTTTTGAAAAAAGGAAAGCGGCCCTTCTGCACACGAAAGAAACGGTTCTTTTCCAATAACACCATTTTGCTGATTTTTTGGAGCAGCTTATCTGCTTTTTGAAGCATATCCTTTTGCTTTTCCTGTGGGGCAACATCAAAAAGCACAACATAATTATCAGGCATGGGCAAAGAAAAACCGCTGTTAAGCTGTATTTTTTTCTTTTTGAGCAGCTTTTCAAATTGGTTCATTGCCAGACCAATGTTGTCTCCACAGGTGGCAACGGCAAATGTGTAAAGGGAAGTATCACAGCAAAGCTCCATTTTTTTCAAAAATGTGACAACAGGCTTTGGCAGACCCCAAGCATAAATGGGAAATAGAAAGCCCACTTTTTCTCCTGACTGTATGGTATAATGAAAATCATTTTTTTTGATGGCTTCGGCTATATTTACAATGGGTTCGTTTAAAGAGGAAGAAAGTGTTTTTGCCGCATAAAGACAATTCCCTGTTGCTGAAAAATAAAATAGCATGATATAAAACCTCCTGATATATTTTTATTATTATTATACACTTTTTTTGTAAAAAATGGAGTCTGATTGCAAAAAAGAAATTTTTTTGTATGGTAAAAAACAGAATACTTTTGATGGCAAAGGAGGGATGTAAAAATACAAAAACAAATATATTCCATAAAAAAGCAATGCTGCTGTTTATGGATTAAAATAGGGAAGGGATTGCAAATGCAGCAAAAATGGGGCATGATATTAAAAAAGGACAGGATATTGTGAGGCTTTGGGAGATGGGCAAAGCTGCCAAAGAAATTGGAGAAGACTGCACACCCCTTTGTACAGGCTGTGAGAAAGGAGAAAAATATGCTGGAAAAAGCAATTTTGTTGGCTTTAGAAGCACACAAGGGACAAAAGGATAAAGGGCAAAAGCCCTATATTCTCCATTGCTTGAGAGTGATGCTGTCACTGGAGGAGGAAAAAGAGCAGATTGTGGGAGTGCTTCATGATGTTTTGGAGGATACGGCGGTGACAAAAAAAGCATTGCAAAAGCAGGGCTTTTGTGATGAAATCATAGAGGCTGTGGAGGCATTGACCAAAAAAGAGGGAGAAGACTATTTTGATTATATCAAAAGAGTGAAAAAAAATGCCATTGCCAAAAAAGTGAAATTGGCGGATTTGGAGGATAATTCCAATATCAAAAGAATGACACAGCCCATAGAAGAATATCAAAAAAGAATGAAAAAATATGAAAAAGCAAAAAAGCTGCTCAATGAAGCATAAAGTGTTTTGAAAAAGCAAAACTATATAAAACAGGAGGTATGTTTGCTGTAAATACTTTTTGTCATGGCAGGAAATTGTAAAGAAGGTATTGTCAAAAACGGGAAAGTATGTGGGCATAAAACAGGGTGTCCCATTGTGTTATAAAAAGAGGGTGGCCAAACATACCATTTTATCATGACAATGTCTGATGGATACAAAGGCAGTGTGACAGCCTTAAAAGCAGTCAGTATACATTGCAGTGCTATATGGGCAATAAAAAACAATACAACGATTAAAATACAAAGAAAAGTTTTATTTGTCAATATTGTATAAATTTATAAAGAAAAGAAATATAAAATGTGAAAAATAGTCATTTTTTGAAGCTTATTATGTTTGCTCTATTAAAAAAATGTCAATTTTGAGGAATTCTTTTTATTACAATATCTTATTCATATGATTTATGATACAATAGGATAGAAATTGTGTAAGGAAAAACATGGAAAAAGCTTTTGACAGTATAAGGTCAGGTGAAGCAATGGATTTGCAGCAGAATAAAACCAAAAAAAATTTTACCCATTTGCACGTTCATACAGAATACAGCTTGCTGGACGGCTCTGCCAAAATCAAAGAGCTGGTGGCAAAAGCCAAGCAGCTGGATATGGACAGTATTGCCATTACAGACCATGGAGCCATGTATGGTGTGATAGAATTTTATAAAGCAGCAAAGGAAATTGGCATCAAGCCCATCATTGGCTGTGAGGTTTATGTAGCAAACGGCTCCCGATTGGAAAAGGAAAGCAAAAACGGGTATCAATACAGCCATTTGGTGCTTTTGGCAGAAAACAATGAAGGCTATCAAAATTTAATCAAATTGGTTTCCTATGGTTTTTTGGATGGATTTTATTATAAACCAAGAATTGACAAAGAATTATTAAAAAAATATCACAAGGGGCTGATTGCTTGCAGTGCTTGCTTAGCAGGAGAGGTTTCTAAAAAAATATTAAATGTTTCCTATGAAAAGGCAAAGGAAGCCGCACTGGAATATGAACAAATATTTGGAAAAGGCAATTATTTTTTGGAATTGCAGGACCATGGCATGGATAAGCAAAAGCAAGTCAATGAGGCATTGAGAAAAATTCATAATGAAACAAAAATTCCTATGATATGCTCCAATGACAGCCATTACATCAACAAAGAAGACGCCCAGCCCCACGATATACTGCTTTGCATACAAACAGGCAAAACCGTAGAGGATGAAAACAGAATGCGCTATGAAGGGGGCCAGTTTTATTTAAAAAGCAGTGAAGAAATGTATGCCCTTTTTCCGGAGGATACAGAGGCCTTGGAAAATACCCACAAAATTGCCCAAAGATGCAATGTGGAATTTACATTTCATGATTTGAAGCTGCCCCGTTTTGATGTGCCGGAGGGAAAAGAGGCAAAGCAGTATTTAAGAGAGCTTTGCTATGCAGGGTTTGAAAAAAAATATCCCAATGCTTCCCACAAGCTGCGGCAAAGACTGGATTATGAGCTGCATACCATTGAAACAATGGGATATGTAGATTATTTTTTGATTGTTTGGGATTTTATCAAATTTGCAAAGGACAACGGCATTATTGTAGGCCCGGGCAGAGGCTCGGCGGCAGGCAGCATGGTTTCTTACTGTTTGTCCATTACAACAATAGACCCCATTTGCTACGATTTGATATTTGAACGGTTTTTGAATCCGGAAAGAGTGAGTATGCCTGATATTGACATAGACTTTTGCTATGAAAGACGCCAAGAGGTCATTGACTATGTGATTGAAAAATATGGAGAGGACCATGTGGCCCAAATCATCACATTTGGAACCATGGCGGCAAGGGCGGCCATAAAAGATGTGGGAAGGGCATTGGCCATGCCCTATGCAGATGTGGACAGGGTGTCCAAAATGATTCCGACAGAACTGGGCATTACCATAGAAAAAGCACTGCATATGAATCAGGAGCTGAAAAGAGCCTATGAGCAGGAGGAAAGCACAAAATATTTGATTGATATGTCCAAAAGGCTGGAAGGGCTTCCAAGACACGCTTCTACCCATGCGGCAGGGGTGGTCATATGCAGGGATGCAGTGATGGAATATGTGCCTTTAAACTCCAATGATGGTGCTGTTACCACACAATATACCATGAATACATTGGAAGAATTGGGCATACTAAAAATGGACTTTTTGGGACTGCGTACATTGACAGTGATACAAAATGCAGTCAAAGAAATACAAAGAATTCATGGTATTCAAATTGACATTGACCAGATTAACCAAGAGGATGAAAAGGTATATCAACTGATTGCCCAAGGCAAAACAGAGGGGCTTTTTCAGCTGGAAAGTGCAGGCATGAAGCAGTTTTTGAAGGAATTGCAGCCCAGCACACTGGAGGATTTGATTGCAGGCATTTCACTTTATCGTCCCGGTCCTATGGATTTTATACCAAAATATGTAAAGGGAAAAAGAAACAAAGAAAACATACAATATACCCATCCCTCTTTAGAGCCTATATTAAAAACAACATACGGCTGCATTGTATACCAGGAGCAGGTGATGCAGATTGTACGGGATTTGGCAGGATACAGCTTGGGACGAAGCGATTTGGTGCGCAGAGCCATGAGCAAAAAAAAGGCGGATGTGATGGCCCAGGAAAGAAAAAATTTTGTATACGGCATTGGTCAGGAGGTGCCGGGCTGTGTCAAAAACGGCATTGATGCAGAAACGGCAGAAAAAATATTTGATGAAATGACAGACTTTGCAAAATATGCCTTCAACAAAAGCCATGCCGCCTGCTATGCTGTGGTGGGATATCAGACAGCATGGCTGAAAACCTATTATCCTGTGGAATTTATGGCAGCACTGATGACAAGTGTTATGGACAATTCCGACAAGGTGGCAGGTTATATTGAGGAGTGCAAAAAAATGGGCATTGGTCTTTTGCCTCCGGATTTGAACGAAGGCTATGGACATTTTTCTGTTTCCGAGGGAAAAATACGTTTTAGTCTTTCTGCCATTAAAAATGTGGGCAAAAATATGATAAAAGCCATGGTGGCAGAACGGGAAAAAAACGGAAGATATACCTCTTTGACAGATTTTTGCAGCCGTATGGAAGCGGGAGAGCTGAACAAAAGAAGCATTGAAAGCTTGATTAAAGCCGGTGCATTGGATTCTTTGGGCGGACTGCGTTCTCAATATATGACGGTGTACAAGGCTGTGCTGGAGGGTGTGGGACAATCCCGAAAGAAAAATCTGGAGGGACAGCTATCTTTGTTTGACACCGGCCTGGAGGAGGAAAGCTATCAAAAAGAACAGCTTCCTCAAATGAATGAATTTCCCATGAATGAAAAGCTGGCACTGGAAAAGGAGGTGCTGGGCATTTATGTCAGCGGGCATCCCTTGGCAGAATATGAAATGCTTCTGCAGCAAAAAACAAACTGCAGCAGCAGGGCATTTTTGTCAGAGGAGGAAAATGACTGCCAAAAAGTGGAGGATGGTCAAAGAGTGACTGTTGGCGGCATGATTGTACACAAAAGTGTAAAATATACCAGAAACAACAGTACCATGGCATTTTTGACACTGGAGGATTTAAGCGGAAATGTAGAAATTGTTGTTTTTCCCAATGTGTATGAAAAAGCGCACAAAATATTGGAGCAGGAAGCAGTTGTGCTGATAAAGGGCAGGGCAAGTATTTCTGCTGAGGATACAGGAAAGGTCATTGCTTCAGAAATAGAGCTTTTGCAGCAGCCACAGCAAAATGGAGCGGTACTGGGATTGGTGCTGACAGAGGATACCAAAGCAACATTGCAGGATGTGACAAGTGTATTGTATAAATATCACGGCAATCTGCCTGTATATATACATGACCAAAAAAGACAGCAGAAGTTTAAAGCAGACAGCAAATATTGGATTAAAGAGGACGATTTGCTGTTAAAAGAGCTGCATATGCTTTTGGGAGAGGACAATGTGATATTAAAAAGAAAAAATATGATATAAAACCAAAAAATTTTTTGTTTACAAGTATAAGCATAGTCAGTACAATGTTAAGAAGGTGTAAAAATATTACAACCAAAATATTGTTTGAATGCATTGTTTTCCAAAAGAGAAGGACAGTATGGGGCAATATTTTTGGTTTTTATATAAAAGGCAATATAGAATTTGGATTGGGAGGAATCAAAACATGGAACAAAATCTGAGAAAAATCGGTGTTTTAACAAGCGGCGGTGATGCCCCCGGAATGAATGCGGCTATCAGAGCAGTTGCCAGAACAGCCATCAACAATGGCATTGAAGTGGTAGGAATCAGAAAGGGATATGACGGTTTGCTCAATGCAGACATTAAGCCCATTGAAGGCAAAAATGTATCCGATATCATCAATCGGGGCGGCACCATACTGCACACAGCCCGCTGCCTGGAAATGCTTACAGAAGAGGGACAGACAAAAGCGGCACAGATTTATAAAGTTCTTGGATTGGATGGTTTGATTGTCATTGGGGGAGACGGTTCCTTTAGAGGCTGTCAAGCCCTGGCAAAGCATGGTGTAAACTGTATTGGTATTCCTGCAACAATCGATTTGGACATGAACTGCACAGAATATACCATTGGTTTTGACACAGCAGTCAATACAGGAACAGAAGCAATCAGCAGACTGAGAGATACATCCAGCTCTCATGAAAGATGCTCTGTGGTGGAGGTAATGGGCAGAGACGCCGGATACATTGCACTGTGGTGCGCTATGGCCGGCGGTGCAGAGGAGGTACTCATCCCCGAAGAAAAAGATGTGATTAACAACGAAAGAGTCATTCAGCAAATTTTGGAAAATAGAAGCATGGGAAAAAGACATAATCTCATTGTTGTGGCAGAAGGCATTGGCGGCACACAAAAGCTGGCCCAGGATATTCAGCAGATTACAGGCATTCAGACAAGGGCCACCATACTGGGACATTTGCAAAGAGGCGGAAGCCCAACAGTGATTGACCGTATGCACGCTTCTATTATGGGTTATAAAGCAGTGAAGGCATTGATGAATGGAGAAAGAACAAGAGTTGTGGTATATAATCAGGGACAATATGGAACAATGGATATTGAAGAGGCATTGTCTATGGAGAAAAAATATGACCCTGAAGTTTATGACATTGTAAAAACACTAGCCGTTTCAAAATAAAATGTACCAGCAAAAAATTGGGACGCCTTATGCGTCCTGATTTTTGAAAACAGTGCTGCTTCTGTTTTGAAAAGCCTATGAAAACAAATGGTATATCAGCTTTGAGAGGAAAAATAAAATGATAAAAAAGTAAATCGTTTTAATTTGTGGCATACCATACTTTTGATAAAAAAAGCATGGCAAAATGCAAAGGAGGAAAATTGTTTTGAGAAGAACAAAAATTGTTTGCACATTAGGACCGGCAACAGATGATGTAGAAATCATAAAGGATTTAATACGCAATGGATTGGATGGAGCCCGTATCAACTTTTCCCACGGCACATACGATTCTCATACAGTGATTATCAATAAATTAAAACAGGCCAGAGAAGAATTGAATGCACCCATTCCGTTGATATTGGATACAAAGGGACCTGAAATCAGATTGAAACAATTTGATGCAGACAAATATTATTTGGAGCATGGAGCAAAATTTACACTGACAACAGAGGATATCGTTGGGGACCAAAACAGAGTTTCAGTTACATATGAAAATCTGCCAAACGATTTGGAAGCTGGAGCCAGGGTACTCATTGACGATGGATTGATTGAACTGCGTGTGGAAAGCATTGTGGGAAAGGAAGTAAACTGCGTTGTTGTAAACAGCGGCTTTGTCAGCTCAAATAAGGGTGTGAATATTCCTGATGTGTATGTGCATTTACCCTCTTTGACAGAAAGAGATATTGAAGACATTAAATTTGGCATCAAAATGGGATTTGACTATGTGGCGGCTTCCTTTATCCGTTCTGCGGCAGATGTAATTAACATCCGAAAGGTGCTGGAGGAAAATGGAGGAAATGATATTCAAATCATAGCCAAAATTGAATGCCGTGAAGGTGTTGTAAACATTGATGAGATTTTAGAGGTAGTAGACGGTATTATGGTAGCCAGAGGAGATTTGGGTGTGGAAATTCCCTCTGAGGAGGTTCCATTGATACAAAAGTCTTTGATTGAAAAAGCAAATGCGGCAAGCAAGCCTGCCATTACTGCAACACAAATGCTGGAGAGCATGGTTTCTAACCCCAGACCTACCAGAGCAGAAGCCAGTGACGTGGCAAATGCCATTTTTGACGGTACAGACGCCATTATGCTTTCTGGAGAAACTGCAAAGGGAGATTATCCTGTGGAAGCAGTTGCAATGATGGCAAAAATTGCAGAGAGAACAGAAAACAGTATCAATTATGCCCATAATTTGACAAAAACATTTGGTGCTGCAAAAAATATTACAAATGCAATCAGCTATGCTGCTTGTACAACAGCGGCAGAATTAAAAACAGCCTGTATTTGTACTGTCACAAAATCCGGCTTTACAGCAAGAATGATTTCAAAGCATCGTCCTGTATGTCCCATTGTAGGCTGTACAATGGATAAAAGAACATGGCGTCAAATGAATTTGGTTTGGGGCTGCAGTGCCATTTATCACGAAAGTCCAAGGGATGAAGAAGTGTTTGAAGTGGCTATGGAAAGTGCAGTAGAAAGCGGTATTGCAAAAAATGGGGATACGGTTGTCATTGCCGCAGGCGTGCCTCTTGGTGTGACAGGCTCTACCAATACATTGCGTGTAGATATCATAGGGGATGTATTGGCAAAGGGCGTAGGCTTTGGAGGAAAGGTTTCCGGAAAGGCGAGAGTTATCAAGGTTTTGAAGGAAGCAGAAACACGCTTTAGAAAAGGAGATATTTTGATTACAACTGCAACAGACGGAGATTGGCTGCCTTATATCAAAAAGGCTTCTGCTGTGATTGTAGGTCCTGTGGACCCAGACCATATTGGTATGTGTCATACAGAAAATGTGTGCAGAGCATTGAACATTCCTATGATTGCCTGCAATATGAAGGTGATTGATTTTATGCCCAATGATTCATTGATTACAGTGGACCCTCAAAAGGGTTACATTTATACAGGCATTCCAAAATAATATCAAATCAAAAAAAGACGCTTCTGTGAGAAGCGTCTTTTTTTGTATGAAAAAGGAGATAGTATAGACAAAAACTGGTTGCTTTTTGATGTGATATTGTATGTTGGTTTTTGACAACGTTATAATTTTTCCAGCTCGTCCATCCATACATGGTAAAAGGCATCTGTGGGCATTCTCCAGTCGCCTCGAGGAGAAAGGCTGATTGTGCCTACCTTTGGCCCGTCAGGAAGACAGGAGCGTTTGAACTGCTGTGAAAAGAAGCGTTTGTAGAAGTTTTTCAGCCATTTTAACAATACTTCCCTGTCATATTCCCCTTCAAAGGCCTGCTCTGCCAAAAAGAGTATTTTGGAAGGAGAAAAGCCAAACCGCACAACATAGTATAAAAAGAAGTCATGTAATTGATAAGGACCTACAATCTCTTCTGTTTTTTGATTGATGTTTCCCTTTTCGTCAGGAGGCAACAGCTCGGGGCTGACAGGTGTATCCAATATATCTAACAAAATCTCCTTTGCTTTGTGAGAGAGGGAGCCATATTCTGCCACCCATTGCACCAGAATGCGCACAAGGGTTTTTGGTACGCCTGCATTGACACCATACATGGACATATGGTCCCCGTTATAGGTGGCCCAGCCCAACGCCAATTCTGAAAGGTCCCCTGTGCCTACCACAATACCGTTTTCTTGATTGGCAATATCCATCAAAATTTGTGTTCTTTCTCTTGCCTGAGTGTTTTCGTATGTGACATCGTGTATGGAAGCATCGTGTCCAATGTCTTCAAAATGCTGCAATGCCGCTTTTTGTATAGAAATTTCACGAATTTGCACACCCAAAGCCTCCATAAGAGAAATGGCATTGTGATAAGTTCTGTCTGTGGTGCCAAAGCCGGGCATTGTGATGCCTATGATATGATTTCTGGAAATGTTTAAATAATCACAGGCTTTTACTGCCACCAAAAGGGCAAGTGTAGAGTCTAATCCGCCTGATATGCCTATGATAAGAGATTTTGACTGTGTATGCTCCATTCTTCTGGCAAGACCCACTAGCTGTATGTTGAAAATATCCTGACAGCGTTGGTCTAAAAACGCATTGTTTTCAGGAATAAAAGGCTGTGGCTTGATGACCCTTTCCAATTCGTCCACTGCCCACTGAGGTTTCATAGAAAATGTGATTTCTCTATAACAAGGCAATGCTGTTTGACTGTCCATAAAACTGGAATTTTTTCTTCTGTCATTTGCCAAAAGCTCCAAATCCACATCGGCATAAATGATTTGGCTTTCTTTTAAAAAGCGTTTTGACTCTGACAATATACTGCCGTTTTCACAAATCATGCCGTGTCCGCTGAAAACCATATCCTGTGTGGATTCCCCCACACCGGAGGAGGTATAAGCATAAGCTCCAATACAGCGGGAGGACTGCTGAGAAATGAGTTTTTTTCTGTAATCATATTTTGTGGCAAGCTCATTGCTGGCAGAAGGATTTAATAAAAGGGTAGCTCCGGCAAGAGCCTGATAGGAGCTGGGGGGAATGGGACTCCACAAATCCTCACAAATTTCAATTCCAATTTTACAATGAGGGATTTGCTCCGGTGTAAAAAGCAAATCTGTGCCTATTGGCACCCTTTGGCCGCAAAGCATGATTTCTTTTGAGGCCAGCTGAGAAGCCGGAGAGAACCAGCGTTTTTCATAAAATTCGCCATAATTGGGCAATGTGGTTTTTGGCACAGCACCTAAAATTTGCCCTCTGTAAATGGCCACAGCACAGTTGAAAATTTGATTGTCAACGGCAATGGGCAGCCCCACCACTGTAAAAATATCCATGCCCTGAGAAGCGGAGGCAATGTCAGAAAGCCCTTTTTGAGCAGATTCTAAAAGGGAAAACTGAAAAAACAAATCTCCGCAGGTATAGGCTGTGATGGAAAGCTCAGGAAAAACAAGAACTTGTATTTGCTTTTCCACAGCTTTTTGCATCAGCTGTATGAGTTTGTCTTTGTTATAAATGCAGTCTGCCAATTTACATTTTGGTATGGCACAGCCTACTCTAATAAAGCCATACATAAAAATCACTCCTTGTAAAAAAAATAGATTCTGTTACTTTCATATGAAATAGAAAGCTATGAAACATTACGGCTAAAACCGACTCCTTACATTTTTGTAAACCCAAAGCAAGGGAGTTTGCAGCATCGCTCTTTGGTTACTTTCTTTTCATAAAGCAATGTCAATCTTCTTAAAATTCATACCATATCATTTTTCATATTAACGCAACACATCCAAAAAATAGATTATTTTTTAATAGAATGGATTAAAATTTGCGAAATAAACCAATTACTTTTCCTAAAATTTTTACATCTCTTACCAAAATAGGAGACATGGCGGCATTTTCAGGCTGAAGGCGGATATATTCTTCTTCCTTGTAATAGGTTTTGACAGTGGCTGAGTCCTCTAAAAGTGCCACCACAATATCCCCGTTGTCTGCTGAGGACTGCTGGCGGACCAATATCAAATCTCTGTTAAAAATGCCTGCCTCAATCATACTTTCTCCTTTGACACGCAGCATAAACATATTATCATTTCTGTTTAAATAGCCGGCAGGCAATGGAAATGTATCTTCAATATTTTCTACTGCCAATATGGGTGTGCCTGCTGTGATGGTACCCACAATGGGAACTTGTATCAGTTCTTTTTCATCGCTGTGGTCTAATATTTCTATGGCTCTTGGCTTGGTAGGGTCACGGCGAATGAGCCCTTTTTTTTCTAAACGGGAAAGATGTCCGTGTACTGTGGAGGTTGATTTTAAACCAACGGCCTCACAGATTTCTCTTACAGAAGGGGGATACCCTTTTTTTTGCACTTCTGTTTTAAGATAATTTAATATTTGTTCTTGCTTGGATGATAAATCTCGCATAAAATCACCTCTTTGATTTGCTTTGTAATGGTATCGTTATTACTATATCATAAATTGTATATAAAATCAAATATATGTTCGTAAAACTTTAGGAAGTAATTGACAAGGAATGTATGTTTTTATATAATAAAAATACAAACGAAAGTTCGTTAAATAAAAATGAAAAAAGAATAAATATTCTTACATGGGGTGATTTTATGAGAAAAAAAGAAAAAAAGATGGTACTTTGTATAGTAAGCTTAGGTTTTTTGCTTGTGTTTTTTTGTGCCGTATGTAATCAAACAAAACAAAAATGGGAATTTACAGGCTATCAGCAGGTTACTATACTGCCCGGTGATACGGTTTGGGATATTGCAGAGGAGTTTAAAGCCCAAGAAAGAAAAACAATGGATTATGCAAAAGAGATTATGAGGCTTAATAAAATGTCCTCTGATGTATTAAAAGAAGGAGAAAAAATATTGATTCCTTTATATCGCTGAAAAAATATTGTTTTAAAAAGCAGTGCTATTTTTTAAACATGGAAGCAGATATGGATAAAAAACAAATGGAAGGAATTTATAAAATGAGAGGAATGGATATTTGAATAAATAAAGAAGTATATTTTAGGCAATTTTGCTGTAAATTATAAGGCAATGTTTTCAAAAAACAGATAATGACAATATAAATTAAGAAAAGGGAGGCTTTTGTCTTCCTTTTTCTGTTTATAACAATGCCGTCTATACACTTTTTTGGAAATTAGTATTATTATGTTATAAAGGATTTTTTTTTAAATGTTTGCAAATGCAATGTTTATAAAAAGATATTGTAAGTTAAGAAGATGATATGCTATATTAATGCAATATAGTATATGGATTGGAGGTGCCCAGATGAAAAGGCTTCCTATTTTTATTTCCCTGGAGGAAAAAAAGGTATTGGTGGTGGGGGGAGGAAGAGCGGCACGGATTAAAATAAAAGCATTGCTAGAAGTACAAGCTAATATTATGGTGGTGGCAAAATCCTTTTTGGAAGAAACAGAAGCACTTTTGAAGGAACAAAAAATAGAATACAAAAACAGAGAGGTGACAATAGAGGATTTGGAAAATATTTTTTTGTTATTTGCCGCAGCAGATAAAAAAACAAATGAAACTGTATTTTTATGGGCAAAGCAAAAAAATATACTGTGCTGTAAAGCTGACGGGAAAGGGGATTTTATTGTACCGGCATATAAAAAAGAAGGCTCTTTGACACTGGCTGTCAGCACAGATGGATTATTTCCGCTGTTGGGGAAAAAAATTTGTGAAAATGTAGATTTGTCTGAGTCAAAAAGACTGGAATATTTGGCAGAGCAGAGAAAAAGGATATTACAAAATTTGCCGAAGCAGGAACAAAAAAAAGCTTTAAAAGCATTGCTGGAGGAGTAAAAAACAAAAATGTGGTGAAAATTGGAAATAAAATTGTATGGACATGGAGCATAAATGCCGCTGAAAAAGAGTCCAAGCAATAAAAAAGGAATGACTGTATTATATAAGGCAGTAAAACGATATGGCTTTTAGAAAAGGGAAAGGCAATGAGGATATTGCCGGAGGAGTAAAAAACAAAAATGTGGTGAAAATTGGAAATAAAATTGTATGGACATGGAGCATAAATGCCGGTGAAAAAGAGTCTAAGCAATGAAAAAGGAATGACTGTATTATATAAGGCAGTAAAATAATATGGCTTTTAGAAATGGGAAAGGCAATAAGAATATTGCCGGAGGAGTAAAAAACAAAAATGTGGTGAAAATTGGAAATAAAATTGTATGGACATGGAGCATAAATGCC
>CALWSR010000016.1 GCA_944384265.1 uncultured Clostridia bacterium
CACCGCTAGGACCGGTAGCACCGCTAGGACCGGTAGCACCGCTAGGACCAGTAGCACCAGTAGGACCGGTAGGGCCGCTAGGACCGGTAGCACCGGTAGCACCAGTAGGACCGGTAGGGCCGGTAGGACCAGTAGGGCCGGTAGCACCGCTAGGACCAGTAGCACCGCTAGGACCGGTAGCACCACTAGGGCCGGTAGCACCGCTAGGACCAGTAGCACCGCTAGGACCGGTAGCACCACTAGGGCCAGTAGCACCGGTAGCACCGGTAGCACCCGTCACGCCGGTAGCACCCGTTGCACCTCGAGGAATGACAAAGTTGAATATAGCGTTATTTTCATCACCGCTATTTGTTACAGAGGCAGCACTGCCGGGTTCCCCTGTCACAACGGTTCCCACTTGTATGGTAGCCGCAGCACCGGTGTTTCCTGTGGCACCGGTAGGGCCGGTTGCACCAGGAATTCCTTGGGCACCGGTGTTTCCCATGGCTCCTTGGGGACCTTGAGGACCTTGCAGTCCTCTTGGACCTTGTTGTCCTTGGAATCCCCTTGGACCCTGAGGACCGGGGCATCCTCTAGGCCCTGTGGGTCCGGTAGGGCCGGTGGGTCCTGGGCAAGGGACAGGGCAGTTGCAGCAAGGGTTGTTGCATTTACAATTTGGGTTATTGCAGCCATAATTTTGATACATATTCATTTTCCTTTCTGTATAATAGATTGATTTGAAATAATTTTTGTTTTTCCTTTCTCCTTTCAGACAAGCGTTATACTGTAATATATGTACAAGTACAAAAAAGGGTGACAGCATCAAATAAAAAAAGCAAGCAGGTGCTATTATGAACAGGGAAAAAAAGCCGATATTTATAATATAAGTGCCGAATAGTTACAATATAAGCATAGTATGGAAAGATAAGCATAGTATGGAAAGGGGACAACGAGTATGAGAGTCAATTCTTTTATAGGGCAGTCTGGTGGTATTTTTAGAAATGCACAGGCAGTCAATGCCAATCTTATGCATCAAAAAGGAACAAGTCAATCAGAGCAAAGCAGAAAGGACAGAGTATTTCTCAGCATAGGAGGAAAATCCTCTCCTGCCCATGTGATAGAAAATCTGCAAAAACAAAGACAGGCATTGGTGGAGAAAAAAAGTGAAATCAGAGCAAAAGCATTGCAGGATGGTCAAAGTGCCCAGCAAGTTGATGCTTTGACAGAAACATATGATATGCAAATCAAAAATATAGATATGCAAATTGCAAGAATACAGTCAGAGCAAGCCGAAAATAAAACAGACAAAAAAGAACAGGAAACAAAACCAAAAACACAGCAGCAGGCCCAAAGGGAGCAAATATATTCTCTTTCAGAAATGGCAAATTATGCCGAGCAAACAGATGTTATGTATGGTGTGAAAAAAGAAATAGATGGTCAGGTACGCACATTAAAATCAGAAATAGAATTGGATAAAAGCCGGGGAGTAGGCAAAGACACCATTGAAAGAAAACAAAAAGAAGTGACAAAAATGGAAATCCGCTCCAATGAAATTATGGACAATGTATCACAAAAATTAGGTGAGGTCAACGAAGCGGCACAGGAAAATACAGTATCTACACAGCAAAAGGAATCTGAAAATAATGCAAAAGCATTCAATCCACAAAAGGAATCTGAAAATGATACAGAGCCATTAGAACAAAAAAAGGATGAAAAAGAAGAAAAAAAGGCCTAAAAATGGATATTTGCCACTTTAAAGGCAATGCCCATTGATTGGCATTTGCAGCAGTTATTGGTGTTTTAAAAGGGAATGAAAAAAGCATATTTTAAAAGCAGCTTGGCAATATGCTTTTTTCATTCAAACAAAATATGCATGATATAAATGGGAGAAAGTATTTTATAAAAACACTTTCCTGTCTATGCTGCCATTGCTTTTTAAGCATTGGTGATATAAATATGAAAAGAGCATTGACAGATATTTTATGCAGTGCTATAATATAACGCAATTATATAGTGAAAACCGTTGAAGCGGAGATAAAAACAATATATGCCCTTACAGAGAGCTTGGGCTGCTGAGAGCCAGGCAGGAAACAGTTTGTTAAATGGACCGCTGAGGGTGCAGTCAAAGGCAGTGACATATCTGCTGAGTATTCTGCAACGTAGGACATACGTTAGTTGTCGGAAATATGATTGTATTTCGCAGAGTGTGTGATAAATTTGTTTTATTGCAAAGCAAGGTGGCACCACGGGAGAAGATACCCGCCCTTGACAATAGTATTGTCATGGGCGGTTTTTTATTGCGCAAAAAAAGGGGGTTTTGTTATGCTGTATCCAAATTTGGAAAAAGCCAAGGAATTGATAAAAACAGGAAAATATGGACGTATTCCCATTAAAAGGGAGCTGTATGCAGATACCATGACAACCATTGCTGCCCTGAGGGTTTTGAAAAATGTCAGCAAGCATTGCTTTTTGTTAGAAAGCGCAGACACAGCCAAAAGATGGGGAAGATATACTTTTTTGGGATTTGACCCCAGCATGGAAATCACTTGTCAAAACAAAGAAGTGACCATCAAAAACGGCACTGCTGTCAACAAAAAAACAGACCATCCTGCGGCTGTGTTAAGAAAACTGTTAAAAGAAAATCAAGCTCCTTTTTTGGAAGAAATGCCGCCCTTTGTAGGCGGATTGGTGGGCTATTTTTCTTATGATTATATCAAATACAGCGAACCCAAGCTTTGCTTGGACGCCATAGACGAAGAATCCTTTCAAGACATGGATGTAATGCTTTTTGAAAAAATCATTGCTTTTGACCATGCCAGACAAAAAATCATATTGATTGTCAATATGGAAGCAAAGCAGGGAGAAATGGGATATGAAAAGGCAAAAGCAGAGTTAAACCACATGGTAGATTTGCTCAAAGAGGCAAAGCAGTGGAAAAACAAGCCCTTGGCTTTTAAAACCCCTTTTCGTCCTCTTTTTGAAAAAGAAGCCTATTGTGCCATGGTAGAAAAAGCCAAAAAATATATTTATGAGGGAGATATTTTTCAGGTGGTGCTTTCCAACCGTTTGGAGGCAGAAATAGAGGGCAGTCTTTTGGATGCTTACAGAGTGCTTAGAACAACCAATCCTTCTCCCTATATGTTTTATTTTTCAAGTGAGGATATTGAAATTGCAGGCGCCTCTCCGGAAACACTGGTCAAATTGGAAAGGGGCATTTTGCACACATTTCCCCTTGCCGGCACAAGACCAAGGGGAAAAAATGAGAAAGAAGACAGACAACTGGAAAAAGAGTTGCTTTGTGATGAAAAAGAAAGGGCAGAACACAATATGCTGGTGGATTTGGGCAGAAATGACATTGGAAAAATCAGCAAAATAGGCACAGTTTCTGTGGAAAAGTATATGTCTGTGGAAAGGTATTCCCATGTTATGCATATTGGCTCTACTGTAAGGGGGGAGCTTTTGGAAAATAAGGATGCCCTGGATGCCATAGACGCCATACTGCCGGCAGGCACGTTGTCCGGAGCTCCAAAATTTCGGGCTTGTCAAATCATCAATGAATTGGAAAACAACAAAAGGGGTATTTATGGAGGGGCCATAGGATATTTGGATTTTACGGGAAACATGGACACCTGCATTGCCATCCGCATTGCTTTTGCAAAAAATGGAAAGGTTTTTGTACGTTCGGGAGCAGGCATTGTGGCAGACAGTGTGGCACAGGCAGAATATGAAGAATGCATCAATAAGGCCAAGGCTGTTGTCAACGCCTTGCAGCTGGCGGAAGGAGGCATTGACCATGATACTGTTGATTGATAACTATGACAGCTTTTCTTACAACCTATATCAATTGGTGGCAGCATTGTATGAGGATGTGTGGGTGATACGAAACGATGCTTTGACAGTGGAGGAAATAAAACAGCAAAAACCAAAGGGTATCATACTTTCTCCAGGGCCGGGCAGACCGGAAAATGCAGGCGTTTGTATAGAAGTGATACAAAAGCTGTATCATGAAATACCCATATTGGGGGTTTGCTTGGGACATCAGGCCATTTGGGAGGCATTTGGAGGAAAGGTTTCCTATGCCAAAAGGCTTATGCACGGAAAAACCTCTAGGATAACATTGGATACCAAAAGCCGTCTGTTTTATGCCATGGAAAAACAAATAGAGGTGGCAAGATACCATTCTCTGGCGGCAGTGGAGGAAACATTGCCGGATGCACTTCGTATTACAGCACAGGCAGAGGACGGTGAGATTATGGCAGTGGAGCATAAAACAAAAAGGGTATACGGGCTGCAGTTTCATCCGGAATCTGTGATGACGCCCCAAGGCAGTACTTTGATAAAACATTTTTTGGAGGTTATAAAAAATGATTAAAGAAGCAATTATTTCATTGATACAAAAAAAGGATTTGTCCTTTGAAGAGGCAAAAAGAGTTATGGACGAAATCATGAGCGGAAATGCCACAGAGGTGCAAATGAGTGCTTATTTGACTGCACTGGCATTAAAAGGAGAAACCATAGATGAAATTACAGGCTCGGCAGCAGGAATGCGCCAGCACTGCATAAAGCTGCTGCATGACAAAGAGGTGCTGGAGATTGTGGGTACAGGAGGAGACCGGTCTGATTCCTTCAACATTTCTACAACAGCCTCCTTTGTGATTTCCGCAGCAGGTGTGCCTGTGGCAAAGCACGGCAATCGAGCTGCCTCCAGCCGATGCGGCGCCGCAGACTGTTTGGAGGCACTGGGAGTTAACATTACAATACCTCCTGAAAAAAGTGCTGCATTGCTGGAAAAAATCAATATGTGCTTTTTGTTTGCACAAAATTATCACATTGCCATGAAATATGTTGCACCGGTGAGAAGAGAGCTGGGTTTTCCTACTGTATTTAATATATTGGGGCCTCTTTCCAATCCGGCAGGGGCCACAATGGAGGTAATGGGCGTGTATGACCAGTCATTGGTGGAGCCGCTTGCCCGTGTGATGAAAAATTTGGGCGTCAAAAGCGGTATGGTGGTGTATGGACAGGACGGTTTGGATGAAATATCATTGAGTGCCTCCACCACCATATGCGAAATCAAAGACGGAGATTTTTCTACCTATACCATTACACCGGAGCAGTTTGGTTTTCCCATGTGCCAAAAAGAAGATTTAAAAGGCGGTTCTCCCGAAGAAAATGCTATGATTACCAAAAAAATATTAAACGGTCAAAAGGGTGCAAAAAGAAATGCAGTTGTACTCAACGCTGCTGCCGGGCTTTATGTGGCAAAAAAAGCAGATACACTCCAGCAGGCAGTGGCATTGGCAGAGGAGCTGATAGACAGCAAAAAAGCAAAGGCACAGCTGGAAGCATTTATTGCACAGTCTAATACAGTGTGACAAAGGGAGGTGCAGTGCAAATGGATAATATATTGGAAACCATTGCAAAAACCACAACACAAAGAATCATAGAGGCCCAAAAAAGCTGCCCCTTGGCAGAGCTGAAAAAAAGGGCAGAGGAAATGGAGTGCAATACCGGCTTTCCCTTTGAAAGGGCATTGAGAAAGGAAGGAATTTCTTTTATATGCGAAATCAAAAGGGCCTCTCCCTCTAAAGGAATGCTTTCAGAAGCATTTCCCTATTTACAAATTGCAAGGGAATATGAAAAGGCGGGAGCAGACGCCATTTCTTGTTTGACAGAGCCTTATTATTTTAAGGGGAGCAATGTATATTTGCAGGAAATTGCCAAGGAGGTTTCCATACCCATATTGAGAAAGGATTTTACTGTTTCTTCTTATATGATTTATGAAGCAAAGGTGCTGGGGGCCGCTGCCATACTGCTGATATGCGCTTTGCTTTCGGAAGAAAAGCTGAAAAGATATTTAAAAACGGCTCATGCCTTGGGGCTGTCTGCATTGGTAGAGGCTCACACAGCCTATGAAATAGAAAAGGCACTCAAATGCGGCGCCAGAATCATTGGCGTCAATAACAGGGATTTAAAAACGTTTCATGTGGATGTTGCAAACAGTGCAGCCTTGAGAAAATATGTCCCCAAGGATTGCATTTTTGTTTCTGAAAGCGGTATACAAACCCCTAAGGATATTGCCATGTTAAAAGAAATTGGCACAGATGCAGTGTTGATTGGAGAAACCCTTATGAAAGCACCCAAAAAGGAGCAGATGCTCCAATATTTAAAGGGAGGGGCTTATTGTGAGTAAAATTAAAATCTGCGGCCTTACCACAATAGAGGATATCCGGGCTGTCAATGAGGTGCTTCCTGATTATATTGGATTTGTGTTTGCAAAAAGCAAAAGGCAGGTTTCCTTCAAACAGGCCCAAATGCTGAAAAAAGAGCTTTCTTCGGAAATAGCCGCCGTAGGTGTGTTTGTAAAAGAGAGCATACAAACCATTGCTTGTATTGCCAATACAAATGTCATTGATGTGATACAGCTGCATGGACAGCAAACAAATGCAGAAATTGAAATGCTTCAAAAAATGTGTTCTCTTCCCATTATCAAAAGCGTTTCTGTCAAAACACAGCAGGATATCATACAATCAGAAAATATAAATGCAGATTACATACTTTTTGACAATGGTGCAGGAGGCACAGGAAAAAGCTTTGACTGGAATTTATTGCAGGGAATCCAAAAACCGTATTTTATTGCAGGAGGCATACAGATAGAAAATATAGGGGAGGCACTAAAAAAATCTCCCTATGGTGTGGATGTGTCCAGCGGCGTGGAAACAAATGGCAAAAAAGACAGTGACAAAATAAAACAAATCGTCCATATAGTGAGAAAAAAGCAATGCTTTGCTGAGTAAATGGAGCAATTTTTATACCTTTGACAAAATATGAAAAAAGCAATTCAAAGAGTGTCCTATATTTTATAGACACGGAAAAAGGGGCTGTATCCGGCTTCATAAAAAATAATTTAGCCATCAAAATGAGATATTTTTGAAACAGATGGACCAATATGGACAGGACCATACAGCAATGGGACATTTTTGAAACAGAAGCAGACAAAGCCAATAGAAAAAAATATGGAAAAACACAAATTTTATATGGTTTTTGATATGCCATGAAAATATAAAAACAGATAGACTGTGACAGATACAGTCATAACAAATATATGAGTATTGTTTGGCCAAAAATTGCAGCTTTCTTTTGGCTGCAAAAGGAATGCTTCCTAGCTTCCATGATAAAATAAATTAATAAAAGGAGAGAAAAATCATGTCAAAAGGACGTTTTGGCGTACATGGCGGGCAATATATACCGGAAACCCTTATGAACGCTGTGATAGAATTGGAGCAAGCCTACAACAAATATAAAAATGACAATGCATTTGAGGAGGAATTGACAGAGCTGTTCAATGAATATGCAGGCAGGCCCTCCCGACTGTATTATGCAAAGCATTTGACACAAAAATTGGGAGGAGCAAAAATTTATTTGAAAAGGGAGGATTTGAACCACACCGGCGCACATAAAATCAACAATGTGCTGGGACAGGTGCTTTTGGCCAAAAAAATGGGCAAAACCCGTGTCATTGCAGAAACAGGAGCAGGACAGCACGGTGTTGCCACAGCTACGGCGGCGGCGCTGATGGGCATGGAATGTGAAGTGTTTATGGGAGAAGAGGATACAAAAAGACAATCTCTCAATGTGTATAAAATGCGGCTTTTGGGGGCGAAGGTACACCCTGTTGCAACAGGTACTGCCACACTGAAGGATGCTGTTTCCGAAACCATGAGAGAATGGACAAACCGCATGGAAGACACCCATTATGTGCTGGGGTCTGTTATGGGGCCCCATCCTTTTCCCATGATTGTAAGAGATTTTCAGGCAGTGATTTCAAAAGAAATCAAACAGCAGCTCCTTCAAAAGGAGGGCAGACTGCCGGATGCTGTGCTGGCCTGTGTGGGAGGCGGTTCCAATGCCATAGGTGCATTTTATCATTTTATAGAAGACAGCACTGTGCGGCTCATTGGCTGTGAAGCGGCAGGCAGAGGCATTGATACGGCAGAAACAGCCGCCACCATTGCCACAGGCAGGCTGGGTATTTTTCATGGCATGAAATCCTATTTCTGCCAGGATGCATATGGACAGATTGCACCGGTATATTCCATTTCCGCAGGGCTGGATTATCCCGGCATTGGGCCGGAGCACGCATGGCTGTATGACATTGGCAGAGCGGAATATGTGGCTGTGACAGATGAGGAGGCAGTGGAGGCATTTGAATTCCTCTCTAAAACAGAGGGCATTATACCTGCCATTGAAAGCGCCCATGCAGTGGCCCATGGCATAAAAATGGCTCCTGAAATGGGAAAAGACAAAATAATGGTCATCAACCTATCGGGCAGAGGAGATAAGGACTGTGTGTCTGTGGCAAAATACAGAGGGGAGGATATTCATGAATAATTTAAAAAAAGCATTTGAAAAAGGAAAAGCATTTATACCATTTATTACCTGCGGCGACCCTTCCTTGGAAATCACAGAACAGCTGGTGTATGCCATGGAAAAGGCAGGCGCAGATTTGATAGAGCTGGGCATTGCTTTTTCTGACCCCACAGCAGAGGGAGCTGTGATACAAAAGGCAAATTTGAGAGCATTGTCCGGCGGCGTTACAACAGATAAAATATTTGATATGGTGGAAAATATACGAAAAAAAACCAAAATTCCCCTGGCATTTATGACCTATGCCAATGTGGTGTTTTCCTATGGCTCTGAAAAATTTGTCAAAAAAGCCGCAGAGCTGGGTATGGATGCTTTGATTATACCCGATGTGCCTTTTGAAGAAAAAGAGGAGTTTGCTCCTCTTTGCAAGGCATATGACATAGATTTTATTTCATTGATTGCACCAACCTCCCAGGAAAGAATTGCTATGATTGCAAAGGAAGCAGAAGGGTTTGTATATTGTGTTTCCTCTTTGGGCGTAACAGGAGTGCGCTCTGAAATTACAACAGATATTGCTGCTATGGTGGAATTGGTAAAAAAACAAAAGGAGATTCCCTGTGCCGTTGGCTTTGGCATTTCCACACCGGAACAGGCAAAGGATATGGCAAAAAAAGCAGATGGTGTGATTGTAGGCTCTGCCATTGTGAAGCTGTGTGAACAATATGGCTCACAATGTGTTGGCCCTGTGGCAGAATATGTGAAAAAAATGAAAGAGGCCATTTCTTAAAAGCGTGGCAGAAAGGATATGGCAGAAGAGATTTTTATGCATACCATGGACAAATGGCTTTTGCACCGTTTCAATGGCATGAAGGGAATTGAAAAATGAACCGGCGGCAGCGGGTTTTCTCAAAAAGCAAATCAGGGGGCTGCAAGACATGGATTGTCTGCAAAGCACCCTTGTTTGTTTGGCAGAAATTTCAAAAAAGAGATAGAAATTTTCATAATGCCATGCTGCAAACAGCTGTATTTTATAAAATGCCCATACAAAATAACATTTTTACAGGAAGTGGAGAAGCTGTCAAAAAAATATGTTTACAGCAAAAGGAAAAAACTACCTTTTCATAAAGCAGGGAATAAGCACACTTTTTTGCAGCCATGTATGTAAAAAGCACACTGCTTTTTATATAGGACAATGAGAAAAAATATACCAAAAAGCATTGGCTTTATGCCGTTTTAATGGCTTTTAATTTATGCAATATGCAAAAAATAAAAAACAATGTGATATTTTACAAATTGTTCTCTTTATTTTTTTCAAGAACTGCCGATATTAAAAGATAGGGAAATACTGTGATTTTTTAAAAAAAGGCACAAAAAATATAAAATTTCCCAAAGCTCTTCAGCCGACAACAAAAAGACTCATGTCTTATTTTAAAGTGTGAAAGGAGAAAGCAGTTATGAAAAAGAGAAAAGGCAGGCTTATGGCCGGACTTTTGTCCATGACAATGGTCTTCTCGGCAGTGTCGGTGCCTTTAGAGGCATGGGCAGTTACAGACACCAGCGGACATTGGGCACAATCCAGCATCAATGACTGGATTAGCAGAGGGTATGTCAGCGGATATCCTGACGGTACATTTCGTCCTGACAATCCCATTAGCCGTGCCGAGTTTGTAACCATGGCAAATAAGGCATTTGGTTTTACCAGCAGTCAGGGTATTTCATTCAGCGATGTACAGCCCGGCTATTGGGGATATGGTGAAATACAAAAGGGTGTGGCAGCAGGCTACATTTCAGGGGATGCAAGCGGCACATTCCGCCCCGGCAGTGCTGTATCCAGACAAGAGGCGGCGGTGATGCTGGCAAGGCTGAGAGGATATGCCAGTGATGAGGCAGGTGCTTATAATTATACAGACAGATGGGCCATGGCAAGCTGGGCTGTGGGCTCCATTGGGGCTGTATCCAGAGGCGGCATTATGAGCGGCTATCCAGACGGCACCTTTAAGCCCCAAAAGGCTATGACAAGGGCAGAGGCTGTTGCGGCCCTGCAAAAGGTGGCAAGCACCCCAAGCACCACAGTAAACAACAGCTCTTACAGTACTTCTCCAGTATATGTGACACCAAGCAGTACAACAGGCAGCAGTATTTCAAACAGCAATACAACCAGCAGCAGTGCCACCAGAGTGTCAAGTGCTTTTGACGGAACAGTGCTGGATGCTGCCACACTGGAAAACAGAACGCTGACAAAGGATTTGCTCATACCAAGCAGTATGGGAAGGCAGACGATTACACTAAAAAATGTTCGCATGAAGGGTACATTGTATGTAGAAGGCGGCAGTGAAATTATTTTGGACAACTGCAACATTGGCACAGTGGTTATGGCAAAAACGGACGCAGTGCTGAAAAACAACGGCAATTCCGAGGTGGATGAGGTTCGTTTTGAAGAGGATGGCCGTATCAATGGAAAGAGCTACATGAATGTTATCATTCGTGACAACAGTGTGTCGGAGGTTATCATTGATGCTTCCATAGATACATTGAAGCTGGATGCAGATGTGGATTTGAAGCTGTATGCCAATGCAGATATTGACACATTTGAAGTGACAGACAGAGCCAACAATGCAAGAATCAGCATTGGAGAAGATGCGGAAGTAATGGATATGCAGATTTATGACAAGGTGCGTATTTCTGGAAAGGGTAAAATTGATACCATGACAGTATACGTTTCCGGTGTTAGGTCTGAAATTGAGCCAAGAAGGCTCATACAGCAGGACAATGCAGGAAAGCCAAACTTTAACTATACTTCTGATGATGACAATGATTATGATGATTTGATATTAAACGATGATGATGAAAACTTTGACGGCGGCGGTGACAGATACAATTCTGTGGAGATTGACGCAGAGGATGTGGATGTATCCAATTTGACAGCATATGACGATTTGACCATCACCAGCGCAGCACGCAACAGCACCATTCGTTTGGATAATGTAACAGTCAAAGGAAATGTGTATGTAGAAGGTGGCGGCGACAGCTCTGTCATATTGGAAGACTGCGATATTGAAGGAAATATTTATTCCAGAAAGGACACAAGCAGAAGCAGCAACGAGGCTGTGGCAATCAAGCTGCGCAGCACACCTGTGGACGGCGACATTTACATCAGTGGAGATACATTGCTGGAATCTGACCAAAAGCTGAACAAAATTACCATCAGCAAGGCACTTTCCAAAGCGGTGGAGATTGATGCCAGCGCAGAAAGCATTGTGGTGGAAAAAAATAATGATGTCATACTCAAGGGCAGCCACACCATTGACAGCATGGAAGTGATTTCCGGATTAAACGATGTGACCATTACCATAAACGGCGGCAAAGTGACCACACTGACAGCACGTTCCCCTATCACTCTCAATGGCAGCGGCAGTGTGGATAGCCTTTTGACAAACCAAACAAATAACATTGGCGAAAATATTACAGTGGGAAGCACCGGTACAGTAGAAGGCGGTGTCACAAATTATACCATTGCGGCAGCGGCCAGCGGCAGCGGTACCATTTCTCCAAGCGGCGCTTCCGTTGTGGCAAGCGGCACAGCAAAAACATTTACCATGACTGCCACAGGAGAAAATCACATTTCTTCTATTACAGTAGACGGCACAGCCATTGACTTGGGCGGAAAATTGTACAGTGGATATACTTACACATTTTATAATGTGCAGGCAAACCATGAAATCATTGTATATTTCCAAGCAGGAGCAGGCACAGACGGTACAGGAAGCTCCTCTATGGGAGATAGCGGCGGCACAGACCAGCCCAGCGACCCCAATGCAACAGAGTTTGTCATTACTGCAAGCGCAGGGGCAAATGGAGGCATTGACCCTTCGGGAGAAGTGACAGTGGCAAAAGAGGGAGAGCAGAAATTTGTTATCACTCCCGCAGATACGGCAGAATACCACATTGATACAGTCAAAATTGACGGCGAAGAGTTGATTCGTGTCAATGAAAGAAATTATCAGCAATTTGAATACACATTTAAAAATGTGCAGGCACCTCACACCATTGAAGCCACATTTGCTTCGGGAGCAGGCGTAGGCACAGGCTCTATGGATTCTACCATGGAAAACACCAGCACAAGCACAGGTGAAGGCGGATATTACTACCATATCACAGCAGACCTGCAATACAGCAATGGTGACAGGCTTTATGAAAAGGGCGGCATTTATTACTGCAAGGCAGGAGAAACAGTGCAGCTGAAAACAAACAGTGTTGACACAAACGACCCCAAATATGCAGATGGCAAGCTGAGCTTAAAATGGGCATTTGGCGGCACCACAACAGGCATACAGGCAAAAATATCAGAAACAGCCGCCGATGGCAGTGCCACATTGACCACAACAGCAGGAAACGGCTATGCAGTGATGCTGAATTTGGGACTGTATGACACAGAAAAGGGCAGCTTGATATCCGGCAGCGGAATCGACCCCATTGCATTACATATTGATGTGCCATTAAACAACAATAACGGTGGAACAGCCGCAGACGGACTGCGTCTGTCAACAAGCGACGGTACATCACTGTGGACAGGAGGCTATACATTTGATTTGGCTTCTCCAACCTATACCTACAATCCTACCAATGCTACCATTGCAACACAATCTAACGCCAAAGAGCAGATTCAATGGGATATCAAAGAAAATCATATTGACGGATTTGGCACCAGTGCAAATGATAAAATAGACATTGTAGAGAAATCTGTAAACAGCATTGTATCCAAAACATTGACTGTAACCCAATATGATGCAGACGGAAAGCAGATTACAACCCCTTCCGGCTATGTGATTGTGACAGCAACGGTGCCAAATGGCTTGGGAAATGGACAAAACTATGTAAAAGATTTTACAGTGGAATTTACAGGAGGAAGATTTATACCTGTAACAGAAATATTGCTTCCGGAACAGCCTAAGCCTTATATATTTACTGAAATAACAGGCATAGGAGAGTTGGATTTAAATACCATATTTAATGATTCACAGTTACCTTCGGCAGGAATATTTGTACTGCCCGGCAATGCCACCAAAAAGGATGTGGAATGGAAAATTATAGACCCTGCTGACACTAATGCAGCAAAGGACGAAACAGATTTGGCCGTTATGAAAGAGGATAAAAACGGCAAAAAGACCATACTGCAAACAAAAGGCGTGCCGGGAACCATACAGCTGAAGGCCTATGTGGCAGGCGGCATAGCAGGAGGCACACAAGATTTTACAACAAATGAAAGCTATGATGCACAGGTTACAGTTCATAAAGCGGCTGTGACAGTGGAGGCAGGCTCAACTGCCCAAGTTGGCACAAACACAGATGAAGGCAATACATTCACATTGTGGGCCACAGCAGAAGGAAACTCTCCTTATGTAGAAGTGACAAAATGGCAAAGAAGAGAATACGCAGATGGTCAGGATGCAGAGGCAAACTGGCAGGATGTTTCTGCCGGCATTACAGCACCTGCATGGAATGAGGATACTAAACAATGGGAAAGCACATATACTGTGCAGGCAAGTGATTTGGACCCAGACAAATATAATAAAGGAAAGAAATGGGAATTTAGGGCAGTGGTGCCTCAGGATGGCTCGAATGTATTATATTCTGCCCCTGTTTTGGTAGAAATGAAGGGCATTACCTCTGTTGTAGCATTTCCAACAGACACAGCATCCAACGAACCGATACAAATAGTGCCTCAAGGTGATGGGGACAATACTTATATCATCAGTGGTGCTGACACAGTGAATTTGCCCACAGAAGCAGTAGCAACAAAGAAAGCTGTTAAAGCTGTTACCTGGAAGTGGAAAGCAGACCCCGGTGCTGATGTTGCAGAGCTGAGCGGCAATGTATTGACTGTGAAAGGAAAGGCCGATGGAGCATTTACACTGGTTGCTACGGTAGCCGGAGAGGTGGATACAGAATTTGATGTGGAAACAGAGTTTGTAGCCATTGAAAGTGCAGCCATTTCGCTGCTGGATGATACAGGTCTTCCTGTTGCAGAGGATACTGTGCTGGAAAAAGATACTACAATTAAATTGAAATTAGGGGATGTTTTGCCAAAAACAGCTTCCTATTATGGATATGATACAGCAGAACAGGAGCCTACATGGAGATATGACGTAAAAAGCAACGGAACAGGAAAAACATTATCCAATGCAGAAACCGGTTTTAAACCGGAGGATTTGGATGAATCTGAAACATTGTATTTCTGGGCGGTATTAAACAATGGCACAAGTGATGGTACACCTTCCAAGAGCGATATTGCAGCCGTTTCCGTAAATGTTGGAGATAAAACAGTGCCGGTAACAGGAATTAAATTTGATACTGTTCTAAATGGAGGCCCATTGACTGTTTCAGGAGATGGAACAAGCGGTTATACAGCCACAGTGCAAGGCAGTGCAGACAATGATGTTACCATCAATTTGGCCAATGCCACAATCGACCCGGATAATGCCACAGCAAAGGGACCTATCAACTGGAGTGCAACTGTATCACCGGATGCAGCTATTGCCACATTCAGCGGTGGCCTTGTAACAATCAAACAAGGAAATAAAGCAGGTTCTATGACATTACAGGCTCAGGTGGCAGACGGATTGGGAAGCGGTGTGCCATATCAAACCAAATTGACACTGACCATTGAGGCCGCTCCCGCTGCTACGGTTCCACCTGCATCTATTACAAACTCCATAGCACCTAGCAATGGTTCTGCCACAAACAGCATCAGCTCCTCTGCACCTGCACAGGACAGCACGCCTTCTGGGGGAACAGACGCTTTTGTGGCTGTAAATGATATTTCATTTTCAAATATCACCAATTTACAGGCACCCATTGCACCGGCAACAGAATATGTAACTGTAAGCCAAAGCAGTGACAGCTTAGTATTGCATTTGGAAGATACTTTGGGACAGACAGGGGCAAAGGTTCTGCCGGAAAACGCTACAAACAATGAAATTGTATGGGCATTTAAAGAAGGTACACAAACAGTCAACGGCACAACAAGCAACATCATCACTGTGCCAAGCATTGCCACATTGGATACACAAAACAACACATTATCTATTTATCCAAATGTGTCAGGCACGCTGACACTGGTGGCCACTGTGGAAAATGGAAAAGCAGAAAGTGGAACAGATACAGACTTTACAAAAGAACTGACCATTTCCATTTCTGCACCAACACAAAACAGTACATCCACTGCCACAAACCAAACCACACAAGGCGCCGCAGTACAGACCAGTACACCAAGCTATACAAACACAGGCGCAGGCCTGCCTATGATGCCAAGCGGTTCACAAAACAATGTCAACACAGGCGCAAACATGGTGCAGGCAACACAAAAACAGGTGGTTTCTGTGGGTACAACAGCTGTGGGAACCTCCAGCGTAAGCTCTGCCCAGCCAAAGGATGCAGATAAAAATGAAAACGGCTATGCGGCCCATGTGCCAAACAATACACCAAACACAGATATCAAAATAGAGGCTGTGGGACAGGGTAAAAAAGGCACAAACATCCCTCTGAGAGCCATTTCCAAAACAACAGGAAAAGAATATACAGATGTGGAATGGGCTGTGACAGACGATAACAACACAAATTCAAAAATTGTGGACGGAAATAAGCTGAGAGCGCAAAATTCCGGTGTGGTAACAGTGACTGTTACTGTTTATACACCTTCTGGTGAAAAATGGCTTCGTTCTATTAACGTAGTTATATCAAAATAAAAAATACCCCCTTGCAGTGGTAGTGCTGTGAGGGGGATTTTTGTATGCTGCAAAAAGAGATTTTATGCAAAAAACACTTTGGCCATATTTGCATTGCACAGCAAAAGAGAAAAAAAGAAGGATTTCTATTCAAAATAAATAAAATAAATCAAAAATTTCATTCTACTTTATAAAAAGTCAATGATAAAAGAAGCCGTAAAAAAATAAAATATTGTTTTATATACCATTTTATATGGGAAATGGCCTTTTTTGGCAGTGGAATAAACAAAAAAAGTATTTTGGAATTTATGGATTTTATTCTTGCATAATATAAATAAAATATGTATAATTATAACATAAAAAATATGGAGGAATGAATATGATTCAAGCAGGTGTCATTGGTGCTACGGGATATGCGGGAAGTGAACTGGTGAGGCTTTTGCTGCAGCACCCCAATGTGGAGCTGAAAACAGTGACTTCTCAAAGATATATTGGAAAATATTTTTGTGATGTATATGAAAATTACAGACAGATGAGTCCATTGATTTGTGAGGAGGAAGATATTGAGAAAATGGCAGAGCAGTGTGATGTGGTGTTTTTGGCACTGCCCCATGGTGTGGCCGCAAAAAAAGTGACAAAGGAAATATTACAAAAAACGGTGATTATAGATTTTGGAGCAGATTTTAGACTGCAAAATGTGCAGGACTATGAAAAATGGTATGGCTTAGAGCATGAAGGAAAGGATTTGCTGAAGGAAGCTGTTTACGGACTTTGTGAAATCAACAGAGAAAAAATTAAAACAGCCAGACTCATTGCCAATCCCGGCTGTTATACCACTTGCAGCATACTTTCTTTGACACCTCTTTTGGCAGAGGGCTTGGCAGAAAACAACAGCCTGATTATTGATGCAAAATCAGGCGTGAGCGGCGCAGGCAGGGGGACTGTGACAGAAAGCTTATATTGTGAAGCAAATGAAAGCATAAAGGCCTACAAGGTGGCGGCCCACAGACATACGCCGGAAATAGAAGAACAGCTTTCTTATGCTGCCAAAGAAAAGATTACACTTTCTTTTACACCCCATTTAACACCTATGAACAGGGGGATACTGGCAACCTGCTATGCCACTGCCAAGGCAGGTGTGACAGAAAAAAATGTACGGGATGCCTATGAAAAATGGTTTGGAGAGGAATATTTTATCAGAATGACAAAGAAAGGGGTTTTTCCTGAAACAAGATGGGTAAAGGGTTCTAATTTTTTAGACATTGGATGGATGGTGGACCAAAGAACAAACAGAATCATTGTGATAGGCGCCATTGACAATTTGGTAAAAGGAGCCGCAGGGCAGGCGGTGCAGAACATGAACATTGTGTTTGGCTTGGCAGAAAACACAGGACTGTGCCAGCCGCCTATGTTTCCGGCATAATCAAAGGAGGTATGTCCATTGCGTATCATAGAAGGTGGTATTACAGCACCCAAGGGGTTTTTGGCGGCTGGGGCCCACATTGGAATCAAAAAGGTGAAAAAAGACTTATCCCTTTTATACAGCCAAACGCCTTGTAAGGCGGCAGGTATGTTTACACAAAACATCGTACGGGCGGCCCCTGTGGTGCGAAATGAAAAAATGATAAAGGCAGGTAATGACATAAAAGGCATTGTCACCATAAGCGGCAATGCCAATGCCTGCACAGGAAACCAAGGCATATTGGACAATGAAAAAATGGCAGAGATTTATGCTCAAATGCTTCATGTGAAACAGCAGCAAATTTTGACAGCGGCAACAGGCATTATCGGAAAACAAATGCCTATGGAAATCATTGAAAAGGGTATACAAAACACTGCTCCCAACATCAGCCCCACAAGAGAAAGTGCAAAGGCTGCGGCAGAGGGGATTATCACAACAGATACTTTTTTAAAAGAGGTGGCAGTGGAAATAGACATTGGAGAAAAAACTGTGACAATCGGTGCCATGGCAAAGGGCAGCGGCATGATTCATCCCAACATGGCAACGGTATTGGCTTTTTTGACAACAGATGCAGTGATTGCGCAGCCATTGCTGCAAAAAGCATTGTCAGATGCAGTGGGTGTGACATATAACATGATTTCCGTAGACGGCTGTGTCAGCACAAATGACATGGCATTGTTTTTGGCAAACGGTATGGCAGAAAATGAGCCTATTACAGAAGGGAGCCAAGAATATCAGCAGTTTTGTCAGGCAGTGCTTTATATCAATAAAAGGCTGGCAATACAGGTAGTGCAGGATGGAGAGGGCGCCAGCAAGGTCATGTCTGCCGTTGTGACAGGGGCCAAAACAAAAGAAGACGCTCGGATATTGTCAAAGGCAGTCATCAATGACAATTTGGTCAAAACAGCTTTGTATGGAGAGGACGCCAACTGGGGAAGGATTTTGGCGGCTATGGGCGGCTCGGGAGGATTTTTTTCTCCTGAGGGCGTTGCCATTTCATTTGGCAATGAAATGGGCATGATACATTTGATGTCAGAAGGACAGCCTGTTTTGTTTGATGAAAACAAAGCATTGGAGATATTGGCACAAAGGGATGTTCTCATTCACATTGCATTGCAGGACGGTGTGGAGGAGGCCACAGCATGGGGCTGTGATTTGGGACACGAATACATCAGAATCAATGGAGAATATCGTATGAAAACATAATTTATGCAAAATGCTTTGTGGATATGGAGATTTTGTACAGATTGTCTGTTTTTCATTAGACAAATCAAAGGCAATACAACGGAAAATGGGAGGAAAGCAGTATGATAAAACAAATAGCAGGTGGTGTGACAGCACCAAAGGGATATCAAGCCACAGGGGGGGCTGTGGGCATTAAAGACGGCATAAAGGATATGGCCATATTGGTCAGCGATGTGCCGGCGGTGGCAGTGGGGGCTTTTACAACAAATGTGGTGAAAGCAACATCTGTACTGCGCAATATGCATATTATGGACAAAAAAAATACCATAAAGGGCATTGTCATCAACAGCGGCAATGCCAATGCCTGCACAGGAGCAGAGGGGGAAAGGGCAAATCAAGAAATGGCCGAAACCCTTGCACAGTGCCTGAATGTGGGAGAGGAACAAATATTGACAGCCTCCACCGGTGTCATTGGCGCAGTGTTTCCCATTGAAACTGTCAAAAAGGGCATTCATACATTGGTCCCTTCTTTGGAAAGCACACAAGAAAAGGGACATTTGGCGGCAGAGGCCATTATGACAACGGATACCTATTGCAAAGAAATCGCAGTGGAAGTGGAAGTGGGAGGAAAAACCATCACAATTGGTGCCATGGCAAAGGGCAGCGGTATGATTCATCCCAACATGGCCACCATGCTCAGCTTTGTGACAACAGATGCGGCAATCAAAAGGGAATTGCTGGATGAAATGTTAAAAGAAAGTGTTCAAACAAGCTACAATATGGTTTCTGTGGATGGAGATACCAGCACAAATGATACGGTGGTGGTGTTGGCAAACGGTTTGGCAGGCAATGCAGAAATTACACAAAAAAATGAGGATTATGACATTTTTAAAAAAGCATTGGATTTTGTCAATACAAAGCTGGCAAAGGATTTAGTAAGAGATGGAGAAGGCGCTACAAAATTGATTGAAGTGTATGTTTTGGGAGCAAAAACAAAGGAAGATGCCAAAACAATGGCAAAATCAGTGATTACATCCAATTTGGTAAAAACGGCCATGTTTGGCGCAGATGCCAACTGGGGACGTGTGCTTTGTGCCATGGGATATTCTGGTGTAGCATTTGACACCAAAAAAGTGGATATTGTTTATCATAGTGCCAAAGGAAGCATTGTGCTGATGGAGCAAGGCACGCCCATTGTATTTGATGAGGAAAAAGCCTCAGAAATTCTCCATGAAAAAGAAATTACAGTGGAAATTAAAATACAGGAGGGAACAGAAAAGGCGGTGGCATGGGGCTGTGACCTGAGCTATGATTATGTAAAAATCAACGGGGATTATCGTTCCTGATAAAAATAAAACAGCAGAGAGGGTAAAATGCAATGGAAAAAGATGCTATGCAGATTTATATCGAAAAAGCAAAAACACTGATAGAAGCCCTGCCCTTTATCAAACGGTTTTATGACAAAACAGTGGTGATAAAATATGGCGGAAGTGCTTTAATCAATGAAAACATCAAACAAACCATTATACAAGACATTGCTTTGATGAAGCTGGTGGGGATGCATCCTGTGGTTGTACATGGGGGAGGACCGGATATCAATGCCTTTTTGGAGCAAATGAAAATAGAATCTAAATTTATAAACGGTTTGAGAGTGACAGATGAAAAAACAATGGAAATTGTGGAAATGGTATTGGCAGGAAAATTGAACAAGCACATTGTGACAGAAATTGAAACACAAGGTGTAAAAGCAGTGGGCATCAGCGGAAAAGACGGCGGTATCATCAAAGCGGTAAAAATGCAAAAATATGATGTGGACTATGGCTGTGTGGGAGAAATTGCATCCATTGACCCTACACTGATACAGTCCTTGATTAACAATGAATTTATACCTGTCATTGCTCCCATTGGGAAGGATGAAAACGGTATGACATATAATATCAATGCAGACTATGCGGCTGTTGCCATTGCAGGGGCGTTACAGGCAGAAAAGCTGGTATTTCTGACAGATGTGGAGGGGGTTATGAGGGATATCAATGACCCGAACTCTATTATGAGCTTTATTAGTGCCAAAAACATACAGGGGCTGATTGAGGACGGCACCATATCCGGCGGTATGATACCAAAAGTGGAGTGTTGCATGGAAGGCATAAAAAAAGGGGTGAACAATGTCCATATACTGGACGGGCGTGTGGAGCATTGTCTGATATTGGAAATATTCACACCTGAGGGAATTGGCACCATGATTGAAAGATAAAAATGTGTTGGGTTTCTATCAAAAAGCATATGGTAAGTATGTTACTGTTCTTTTTGAAAAAGTAATGAAATAGCTTTGCAATACCTCTAAAATTTTATGGTAAAGGAGGAACCGGCCCAGCCCAAAAATCAGGGCAGAGAATTGGTTTTGGCCGCAAAATCAATGCTTTACAGCATTCTATTTTATAAAAAAGCAACAAAATCAAAAAGAAAGGATGATATGATATGGCAGAAAAAATGCAGGCATTGGTCAATCGGGGCAATGAAGTGGTGATGAAAACATACAGCCGTTTTCCCATTGCATTGGACCATGGAGAAGGTATGTATGTATGGGATATGGAGGGAAAAAAATACATAGATTTTGTGGCAGGCATTGCTGTAAACAGTTTGGGCTATGGTCATAGTGCATTGAGCAGTGTCATTGCAGAGCAGGCTGTGAAAATGATTCATTGCTCCAATTTATATTACACAGAGCCTCAAATCGCACTGGCGGAATTGCTTGTAAAGCACAGTGATTTTGACAAAGTGTTTTTTTGCAACAGCGGTGCCGAATCCATTGAAAGTGCTTTAAAAATTGCCAGAAAATATGCTAAAATGAAACAAAAGGCAGGAAATGAGATTATTACAATGCTTCACTCCTTTCATGGCAGAACCTATGGAGCAGTGACTGCAACAGGACAGGAAAAATATCACAAGGGCTTGTCCCCTCTTTTGCCGGATGTTTGCCATGTGCCTTTTAATGATTTTGAAGCCCTGAAAAATGCAGTGACAGAAAAAACCTGTGCCATTTTGCTGGAGCCAATACAGGGAGAAGGGGGCATATTGCCTGCTGAAAAGGAATATCTTCAAAAAATTAGAAAGCTTTGTGATGAAAAGGACATTTTGCTTATATTTGATGAAGTGCAATGTGGTGTGGGCAGAACAGGAAAGCTGTTTGCATATCAATACTATGGTGTGGTGCCTGATGTAGCCACATTTGCAAAGGGACTGGCAGGAGGTGTGCCAATTGGTGCTATGATGGCAAAGGATTTTGTGGCGGAGGCATTTCAGCCGGGGGACCATGCTTCTACATTTGGGGGAAATTCTTTGGCTACGGCAGCAGGTGTGGTGGTGATGAAAGAGCTGTTTGAAAATGGATTGCTGGAAAATGTGAACAAAAACGGTGCTTATTTAACACAGCAGCTTCAAAAATTGCAGCAAAACCATAGCTGTATTACAGCAGTAAGAGGTATAGGATTTATGCAGGGCATTGCACTAAATATTCCAACAGGTGATGTGATTTCCCTTTGCATGGAAAAGGGGCTGCTTTTGGTAGGAGCAGGGTATGATGTGGTGCGGTTTGTGCCTCCACTGATAGCAGAGCAAAAGCACATAGATGAAATGATTGCCATATTGGAAGAGGCATTGACACTTTGTGAAAATAAGGCATAAAAAAGCTTATGATGATGGTCAGTAGAAAAAAAGCAGCGGCTGTGGAATTTTTATCCATATGCCGCTTTTTTGTATGTTTTTGCTTAGGCTCTGATAAAAGTATGGAAAAGCAGTGGATTGCAGAAAGTACCAGCACCAAGCCCATACAAGTGTCTGCAAAAGCATTTATGCCTTATGGAATGAAAAAGAAGGTGATAGAAAAATACAATGTCTTTTCTTTACAGTACAGATTGGTTTTGTATTTTGCTGTATGTATATCAACATTGATGTGGATAAAAAGCATTTGAAATTTCTTTGCAAATAACATATGGATTTTTGGAAAGGATTGGCAGACAATGGACACTGTTTTTTGTTTTGATGTGAAAAATATGCTATGATGATATAAAAGGAGATGATACTGTGCAAAAACAAAGAGCATATTATTTGAATGGATACCAAACAAAAATCAAAACAACTGTGACAGATTGTAAAATAGGGAAAAAGGGATATGAAATTGTATTGGAGGACAGCTGTTTTTATCCCCAAGGGGGAGGACAGGCCTCTGACAAAGGAACGTTGGCAGGACAGTGTGTGCTGGATGTGCAGGAAAGAGAAGGCATATTATACCACACAGTGGCACAGCCTCTGGAAATAGGCCGTACTGTGGAGGGGGAGATTGACTGGAATTACCGTTTTGATTTGATGCAGCAGCACACCGGAGAGCATATGATATCGGGAGTGGCATATAAAAAATATGGACTGCATAATGTAGGATTTCATATGGGAAAGGAATATACCACCATTGATTTTGATGGCAAGCTGTCGCCGGAGGATGTGCTGTATTTAGAAAAAAAGGTGAATCAAGGCATAATGGAAAACAGAGCCATTCAAATATATTACCCCACAAAACAAGAGCTGGAAAAAATGGAATATCGCAGCAAAAAAAATTTGGAAACAGATGTAAGAATTGTGGAGATACCAGAGTATGATATTTGTGCCTGCTGTGGCATACATACAAAAACAACGGGAGAAATTGGCTGTGTGAAAATACTGTCCGCAGATGCCTATAAAAATGGAGTTCGTTTGAAAATGCTGGCGGGCAACAGAGCATTGGAGGATTATAGGAAAAAGTGTGAAAACGCAGATAAAATATCCCATTTGCTTTGTGTGCCTGCAAATGAGATTGGGGCTGCTGTACAAAAGCTGAAAAAGGAAAAAGAACAGCTCCAATGGAATGTGAATCATTTGGAAAAGGAGCAGCTGCTGCAAAAGGCCCAGGGAGTCAATGGCGAAAAAGCAATTTTTTTTGAAACAGTAAGCAGCATCAAAGCATTGCAGCATTTTGCCAATTTGTTGCAGGAAAGGGCTTCTTTTGCAGCAGTATTTTCGGGAAATGACAAAAAGGGGTATCATTTTATTTTGGTGAGCAAAAAATGGGATATGAAAAGGGTGATGAAAAAAATGCAGGCAATAGGCGTATGTCAGGGAGGAGGCACTGCAAAAATGGTACAGGGCAAAATAGAGGCAAATCAAAAGGAACTGAGGGCATTTTTAGAACAATCTGTATTAGAATGAAAAAAATAGCATTGTGTATGATGTTAAAAAGAACAATGCTATACTTTAAAATATCATTTCAATACCATAGAGAAATGTGTATAAAGTATTTGATAGGAAAAAAAGATTTTTTATGGCATGGCAGGAGTGTGGAAAAACAAGAAAAGCTGTGTTATATTTGGTGCCAGGGGAGAAAAAAGTGGATAAAAGCAAATGTGCTGTGGATAAGTCTGTGGAAAACAGCATAACATTGTGGAAAAGTGAAAAAGTGTAAAAAATAAACAATAGCACATAAAATGCTTCTTACAAACAAAGTAAAATAGAAACTTCTATAAAACACAATATATAGCATATATAAAATAAAAAATCAGAATATATGGTAGGAATGATAGTATAAAATAAAAAAACAAACAAATGTATTTCTACAAAAAACGACAAAAAAATACTTTTTTAAGGGCAAAAATACCATGTTATCCTCATAATGTTATCCACAGGTTGTAGATAACTTTGTGGATAATTGTGAGTACATAGCTAAGTAATCAAAGTCATCATACTCTGCTGATTTTTTATAATGGAATAACTGAAGGTATGATATTCATAGGTGGCTGTTTTATTTTCCACCATACCCTTTTCTCACCTGTAAACGTTTTCCATGCTATTTGCTGTGTTATATCATTTTATAACAGATTTTTATTTTATCACATTTTGATTCCTTCCATGTTTTGAACAGACTTGTGCTTCTGCTATTTCTGCATTTTTTTCTTGCTATGATTTCTTCTATATCCATTTTCTCTATATTTTTGGCTGTGCTATTGATATTTTAAATGTGCTGTATTTTTTATTTTGTTGTTTATGCTCATTACCATTTTGCCGCTGCAATGGACTTGCTTTGAAAGGCGTATCGGTATCAGATGTGCAGATGCCCTTAAATGGAAATACCTTTTGTGAATTTGTTTTTTTGTGTTTATTTCACCATTTTGGCTAAAGGCAGATTTATTGCCAAATTTTTATGATAAAATGATAATTTTATATAGGAAAGTATTTTTATTTCTGGGAGCTTGTATAGGAAAGGAGAACAATCAAAAAGAGCATTGATAACAAAAATCAATGCTCTTTTAACATATTTTAAATATTTTTTTTAATTCTCAGAAACGGCCGTATCTGTTTTTTTTGCTTCTTCTTCTGCTTCTTGTGCAAGGGCAGCTTCATATTTTTCCAATATTGCCTTCTGAATTTTTTCTCTGGTCACACCATTGATTGGATGTGCAATGTCACGAAATTCACCATCTGCGGATTTTCTGCTTGGCATTGCAATAAATAAACCCTGTTCTCTTTCAATTACCTTGATGTCATGAACCACGAATTCGTTGTCAAAAGTTACAGAAATAACAGCTTTCATTTTTCCTTCTTTGTTGACCTTTCTCACTCTTACATCCGTAATTTCCATAAAACCTCTCCTCCCATGTGACCTGGGAACATTCCTCCTCCTGTTTTTTTACATCACTGTGCCTTTTTTTAGTATCATAGGTTCATCCGGCTTGCCAATGACCTGCTGACCGTCTGTCAAAACAACATCTTTATCCAATATTGCATATTCTACCACACAGTTGTTGCCAATTCGGCTTCCTTCCATGACAATAGAATTTTTTACACTGGAATGTTCTCCTACATATACCTTGCGGAAAACCACAGAATTTTCCACTCTGCTGTTTAATATAGAACCACTGCCAATGATACAATTTTTCACTTCTGCGCCCATGTTATATTTTGCAGGAGGTTCGTCCTTTGGCTTTGTTTCGATATAAGGATATTGCTTTACAAAAATATCTCTCACATCTTTGTTCAAAAAATCCATGTTGGTATTAAAATAATCAATGACGCTGGAGCCTACTGAACTCCAATAGCCGTCAAATTCATAGCCGTATATTTTTAATGTTTTTCTAAAACGGATGATAATATCCTTTACAAAGTCATATCTTCCTTCTGCAATCACCTTTTGCAGCAAATCAATCAAAAGCTCTCTGCTGATGACATAAATGCCAAGAGAAGCCATGCTGCTTTGTGCCTGCAATGGTTTTTCTTCAAATTCCTGCAATCTTTTTTCTTCATCCATTTGCATCACGCCGTATTTTGACATATCCTTGCCTGACATATCCTTGCAGACAACAGTGATGTCGGCGCCCTTTTCTTCATGGTATTCCAAAACCTTTTTGAAATCCATTTTGTATACTGCATCTCCGGAAGCAATCACAACATATGGCTTATTGCTTCTTCTTAAATAAGAAATATTTTGATACATAGAATCCGCTGTACCACGGAACCAGTTAGAATCTTTTCTGCTGATATAAGGGGAAAGTACAAACAGACCTCCCTGCTTTCTGCCCAAATCCCACCATTTTGCAGAGCCTAAATGGTCTTGCAGAGAACGGGAATTGTACTGTGTCAGCACTGCTATTTTTTGTATGCCGGAATTTGCCATGTTGCTCATAGCAAAGTCAATGGCTCTGTAACAGCTTCCCACAGGCAGGGCCGCAGCTGCTCTTAAATCTGTCAATGCTCCCAAACGCCCTTCATTATTACCGCCAGCTAAAATTACACCGATTGCTCTCATAAATTAACCCCCTCTACAATTACAGACTTACCGCTTTGCAAAGTACCATCAGCAAAATCCTTTTCTGTTGTGTTGCCTAACAAAACACAGTTTTTGCCAATTGTTACATTGCTTGGAATTGTAGTCATATGACCTACTACGGAAATTCCTGTATTATAAATTTTAGGCTTCATTTCATTTTCGATGTTCTCGCCAACGCCTATTTTTACATTGTCGCCAATTTGACAACCCTCATCAATGATGCAACGCTCCAAATAGCTGCCTTCTCCAATGGTGGTGTCTCCCATAATGATGGAATCTTTAATGACAGCACCTTTTTTGACAACCACTTCCGGTCCCAGTATGGAATTATGTACCTCGCCATATACTTCACAGCCGTCTGAAATAATGCTTGTTCTGACCACTGCGTCAGGGCCTGTGTACTGTGGAGGCTGATGGTCGCTGTTTGTATAAATCTTCCAAAAATCTTCATAAAGATTGAATTCCGGCAATGTTTTAATCAATTCCATATTTGCCTGCCAGTAGGATTCTATGGTACCTACATCCTTCCAGTAGCCTTTGAAACGGTAGGCATACATGGTTTGACCTTCCTCCAGCATACGAGGAATGATGTGATTGCCAAAATCACTGTCGGGATGTATTTTGCTGTCCTCAATCAAAGCTTCTCTCAAGCGGTTCCATGTAAAAATGTAAATGCCCATGGAAGCCAAATTGCTTTTTGGATGCTCCGGCTTTTCTTCAAATTCATAAATTTTATCATCATCTTGTGTGTTCATAATGCCAAAACGGCTTGCCTCTTCAAAAGGCACCTCCAGCACGGCAATGGTTGCGGCTGCATTTTTTTGTTTGTGAAAATCCAGCATAGCAGAATAATCCATTTTATAAATGTGGTCGCCGGATAATATCAAAACATATTCAGGGTCATTGTTTTCAATGTACTCCAAATTTTGATAAATGGCATTTGCCGTACCCATGAACCATTCGCCGGAATCTCCGCCGCCCTTTACATGAGGAGCTAAAATTGTTACACCGCCTGATTTGCGGTCCAAATCCCAAGGAATACCTATGCCAATGTGCTGGTTTAAGCGCAGAGGCTGATATTGTGTTAAAACGCCTACTGTATCTACGCCGGAATTAATGCAGTTACTCAAAGGAAAGTCAATGATTCTGTATTTTCCTCCAAATGTAACGGCCGGTTTTGCTACGCTTCTTGTCAATATCCCAAGACGGCTACCTTGTCCACCTGCCAACAACATGGCAATCATTTCTTTTTTACGCATGTTATTATTACCCCCAATACTTTTATAATGTTGTTATAAAACTGCGACAAGCATTCGGCATAGATAAAATTTATCTATACAAAATGATTATTGTATGCCCATATTATATCACAACTTTTTTCTGTTGTAAAATATCAAATAAAATTTTTATGAAAATAATATTTTTTTAATGGTTTTTGCTAATATTTCTTTTTTCACAGCAGGCTTTATTGCTTTTTATTGGTTTTTCTGTCCTTTTTTATTACAATTTATGGATATTTTTCTATCATATTATACAACTTTATTTTTCTGTTCCGTTTTTTAGAGCGGATTTGCTCAAAAAGTTTGAAAAAGGGGATTTACATTCCATATTGCAGCAAAAAAGTCCTTTTTTATACGATTCTAAAATACGCTTTTCATTTTCACAAGAATGGATTGCCATTCCTTTTTTGCTGTACTATAATAAAAAACAAGCTGTTTTACCATTTTGATGGATTAGAAAACGGATTTTTGTCATATTCTAAAATAGTCAGTATATTTTGTATAAGAAAATGAGGCGGTTGATTTATGAAACAAAACTTTTTTGAAAAATATCATACAGTGTATTTTATAGGCATTGGCGGCATCAGTATGTCCGGATTGGCAGAAATATTAAAATCAAGGGGATTTTCTGTTTCCGGCTCTGATATGAATGCCTCTGCTGTGACAGAGCGTCTTTGTCAGGACGGCATTGCTGTCAACATTGGACACAAAGCAGAAAATATTACAGAAGACATACAGCTTGTGGTTTATACAGCGGCCATCAAAGAAGATAATCCAGAGCTGATTGCCGCAAAACAAAAAAATATAAAAATCATAGACAGAGCCCAGCTTTTGGGCAAAATCATGGAGGATTATCCCCATTCTATTGCCGTTGCAGGCACCCATGGAAAAACCACAACCACAGGCATGGTTTCCGACATTCTTATTTATGCCCGCAAGGACCCTACCATTACCGTAGGAGGCATTTTGCCCACCATAGACAGCAATACAAAGGTGGGAGCAAGCTCTTATTTTGTGGCAGAGGCCTGTGAGTATTTTGACAGCTTTTTGCAGTTTTATCCTTTTGTTGGCATTATACTCAACATTGAGGCAGACCACTTAGATTATTTTAAAAGCTTAGAAAACATCAGGGCCTCCTTTCACCGTTTTGCCAGTCACATTCCTGCAAAAGGCACACTTGTGATACACAATGAAATACCACATCTGGAGGAGCTGTTAGAGGATATTCCCTGTCATATAGAAACATTTGGATTGAAAGGCCGGGCAAATTGGACAGCAGAAAATATAGACCATGACATAAATGGCAAAAACAGCTTTGATGTTTATCATAACGGAGCATTTTTAGGACGTGTTACACTATATGTACCGGGAGAGCATAATATTACAAATGCACTTTCTGCCTTTGCTGCCGCCTATGCACTTTCTTTGCCGACGGAGCATATTATAAAGGGCTTGGAGCAATTTCGGGGAACAGAAAGACGTTTTCAAAAAAAGGGAGAAAAGGACGGCATACTTGTCATTGATGACTATGCTCACCACCCCACAGAAATCAAAGCCACACTTTCTGCTGCCAAAAAAATCAAGCACAACAAAATTTATTGTGTATTTCAATCCCATACCTATTCCCGTACCAAGTTTTTATTTGACTCCTTTGCAGAAGCCTTTTCTGATGCAGACGTCATTGTTTTGGCAGATATTTATGCCGCCAGAGAAAAGGATACAGGCTTGATTCATGCCAGGGATTTAGAGAAAAAAATTGCTTTGCAGGGAAAAAATGCCGTTTATTGCGGTGATTTTCATTCCATTGTGCAGTATCTAAATCAGCATTGCCAAAGGGGAGATTTGATATTAACCGTAGGAGCAGGGGATATTTATAAGGTGGGAGAGCAGTTTTTAAACCAATGAAAGCCATTGTCTGATACAGTGTTTTAAAATATTTGTGATATTGCTGAAAATTTTGCAGCATGAAAATGGTGATTAAAAAATGTTTATGCAAAGGCATTGACGTGTTCCTGGATAAGAGTGCAAAAGGGGCCGCTGCAAAATAATCGTGTACAAAACCGGTTGCTTTTTGAGCAAATTCCACTCAGAAAACAGCCGGTTTTTTGTGGTTTGTAAGCTTTCTTTGTGCAAGCTGCTGCCACAATTTCATTTTGCCGCAGCTTTCTGGCATATTTAAAATTAGAATTTTTCAATGAAATTTTTCAATAAATGATTTGTATTTCACATTTTTGTATACAAAACAAAATAAAAAAACTATCACAAAAAGTATTTTTCAAATATCCCATCTCTCTGTCAAAAAATAACTGCAAATGCTGTTAAGATATTGAAAAAGCAATGGATTTTTATAAAAAAGCGGCTGTCTGGCCCAACAGATGGTTTTTTATGTTCAGTCATAGCTTATAAACCATTTTGTGTTATATGCTGTCATGAAAAAAGGGCTTTCATATTACTGTTTTTCCCTTCCTGTTCTTTGCCGTATCCATGGTCTTTACAGAACTGCCATCGTACTGTTTTTTTCAAATGCGCTATAAAGCTTGCTGTATCTGTTTGAAGCAATACAAAATACATTTATAGTATTTATCCCCTTGCAAACGACACCATTTTTCTGTTATCTTTTCTATTTCTCTTCTTTTTCTTCATAGAATATATTTTTTTATTATAATATTTGCAGCACTTCTGTGTATGACTGTATAGCCCTCATTTTCGGCATTTTCTTTTGCAGTGTTATATGTAATTTTATGAAAAGGAGTTTTTATTTCTCCTTCCATACCAAAAAGTATTTATCTAATCCTTGGTTTTATTTACACAAAAAAACGAGCAGAATTGATATCTGCTCGTTATGCTCATTAGCTATTATAGGAAGCTGTCTGGTTATCTTTTAATATGACATCATGAGCGCCGCCTTCTGTCAGGCTGGTTGCGGAAATGACAGTCAGCTTTGCCTTTTGCTGTAATTCCGGTATGGTCAATGCACCGCAATTACACATGGTTGATTTCACTTTTTTCAGTGACAAAGCCACATTGTCATGCAGACTGCCGGCATATGGCACATAGGAGTCCACGCCTTCTTCAAAAGAAAGCTTTTGCTCCCCGCCCATGTCATATCTTTGCCAATTTCTTGCTCTGGAAGAGCCTTCGCCCCAATATTCCTTCATATAGCTGCCATTGATGTTTACTTTGTTTGTAGGGCTTTCATCAAAACGGGAGAAATAGCGTCCCAGCATCAAAAAATCTGCGCCCATTGCCAGTGCCAATGTCATATGATAATCATAAACAATGCCGCCGTCAGAGCAAATGGGAATATAAATGCCTGTTTCTTTAAAATAAGCATCTCTTGCCTCTGCCACTTCTATGACAGCAGAGGCCTGTCCCCTGCCGATTCCTTTTTGTTCTCTTGTGATACAAATAGAGCCGCCGCCAATACCCACCTTTATAAAATCCGCACCGCATTCTGCCAAAAAGCGGAAGCCGTCTTTGTCCACCACATTTCCTGCGCCAATCTTTACACTGTCGCCGTATTCCTTGCGTATAAATTCCAGTGTCAGCTTTTGCCATTCTGAAAAGCCCTCTGAGGAGTCAATGCAAAGAATATCTGCTCCGGCCTCCAAAAGTGCAGGCACACGCTCTTTGTAATCTCTTGTATTGATACCGGCGCCCACCACATATCTTTTTTGTGCATCTAAAAGCTCATACTGATTTTCTTTATGCATATCATAATCCTTGCGAAATACCATATATACCAAACGCCCTTGGTCATCTACAATAGGCAGAGAGTTTAATTTATGGTCCCAAATGATATTGTTTGCTTCTTTCAATGTGGTACCCTTTGGCGCACAGACCAGCTTGTCAAAGGGGGTCATAAAATCCTTCACCTTTTCTGTGCCATTCATACGACTGATGCGATAGTCACGGCTGGTGACAATACCCACCAGCTTTCCCTCGGCTGTGCCGTCGGTGGTCACAGCCACTGTGGAATGGCCTGTCTTTTCTTTTAATGCAAGAATGTCTTTTAATGTGCTTTCTGGAGTGATGTTGGAATCGCTTACAACAAAGCCTGCCTTGTAAGACTTGGCACGCTGTACCATAGCAGCTTGGTTTTCAATGGTTTGTGAACCGTATATAAATGAAATGCCCCCTTCTTTTGCAAGGGCAACAGCCATTTTGTCATCAGAAACAGATTGCATGACGGCAGATACCAATGGAATGTTCATTTCCAGTGCAGGCTTTTCACCTTTTTTAAATTTTACAATGGGGGTTTTTAGACTGACATTATCGGGGATACACTCCACAGAGGAATAGCCGGGAACAAGAAGATATTCACTGAATGTACGGGAAAGAGATTGAAAATAAGTTGCCATAATTTGCCTCCTGTCTAAAATATACAGTAATCTGTTTTCGTGTGTAGAAAGTAATTTTTGATGTATCCTTTATTATAGCATAAAAGCTTATTTGTGCAAATAGAAACACAGCTTCAAAATCAATGATTTAATATTTTAAATAGACAATGGTTTTTTCTCCCACAATACCTGTCAAAAATCCTGTGGCTCCCCCAATGACAAGCAATATGGGCAAATAATACAAAAGCCTTATATTTTCCACTGCTATGCAGGCAAAAATCATTTGTCCTATGTTGTGGCTCATGCCTCCTATGATGCTGACATAGACCATACTGAAGCGTTTTGTTTTTTGAAAAGCAGCCATAGCCAAAAAGCTGAGCATGGCACCTGCTCCGCTGTATAAAAAGCTGGCAAAGCCTGTAAAAACAAATCCGGAAAGCAATATTCTCACAAGAGAAATGCCCAAAGCCGTTTTGGCATCAAACAGATAAAGGGCAAGCAATACCACCACATTGGCAAGCCCCAGCTTCATGCCAGGCACAACCATAGGCACAGCCAGCAAACGCTCTACATAGCCAAGAAGAAGTGCAACAGCAGATAACAAAGCGCAATATGCAATTTTTCTGCTATCCATAGTCATCCTCCTCCTTTATTTGATTTCCACTACCACTTTATGGGGCAGGCATACAATCATTTCATGAGGCTGCTTGATGGATTTTTGCTGTACACAAAGCTGGTCAGGGCAATCAGCCTCTATGACAGCGGCAGTATGCTTTTGGATTTGAACAATATTATAGCCCTGAGGCGTTTCTATGGTATAAGTGCCGTCTTCAGAAAGAGAAACCTCCTTCCAAAGTGTACCATCAATGGAAATGGCAGCCACATCAGAAGCTTTTTTTTGATAGGCTGTGACGCCATAAAACAGTGCCGCTGCCACAAAAAGCAGCAATACAAAAATCAATTCCTTTTTTTTCATGGTATGGTTTTCCTTTCGATATAAACAAAAAAGGAAGCCATGGCTTCCTTTACAAAAACGACAAAAACAATATGCCCAGAACCGGAATCGAACCAGTGACACGAGGATTTTCAGTCCTCTGCTCTACCAACTGAGCTATCTGGGCTTAACAGTGAATACTATACACTATTTGATATATTTTGTCAATGATTTTTTATGAATAAAAATCATTTGCTTCTTTTTGAAAAAATAGCTTTATAAAAAATGGCCGGCTGTCTGATTTTCTATCTATCCATGTTTTTGGAATGGGATATGGCATAAAGGCATTTTATAATAAAATTTGATGAAATGGTACATACTGAAAAATAAAAGAAATTTGTTCTGCCAATAAAAAACAATGGGCTGTTGCGGCACTGCATTTTGCTGTGTGCTTTGGCAGTAAAAAAAGGGAAAAATGCTTTTACTGTATTAGTATGAAAAATTTTTGAAAAAATCCCTTTTTGGCTTTGCCAAAGGGCAGAGAAAATGCAAAACAGTTTCGGCGGCAAAGCAGTATGACAATATAGTGGAAAAATTGGCAGTAAACAAAAAGATTCATAGGCCATTATTATTTGGTACTGCCTTTCACAAAAGCTGCATATTGTCAAGGTAAAAAACCATTTTACAAAACAGTGAAGCATATATTATATTTTAATATATAAAAAATTGTATGACAAAAAGAAAAAGGCCATGTTGTTTTTGTCATAAAATATAAAAATTTGTATGTGCAGAAATAGGGTATGCTTTTATGACGAATAGGATAATGGCTGTTTTTTATATCATGTCCCAAGTATAGCCAAAAAAGCCATGGTAATGGATATAGCAGCAGTAAAAAAATGTATCAAAGCAAAACAATAGTGGTAATGTATGGGGCCGTATCATTGAAAGGGGAATGGGCAAAACCATTTTAAAATGGATAGGATAAAAACAAAAAATTATATTATTTTTTTGTTGACAAACCAAAAAAGTATGATACAATTAAGGACAAATAGAAACAGAAAAAAGCGTTTGAGGAAAGTTAAGTCTTGTAATTATCTTACAGAGAGCCAATGGCAGGTGGAAATTGGCAGAAAAAAGAGATGCTCCGCTTTCTGAGCTGGTCGGTGAAAGCCGAAAGGGTAAGCCCTTTACTGCTGTTTGAGAGGTTCGCTGTGTGCGGACAAGCTGGGTGGCAACGCGGGAGATAGGCTCTCGTCCCTTTTTTGAGGGATGAGGGCCTTTTTTGATTTCTGTTTGAGAGTATGCTATTTGTTTTTATTATCATAAGGAGGATTTCAAATGTTAGATATCAAATTGATTCGTACCAATCCGGAGCTGGTAAAAGAAAACATCAAAAAGAAATTTCAGGACGAAAAGCTGGTTTTGGTGGATGAGGTCATTGAAATGGACCAGCAATTTCGTGAAACAAAGGGAAAATGCGATGATTTAAGAAGCCAGAGAAACACCATCAGCAAGGCCATTGGCGGTATGATGGCAAGAGGAGAAAAGGAGGAGGCAGAAAAAGCAAAGGCTCAGGTGAGCGCCATGGCAGAAGAATTGGCAGAGCTGGAAGCACTGGAGGAAAAGCTGACAGCACAAATCAGAGAAAGAATGCTTGTCATTCCCAATATCATTGACGACTCTGTGCCTCTTGGAAAGGATGACAGCGAAAATGTGGAGGTAGAGCGTTTTGGAGAGCCTGCTGTACCGGATTTTGAGGTGCCTTATCATATAGACATTATGGAAAGCCTCAGCGGTATTGATTTAGACAGTGCCAGAAAAACAAGCGGAAATGGTTTTTATTACCTTTGCGGTGATGTGGCAAGACTGCACTCTGCCATACTTTCTTATGCAAGAGATTTTATGATTGACAAGGGATTTGTTTATTATATTCCCCCCTTTATGATTCGCAGCAATGTGGTGACAGGGGTTATGAGCTTTGCAGAAATGGAAAACATGATGTATAAAATAGAAGGAGAGGATTTATATCTCATTGGTACCAGTGAGCATTCCATGATTGGCAAATTTATTGATACCATATTGGAGGAGGAGTCACTGCCTCAAACACTGACAAGCTACTCTCCTTGCTTTAGAAAAGAGGTGGGTGCCCATGGCATTGAAGAAAGAGGGGTTTATAGAATCCATCAGTTTGAAAAGCAGGAAATGATTGTGGTTTGCAAGCCGGAGGACAGTCCTTATTGGTTTAAACAGCTTTATCAAAACACAGTAGAATTTTTCCGCTCTTTGGATGTGCCCGTGAGAACATTGGAATGCTGCTCAGGAGATTTGGCAGATTTAAAAGTAAAAAGCATTGATGTGGAAGCATGGTCCCCAAGACAGAAAAAATATTTTGAAGTGGGAAGCTGCTCCAATTTGGGCGACGCCCAGGCACGCCGTTTGGGCATTCGTGTCAAAAACAAAGAAAAAGGAAATTATTTTGCACATACATTAAATAATACTGTTGTGGCGCCTCCTCGTATGCTCATTGCATTTTTGGAAAACAATCTCAATGCAGACGGCAGCATTTCCATTCCTAAGCCATTGCAGCCATATATGGGAGGCAAAGAAGTGCTTGTGCCAAATAAAAAATAATATGGGCATAGAGATGAAAAAGGTGCTTGGCGGATATAAAAAAATATATGGCACTGTAAGCAGGTATTTTTAAAATATAAAAATAGGCTTGACATTGCTTGATTTGAAAGAAGGCAGTCAAAACAGGAGAAGGGGAGGCAGTATATGCCTCCTTTTGATTTTAAAAAAAGATATATTACTGCTGTAAAAAGGATGAAAACAAACCTTTGTGAAAATAAGTTTGCTGTCATTTATGATTTGACAAAGAAGTCTGTTGGTATAAAATGTATCAAACAAATTTTTGTAAAAAAAGGACAATGTGGAAAAAAGACTGAATTTGACGGTTTTGCCATGATTACTTTATCTGGAGATAAAAAAGAAGCTGCAAAAAAACAATATAATCAATTTCTTGGAAATTCTGAAAAAAAGGGAATCGTTTGCAAAATAAATATATTTCTTTTTTGCTGCTGCTTTTGTGTATGGCAATCACTTTGTATTATTATAAAATGATAGACGATACTTATAACTGTTTTTTTGGCATGGCTTTATGTGGCAGCTATTTTTCTCTCTAAAGGAGCTGTCCTTAATACACAGCTACAAAACGAAAAACAAAACAAAAAAGAAAAGGGTGTGCCTTGCTCAGAAGCGGCCAAGCATCGCTTTGAGTAAGACGTACCCTTTCATCACATAAATTATGCCGCAGCAAACCCTCGCAGCTATCTTCCTTTAGCCGTTTTACAAAATAGTGCAGCCATTCCTCCGAGGTGGGAATATCACCGGTGCAGGGTAGTTCCCATTGCGTCCAAGATGGCGGCTAAAGTGGGCAGTCACGAGATGAAGCACGTTTCGTGGGAGTAGTTTCAAGCACAGCAGAAAGGCCCACCACCAGAGCGCAGCAAAGTGCCCTGTTTTTTGTCTGCCTGCAAGGGCAGAAATAGCAAAGCGCACCCCATAGATGAGGTGCGCTTTCAGATCGGCCGCCTGCTGGGATTGCACTGCAAACAATCCCAGCCAAAGTGTGATGTTGTACAGGTTCCCGGCAGTTCCCTGGGCCACTGGGGATTGGCCGGCCCAGTGGGTTTTGAAAAATATCCATTTGTGCTTGGGTATCTGCCGCTATGGTCCTCAAAGATTTATCCCCCACCAGAAAACATCCCAAGTAGAAACGTGGCATTGGACAACGTCTGCCTTTACCAATGCACGCACAACAGCCTTGCCGTCCTGCATGATTTCATATATCATCCAATAGTTTCCAGAGTTTTTGCTTGTTGCGCAGAAGTTCCCGTTTGCCATCTGCGTCAGGTCTACAATAGAACCCGTTCGGGAATCCGTTATGGGCAAAGTGTCATTCTGATACATCTGCTGTATCCCAGACAGGGCATTTCCTGCCCATGGTTACGCCGATGTCATAAACGTTGCCCGGCACCATATGGTAGTTAATCATATCAAGTGCAATCGAACCGCCTTTGGGATATGTTGCCACTTCCATGGTGTTAGATTCCCTGTTATAGGTGACAGGGATAGTCGCTTTGCCGGAGCCATGGTTGTTATCCGATACTTTGCCCTGGGGCTGTCGGCGGCGTCCGGCAACGTGACTGTGGCAACGTTTTTATGGGAGGAGGTCACAATGATATTGTCTGTATGGTTGTTGCCTTCCACCAAGAAGCTGTATTCCGAATTCCTCGCAATCATATGGACTGCCTGGGTATTTAATGGTATATATTCGCTTCCTGGCTTGCTGGTCCCGAGTACTCTTCGTCATCTCCAGTATCCTCTGTGCTGCTGTTGTGTGGCAGCGAGATTGCACTGCTGCCCCTAGAAGGTGGTTTGGGTACGCTTGCCTGCCCAATGGTGACGGTTGCAGTGCCGAATTCGTTGCTGTCTTGCACAGAGGTGGCCTTGACTGTGAGAGAAGAGGCAGATTCATCTGCACCAACTGTCAGCCGGCCAACATCAGAAATGGATGTGCCGGAGGATTGGCTGCCCTCTACCGTCCACCTTACCTCCTGGGAAGGGCTGTTGGTTCCCACTACGATGGCGGTAAATTTCCGGCTTCCGCCTTCGTCCACCTGGGTGGAAGCTGGCGTTACCGCTACCCCAGTGACAGTCGGCTGGCTTGTCTGTTCAATGGTGACGATTGCGGTGCCGAATTTGCTGCTGTCTTGCACAGAGGTAGCCTTGACTGTGAGGGAAGAGGCGGTTTCGTCTGCACCAACTGTCAGCCGGCCAACATCAGAAATGGATGTGCCGGAGGATTGGCTTCCCTCTACCGTCCACTTTACCTCTTGGGAAGGATTGTTGGTTCCGGTGACCGTCGCAGTAAATTGCTGTGTTGTGCCTTTGTTTACCTGAACGGAAGCTGGCATTACCGTTACATTGGTGACAGTCGGCTGGTTCGAGGTATTGGCTGTTACGCTAAACTTCACGTTTATCGCTGCCGATGTGTTGTTTGTCCCCGAAACCGTGAGCGTTACATCATGGTTACCTTGTGTCAGCCCGGTTTTTGGCTGAACAGTAAATGTGGCTGTCCCATTTGGCTGCAGGGTGGCTTTGCTGTTGCTCCAGCCTTGGCCCTCTGTAATGGTATAATTGTTAGCAGTGGGCAGGGTAATTTCTACCTCCCGGTTGCCATTATTGGTGATGGTCACTGGCTGGGCAGCAGGGGCTTGGGTATACCCTTCTTCCTGGCTGGTGAAGGTCAAAGAGGAAGGCGATGCCGAGATGGAGTAGCTTGCTGAGGCTTGATTTTCCACTTTTAGCAGTGCGCTGGCATAGTCGCTCTCTTTGGTGCCGCCGTCCTTTTCGTTGAATATATGCAGTGTATCGCCCGACTGCATCTTGCCGGTCAGGTTGATGGTCACTGTGCCAGAAGCATCCCCGGCGTCTGTCAGGGCTTTTATGCGGCCATAGTAGGTTACATTCCCACTGCTGTTTTTAATGACAGCGGAAAGGTATTCGTCTGGACCAGTGTTGGCATTGCTGTAATTTATGGTGGCCTGAGTACTCTCCAGTGTGGCGCTGTCTATTTGGAGATTACGGGTGCTGTCCAGCAGTGTCAGCTTCCATTCTTTTACAGAGGAGCCAGGCGCCGCCACGCTGGCAAGGGCATCTGCGTCCACAGTCCCTGTGAATTTATCCTCATTTGCCGCCGACGTAAAAAGCACGGCACTGGCGTCAATATTCATAGCCGGGCGGATTCCTTGCGCATTATTTGTCACAGAGTTGGAACGCACTCCTCCTGCATCGTCAACTATGCCTACAGTTTTTGGATTAGAAGGGGAATAGGGTTGATGCCCGGAACGCAAGAACCAAGGGTAGCTTCTTATATAGTTACTATTTGTTTCACCGTCGTCCTTAAAAATCTTTTGAGCACTCAAGGTAGAGTTGCCAATGTTAGAAATGTATGTAGACGCTTCTTCGGCTGATAAAATAAATACCCGGTCATTCTCCAATTTGTTTGTTACAAAAGTTGAACCATAAAAAGTCCCAGCATTGTCTGTTTTTGTTGTTTGCAATATCCCCGCAAATTCCGCCGAATCAAAAGCGTTTGGTACAGTATCATACTGGTAAATGCTTGTATCTCCGGCAAAATCTGCACACCACTGTCGCACAAGGCTGCCTACCCAATTACTGCTATCCTTATTGCTAAATGTTTTTTCAGCTAAAATATATTTCGACAGCACAAAGATGCCGTCAGAGGTTTTCGTATTTGTCTGGGTGGCGTCTAGCACCTGCCACTGGAGGGGCCTCTTTTGTCCATCGCCATATGTGTACGCACCATAATAGATAGAATCACCGTTCTGGATGCCCTGAAGGCCCGCATACAAAGAAGCGCTGGAAGTTGCCCGAGATTGCGCCATAGCCGGAACCTGCGACCCCCCTTCATGTGACGGTTCTGCCGCATAAGCAGTCAAACCGAGCTGGCCCGCTGGTATGGCGGCGCACAACAAAGCAATGGCAATTACTTTTCCTGCTTTCATACTTTATTCCTCCTAAGAAATTCAAATGTCCTGCTTTTTAATTTTTCTACATTATACCGTAACCGGTATTATTTGTACATATCAAATTCTTATGGGATTGATAAAAGAATAAGAATCATTTTCTACAAGATGTGAATTTTCGGCACAAATATCCCCTCTGACTGAAGGGCAGTCCTATCTGCCCACTGCCATCCAAAATGCAAAGAAAAGCAAAACACACCCCACAAAGTGAGGTGTGCAGATTGGGTGCGGCTGCTGCTATCCATTTGCTGCAAAATAAAATTATAAAAACGGTGCTGCTTTGTGCAAAAGGAAATATTGAAATAGATAATGCCATTATCATAGAATCATATTAGCATAATGCCTATGATATAGAAAAATACATTAATTTTTTGTTAAAATTTTTGGGACAAAAAAGTATATTTTCGTTTTGTAATGTGATATGATATATGACATAAGCCATATAATTTTTTTAAAACAGAAAGGGGAATTTTTATGTACAAATGATTTCAAAAATTGATTAGTGTTTGCGTAATTGCAAGCATGGTCATTTCAAATGGGGCAGTTGCTTTTGCATAGCAGCAGGGAGCTTCACAGGAGGTTGTTTATCAAGGCACTTATTATGATGAAAATAATGAGGTGGTGGAAAGAACGGTTACAAAAATAACATATCCTGCCAGCAGGGCATATGGCGGTTATGAAAGAGTAACCTATGCTGACCAAAGAAAGTTTACAAATTTTACAGCAGTTTTAACAGCAACCTTTTCTTACAGTGTGAAAGATAAAAAAGTAAGCTGTGTTTCAAAATATGTAACCTATAAAAATGGCAGTGCCAATCCGATACAAGAGTCTTTAACAGATACAGGAAAAGGAAGAACCTGTACTGTAAAGTTTCACTTTTCTATTGGGTCAGCAGCCGGAAATGCAAAACACTCCATGAAAATGAAATGTGATTATAAAGGTAATTTGGTATAACAATCAAAAAGAGGTGATGGTTTTGCAAAAATATAATAAATGTGTTTCTTTTTTGCTGTTGTTTTTGTGTGTGGCAATCACATTATACTACTATTATTATAAAATTACAGACGATACTTACAACTGGTTTTTTTTGGCATGGCTTCATGTAGCAGTTATTTTTTCCTCTATCCATTTGTTTCAAAGCAAAACCATAAAAACAATACTGCTTTGTGCCACGGCAAGCACATTGTTTTTTATACTGTCAGGCATTTATGCTGTTTTAAGAACCATTGATATTTCTTTGCCTTATGACGGAGAGGCCATATTTTGGTACCATTTTCAGGGCGGTGTAGTTTTTTTGGCACTGGCAGTGGGCATGGTGCTTTGGGCAAAAAGGAAATATTGCAGTAGATAACTTTTTAGCATAATTGTTGGCGGTGATAAAAGAGTAACTTATGTTACAAAAGACAATGGCAGAAACTACACAGTAAGCTTGACAGCAACATTTTCTTACAGTGTAAAAGATAAAAAAGTAAGCTGTGTTTCAAAATATAGCACATATAGTAAAAATTTTGGGTTGAAAAAGGAAATCTTGACAAGCACAGCCTCCGGAAAAAATTGCACTGTAACATTGAAATATTCCCACAATACGGGACTCGGCTATGCTACGAAAACATTAAAATTGAAATGTGACGATAAAGGAAATTTGGTATAAAACAAAGGAGGCGTAATTATGGAAAAATATAAAAAAGGTATTTTTGTTTTATTGTTATTTGCTTCTGCTATCATCGCTTTATATTATTATGCCCATACAATAAATTACAACTGGTTTTTTTTGGCATGGCTCCATGTGGCAGCTATTTTTTCCGCCATCCATTTGTTTCAAAACAAAACCATAAAAACAGCATTGCTTTGCCCTGCTGCCAGCACATTGTTTTTCATACTGGCAGGTGTCTGCTTTACATTAAGAAGCATTGATATTGCATCGCCTTATGACGGAAAAGCCATTTTTTTGGAGCATTTTTGGGGCAGTATGCTTTTGTTGGCAATGGCAGTGGGTATGGTGCTTTGGGCAAAAAGAAAATATTGCAATCCATAATGGATACACAGCAAAAAATTAGAATTTGACTGATTGTATGTGACATAGAAATAGAAACAGGGTGTTTTGGCAGCATAAATGCTTTAAAACGCCCTGTTTTTTTTAATGAAAAAGCCGGTATTTGACAGCCCGTTATATCAAAAGCAATTTGTTTCTATCAGACTGCTTTTTTTATGCCGTTTACAAAAAGCAAATTGCAAATATATTAAAAACAGTACGGCCTTTTTATGTAAAAAAATGTCCTTTTATAAAATGCTTTGTCTGCCAATGGGGCTTGCCATGTATCATTTGATTTCTGTTCCGCCTAAGGGACGGACAGAAAGCACATGGCATTTTCCTATGCCAAAGGCATTTTCCATTTCTTTTTGAAAATGCGCCAGCATTTCTGTGGGTACAAAAGCCTGTATGGTGCCGGCAAAACCGCCTCCATGCACACGATAGGCTCCCTTTTGCCCCAATATTTTTTGGCAAAGTGCCAATGCCAAGCTAAGCCCCTGCTCTTGGGGATTGGCGGTAGAATACACATTTTGTAGGCAAGTAAAGGAGGAAAGGCCTGAGGCCACAATATGTCTTTTGAATGCTTCAAAATCATTTTTTTTCAGTGCCTCTGCCTCCTTGACTGCCCTTTTATCATCGGAGAAAAAGTGTATGGCACGAAGGACTGCCCTGTCCTTACATTTTTGACGAAGAGCAGATATATTTTGATAAATGTCCTCTTCTTTGATTTCAGAAAGCACTTCTTTTCCAAAAAATTGGGCAACTGATTTCATTTCTGCTGTGACAGAGGCATAATCCGGCGTTAAATCTGCATGATTTCCTCCGGTATCCACAATACAAAGGGCATGGTTTACATTTGCAAAATCAAATGAAATTTTTTCCACAACAGGATTTTCATTGTCTTTAAAATCAATGGCAACAAAGCTGCCTACGGAGGAAGCCATTTGGTCCATAAGACCACAGGGCTTGCCAAAAAAAACATTCTCCGCATACTGACCGATTTGGGCGATTTTTACGGCAGATTCCTGATTGCCGCAAAAAAGACCGTTTAGAATTGTACCAATCAATACCTCAAATGCCGCTGAGGAGGAAAGCCCCGACCCTTTTAAAACATCAGAGGATACAACGGCATCAAAGCCCTTTATATCATATCCCATATGTAAAAAGGAAGCGGCAATGCCCTTTATCAGTGACAGGGTTGTACCCTCCTCCTCTTTGACAGGCTCTAGATGAGATAAATCCACAGTAATCATTTTATAGCCGTCGCTTTTGATTTGTATTATATTTGCATCGGTTTTTTTGACTGCGGCAATGATGTCCAAATTGACAGCCGCCGCCAGTACATGGCCTCTTTGATGGTCTGTGTGATTGCCTCCCAGCTCTGTTCTGCCCGGAGCAGAAAAAATGCGAATCCCTCCTTCCTCTCCCCCAAAAACAGCATGGTATTGCTCTATTAAATGAAGAAATCTTTCTGTATATTTTTTTGCTCCCGTATCATCTGTTTGATAAAGCAGCTTGATTTGCTCCAAACAGTGATTTTGCAATAATTTTTGTTTGATGTTCATAGCAATGCCCCTTTCATGTCTGCCATAGCTTTTCTTTTTATTATGCTGAAGCACAGTGGGTTGGTCAATCCATTCATAGAATTTTATAGGCAGTAGAAAGAATTTTATACAATATAAAAAAAGTTCTATTTTGTAAAAATAGGCAATATTGTATGTTTTAATTGTTTTATAGTGAAAAAATATGGTAAAAATACAGAGAATTTTTATAGTAAAGAAAAGAAAATTATATTGTATTTCCTAATCTGTCCATTTATAATGAAATCACCAAAACAACTTCAGAAGGCATTTCTGAAAAAGAAACACTGAAAAAGATGTTTTTTGAAAAGGGAGGTTTTTAAGAAATGAAAAAAAGATTATTTGCATTGATGATGGCTTCTATGATGACAATGGGTGCAATGGCAGGCTGCACCAGCACCACAACAGAAGAAGCTCCGGCAGAAGATACCACAACAACAGAGGATACTGCAACAGATGACACCACAGCATCTGCTAATGCAGATTTATCCGGTGTGAGCGTTGGCGTTTGTATCTACAAATTTGACGATACATTTATGACAAATGTTAGAAACAATATGCAGGCGCAGGCAGATTCTCTGGGCATTGAAATTGAAATGGTGGATTCTCAAAACAAACAGCCAACACAAAATGAACAGGTGGATACCTTTATCACAAAGGGTATGACAGCATTGGCAGTAAACCCTGTTGACCGTACCGCAGCCGGTCCATTGGTAGAAAAGGCTTCTGCCGCAGGCTTGCCTATTGTATTTTTAAACAGAGAGCCGGAAGCTGACGTAATGCAAAGCTATGATAAGGTTTGGTATGTGGGAGCAAAGGCAGAAGAATCCGGCACCATGTCTGGCGAAATCATTGCAGACTATTGGAATGCAAACAAGGATACAGCAGACAAAAACGGTGACGGCAAGCTGCAATACATTATGATTACTGGTGAGCCGGGACATCAGGATGCCACACTCAGAACAGAATATTCTGTAAAAGCATTGACAGATGCAGGCATTGAAGTGGAAGAAATCGGAAATGACACAGCAATGTGGGATAAAGTAAAAGCAACTGACTTGATGAATGCATTTATTACATCCCAAGGCATTGAAACCATTGAAGCAGTGCTTTGCAACAATGATGACATGGCTCTTGGCGTAATCGAATCCTTAAAAGCAAATGGCTACAACACAGGCGATGCTTCTAAATTTATCCCTGTGGTAGGTGTAGACGCTACTGCACCTGCTTTGGAAGCAATGGCAAACGGCTCATTGCTTGGCACAGTGTTAAACGATGCTGAAAACCAAGGTATTGCAACAACAAACATTGCAGCCATGGCAGCGGCAGGTCAGGAAATTACATCTGACAACATTGGCTATGAAATTACAGATGGAAAATATGTATGGGTTCCATATGTAAAAATTACAACTGAAAACTATCAAGATTTTCAATAAGCACAACGAATAAAAGCACAGTAAATTGAAGTTTTGTGGAAGGGAAAAGGCTGCTTTCCCCTTCCATATTTTATAACTCCAAAAAGGGAATAGAACCTGTAAAAGGAGGTTTTTCATATGGGCGAATATGTATTGGAAATGAACAATATTTCCAAGTTTTTCCCCGGTGTAAAGGCGCTGGACGGCGTTACGCTAAAGGTACGCCGAGGCAGTGTGCATGCGCTGATGGGGGAAAACGGCGCCGGAAAGTCTACATTAATGAAGTGTCTTTTTGGCATTTATCACGAAGATGGCGGAGAAATTATATTAGATGGCAAAAAACAAACAATCAACAATTCTAAAATGGCGCTGGAATTAGGCGTTTCTATGATTCATCAAGAGCTGCATCCCATTTCATTCAGACCCGTCATGGAAAATATTTGGCTGGGCAGATTTCCTATGATTGGCGGCATTGCCGTTGACCACAAAAAAATGTATCAAATGACAAAGGATTTGTTTGCAAAAATTGATTTAGACATTAATCCGGCTGTGTTGGCAGGCACTCTTTCTGCATCCCAATTACAGCTTGTTGAAATAGCAAAGGCAGTTAGTTATGATTCCAAAATCATCATTATGGACGAACCCACTTCTTCTTTAACAGACAATGAAGTATCACATCTGTTTAAAATTATAGAGCAGTTAAAATCAGAGGGTCGTGCCATTATTTATATTTCTCATAAAATGGAAGAAATTTTAAAAATTTCAGACGAAGTGACCATTATGAGAGATGGTACCTATGTAGGCACATGGCCCGCCTCTGAGCTGACCACAGATTTGATTATCAGCAGAATGGTTGGAAGGGATATGACAAACCGTTTTCCTCCCAAAAATTATGAAACAAGTACAGAAACCATTATGGAGGTCCGCAATTTAACCGCCTCCAACCCCAGGTCCTTTAAGGATGTAACATTTGATTTACACAAGGGAGAGATACTGGGCCTAGGAGGATTGGTAGGGGCCCAAAGAACAGAGCTGGTAGAGGCCATATTTGGATTAAGAGGCATTGCCTCCGGCACCATTACAATCAATGGAAAGCCCTACAAGGCAAAAAATGTAGCCGATGCCAAAAAGCATAAAATTGGATTGCTGACAGAAGAAAGACGTGCAACAGGTATTTTTGGCGTGCTTTCCATTACAGACAATACCATCATTGCCAGCGAAAGCCAGTTTGCTTCAGGCGGTGTATTGGACAATAAAAAACGCAGAAGCATTGCACAGGAAGAAAATAAAAGGCTCAATACCAAAACACCCAATATGGAGGCACTCATACAAAATCTTTCCGGAGGAAATCAGCAAAAGGTGCTTTTGGCAAGATGGCTTTTGACCACACCGGATATATTGATATTAGATGAGCCAACCCGTGGTATTGACGTGGGTGCAAAATATGAGATTTATACCATTATGCAGTCCTTGGCGGCAGAGGGCAAAGCAATTATTATGATTTCTTCAGAAATGCCGGAGCTTTTGGGCATGAGCGACAGAGTAATGGTAATGAGCGACGGACATATGGCGGGGATATTGGAAAAAGAAGAAGCAGACCAGGTAGAGGTTATGCGGCTTGCTACTGCTTATCTGTAAGGAAAAGAAGAAAGCGAGGGAGGAATAAATATGAGCGAAAGTAAACAACTAACCTGCGAAAAGTTTGGGCGGCTTATGACCATATTAGGGGTTGTGGTAGGAGCCATTGGCGCAATTTTAATCATTGCCAAAAATTCCATTAAAAATGCAGGGGGATTATCAGGCATTTGGCAGGAAATGTATGACCTGCCTTGGTTTATATTGCTTTTGGGCATTTTAATTATCATATTAGGCGCAGTCAGATGGAGAAAATACATAGGAGATAAAAGCTCTGTGATAGACACTTCACCAAAGGCCATCAAAAATTTCCTGCTCAATAACGGTATTATATTGGCCCTTATACTTATGGTAATCGGCATTATGATTGCAGAGCATCGTTTTATGCAGGGACGTGTGTTGGTGGATATTTTGGCACAGGCTTCTCCCAGAATGATTATTGCATTGGGCATTTGCTTTACATTGCTGATTGCAGGTACAGACCTTTCTGCCTGCCGTATGGTTGGTTTGGCGGCGGTTGTTTCTGCTTCCATGCTGCAAAACCCTGATTATGCAAATCGTTTTTTCCCGGATTTGCCCCAATTACCCGTATTTGTACCGATTATCATTGCCATTGGTGTGTGTATGCTGTTTGGTTTGTTAAATGGTTTTTTGGTTGCAAAGTTTGATATGCATCCTTTCATTGCCACATTGGCAGTGCAGGTTATTGTATATGGTGCCTGCTCACTGTATTTTGACCTGCCTCCAAACAATTCTCAGCCTATTGGCGGTATTCGCAGCGATTTTACAATTATCGGACAAAAAAGATTTTTCCAAGATGAATTGGCGGCCATAAATGGCATTCCCATATTGATTCCCATTGCATTGGTGTTCATTGCCGTCATTTGGTTTGTATTAAACAAAACAGTGTTTGGAAAAAATGTGTATGCCATTGGCGGTAACAGAGAAGCGGCAGTGGTATCCGGTATCAATGTGTTTAAAACAATACTTTGCATTTTTGTATTGGCGTCTGCACTGTATGGTGTTGGCGGTGTATTGGAAGCAGCCAGAACAGCAGGTGCAACAAACAACTATGGCTTTGGATATGAGCTGGACGCCATTGCGGCCTGCGTAGTCGGCGGTGTATCTTTAAATGGTGGTGTGGGCAAGGTTTCCGGTATCATCATTGGTGTATTGATATTTACCATCATACAGTATGGTTTGCAGTTTATTGGCATCAATGCTATGTGGCAGCAGGTTATCAAAGGTATTATCATTGCTGTTGCCGTTGCCCTTGACCTTTCTAAATACAGAAGAAATTAATGCCATACATAGACAGAATACTTTAAAAGCATATTTTGAAGTATTCTGTTTTTTTGTGAAAAAAAGTGTATGTAATTTGTTTTATAGTATGACATTGTGCTGAACCAGTATGATAATAGTGATAATCGGTTTTATGGTATGTGTTACATTAATATGAAAAATGATATGGTATTGTTTCAAAACATAACAAGAGGATGCTGTTGCTTTCTCTGAAAGCAATGAAACAAATTACTTAGGGGATTGTCAATGCTTTTTCCTTTGTAGTCTATAAAAAAATATAGAGAGCTGATTTTTTTGTAAATAGAATGTTTTTGGCTTTCTATTTAAAATAACAGAGGTATCATTGAGGAGGAAGGAATAGTATGAACCCAAATAAAAAATAACTGCTGTTTTATCTGCTTTGATAATATGTATGGTGTCTGTGCAGGCTTTTGCACTATGTATTCAGAAATAGATTGGCTTTCATTGGAGCAGGCATTTGAAAAAAAGGGCATTACAAGAAACGATATTGTATTGGAAAGCGGGTTTACATTGGAAGCCACAACAGAAACCATTTCCAGCTATTTAGAAAGTTATGATGAATATGGTAATATCATAGAAAGCACAAGCATGGAAAAAATAGATGGAATAGAAAAAAATATTATGATTCTCATGGAACTGTTTCAAAAGAAATCAATATAGAAAAAAGGGAAGGCAATACATTGTAAATCAGATATATTCTGATGGAACAGTGGCAGAAGAAAAATCCATGGAAAATAGAAATGATAATATAGAAAACCACCATGAAACACGAAAAGCAGCTTCTGTTAGCGGCACCGGAACAAAGACAGAAAGACACAAAGTAAAGGGAAGAAATGCACAGGGGAAATATTGGGCAGAGGCTCAATTTGATTTTGAAATGAGATATCAATAGGATTCTGACCGCAACATAGGGAAAATGACATATGCATATTGCAAAACAGTTGTTCCGGCTTTTACAAAAATGGATGATATTGGGAGATGAAAGCATTCTGCCTGGGCAAAATATATTGATTTATCTGGAAATGATAAAAAAAGTGATACTTATGAGGTGGATAAAAGAGGCAATATTACATTAACCGTAAAATAATATACAAAAAAATCCTGTTATTTTTCATAGGCTTCAGGGTGTGGAAAAAGCCGACCTCCTGTCGTCAAAGGCTCATTTTATGCAAGGTAGACAAAAAGGATAAAGCAGGACCTCCATGGGCTAAAAGCCTTGAAACGCCTGCTTTTTCTTACCAAAAATAAATTCCGGCTGAGGCCTTCACTTCGTTTCTAACCCCCTTTTGTGGGCTTGAAAAAATATAAAATCTAGTTTTTCTACTATCTGAATCCTATCATTTTTGATAGGACTTTTTTTATGCTATGCTTACAATGTTTAAGCAACGGGATTTCTCACAATGCCATGAAAAAAATAGAAATAAAGTTTTTGAGGTCTTTTTTATAATTTATGGTATAATAAATATAGAAAAGCAATGAAAAATCATATCAACAATATTTTTGTTGTTTGTTTTATAAGGAGGGTTTATTTTATGAAATTAGTTGTTGCAATCATACAGGATGATGATGCGGGCAATGTGATCAGCCATTTAAACGAAGAGGGCTTCCAGGTGACACGGTTATCCACAAAGGGCGGCTTTTTAAGAGCAGGCAATACAACCATACTGACCGGTGTGGAGGAAGAAAAAATACAAAATGTACTTCATATATTGGAAACCAACTGTAAAAGCAGAACACAGTTTACAACACTGCCTGCACCTTACGGCAGTGTCCATGGATTTATGCCAAAGCCCATTGAGGTCAGGGTGGGAGGCGCAACTGTATTTATATTAGATGTGGAACAGTTTTATAAATTTTAAGAGGAATACCATGTATACATTTGAAGAAATCATAGGAAATGAATGGATTATCAAACAAATACAATATGCCATAGAAAAAAAACATATTTCTCATGCCTATGTGATACAGGGACAGCAGGGCATGGGCAAAAAGCTTTTGGCAAATACCATTGCCAAAACACTGCAATGCCAAAGGGGAGGCATCACTCCCTGCAATGAGTGCATTAGCTGTCGTACATTTGATACAAAAAATCATACAGACGTATTTTATGTTTCCCCACAAAAGAAAAAGGTATTGGGCGTGGAGGATGTGAGAGAGCAAATCATTGAAAATATGCAAATCAAACAATATCAATCTCCCTTTAAAATATTTATTGTAGAAAAAGCCGATACCATGACACAAGCGGCACAAAATGCCCTGTTAAAAACATTGGAGGAGCCTCCTGACTATGGCATACTGTTGCTTTTGACAAGCAATATGGATGCTCTGCTGCCCACCATATTGTCCCGATGTGTTGTATGGAAGCTGCGGCCTTTGTCTGCCCACGCAGTAGAAGGCTATCTTTTACAAAAGCATATGGCACAAAAGGAAGAGGCGGCTGTTTTTGCAGAATATGCCCAGGGCAGTATTGGAAAAGCCATTGAGATTGCCTCCTCCGAAGCATTTTCTGCCATGAGAGAGGATGTGACTGCAAAAATATGCTCCTTGCAGCAAAAAAATTTGTCAGATGTGCTTTTTATGGCAAAGGAATTGGAGGTTTACAAAGAAAATCAGCAATTTTTGGATTTGATATATTTATGGTACAGAGATGTGCTTGCCTATAAAAAATGCAATGATATAAAATATATTATACAAAAGGATAAAAAACACCATATTATGCAGCAGGCAAAGCAGGAGCAGGAGGATGCTATTGCAGAAAAAATAAATGCCGTTTGGCAGGCAAAGCAGCAGCTGGCTGTCAATGGCAATTTTCAGCTGACAATGGAAGTGATGCTTATGAAGCTAAAGGAGAGTTCAAGCAATGATAGAAATTGTAGGGATACGTTTTAAAAAAGCAGGAAAAATGTATTATTTTGACCCTGATGGCATGCAGCTGTCCAGAGGCAGCTTTGCCATAGTAGAAACAGCCAGAGGAATTGAATGCGGCCTGGTGATAAAAGAAAATACCCTTGTGCCGGAGCAAAGCATTGTACAGCCTCTAAAAAAGGTGCAAAGACAGGCCACAGAGCAGGATTTGGCATTGGAGGAAAAAAACAAAATAAGAGAAAAGGAAGCATTTGACATTTGTTTGGAAAAAATTGCCCAGCATCAATTAGATATGAAGCTCATTGATGCAGAAATCACATTTGACCAAATCAAACTGATATTTTATTTCACATCTGACGGCAGAGTGGATTTTAGAGAGTTGGTAAAGGAATTGGCATCTATTTTTAGAATGCGCATTGAACTAAGACAGATTGGCGTGCGGGATGAGGCAAAAATGAGAAACGGCATAGGCATTTGCGGCAGAACATTGTGCTGTGCCACATTTTTGGGAGATTTTCAGCCTGTTTCCATTAAAATGGCAAAGGAACAGAGCTTATCTTTAAACCCCACCAAAATATCAGGTATTTGCGGCAGATTGATGTGCTGTTTAAAATATGAAGAGGATGTTTATGAGGAGTTGAACCAAAAGCTGCCAAATGTGGGGGATATCATTGAAACAGTGGATGGCTGCGGAGAGATACTTTCTACCAATGTGTTGATGCAGACAGTAAAAGCGGCTGTGCGCAAAAAGGAAAATGACCCTCCTACCATTGGATTTTACAGTGTAGACGAAATTACAGTACTGAAGGTAAAAAAACAAAAAAAACAAAGGCCTGTTGTGGAGGAGGAATATGAAGAATAATATAGAAATCAAACCCCATGAAAGAGTGGATGATTTGCACAGAAATGGTTATTTGCTCATACAAGACCCAAAAAAATTCTGCTTTGGTGTAGATGCTGTGCTGCTTTGCGGATTTGCACAGGTGAAAAAGGGAGAAAGGGTATTGGATTTGGGTACAGGCACAGGTGTCATTCCCATATTATTGGAGGCAAAAACAAAGGGCAGTCATTTTACAGGCTTGGAAATACAGCAGGAAAGTGTGGAAATGGCAAAAAGAAGTGTGCTTTTAAACGGTTTGGAGCAGAAAATAACCATTGATGAGGGGGATATTAAGCAAGCAGCGATGCAATACGGCCGTCAGGTATTTGATGTGGTGACAGCCAATCCACCTTATATGAATGATGGAGGAGGGCTGAAAAATGAATCTATGTCAAAAGCCATTGCCCGTCATGAGCTGCTTTGCACATTGGAGGATGTTCTTTTTGCCAGTGCAGAGGTGCTGAAGGTTGGAGGAAGGCTGTATATGATTCACAAGCCTCATAGGCTGGTAGAGATTATTGTGGAAATGAAAAAATATAAATTGGAGCCAAAAAAAATGCGGTTTGTTCATTCCTATCTGCAAAAACCACCTTCTTTGGTGTTGATAGAGGCAGTGAAGGGGGGAAGGGCCATGGTAAAGGTGGAGCCTCCTTTGCTTATCTATGAAAAGGATGGCAGCTACACAGAGGAAGTGAAAAAAATCTATTATGAATAAATGCTTTGACAAATAAAAAAAGCTATATAAAACAGCTTTTATTCTGTCAATGGGAAGGAGGGAGCTATGGCTGGAACAGTATATCTTTGTGCTACTCCCATAGGCAATTTAGAAGATATCAGCTTAAGAGTATTGCATATATTAAAAACAGTGGATTTTATTGCGGCAGAGGATACCCGCCATACATTACAGCTTTTAAACCACTTTCACATTGCCACGCCTATGACAAGCTATCACGAGCATAACAAACAGACAAAGGGCAAAAAGCTTTTGGAAAGGGTGGAAAATGGGGAACATATGGCATTGGTGACAGATGCGGGTATGCCCGGTATTTCTGACCCGGGGGCAGATTTTGTAAAGCTTTGTTATGAAAAAGAAATTCCGCTGACAGTGGTGCCGGGAGCATCGGCAGTGATTACAGCATTGGTGCTTTCAGGCTTGGATACCCGTCGGTTTGTGTTTGAAGGCTTTTTGCCCTCTGAAAAAAAACAAAGACGCATGATATTGCAGACACTGGAAAAAGAACACCGCACCATTGTGCTTTATGAAGCACCCCACAGACTGCTGCATACATTGGAGGAGCTTTCAGATGCCTTGGGAGAACAAAGGACAGTGGCAGTTATAAAAGAACTGACCAAAAAATATGAGCAGGTAAGAAAGGATACCATAAAAGGGCAAATTGACTATTACAGCCAAAACCCTCCCAAGGGAGAGTTTGTGCTGGTCATAGAAGGCTTTTCCTTGGAGGAGCAAAAAAAGCAGCAGCAGCAAGGCTGGCAAGCATTATCTGTTTTAGAGCATATACAACAATATACAAAAAAGGGCATGACAGAAAAAGAAGCCATGAAGCAAGCTGCAAAAGACAGAGGTGTTTCCAAAAGAGACATTTATGCCGCCGCAAAAAAATAAAGGAGTGTAAAAAATGGAAGAAATAGAACAAAAGGTATATCAAATATTGGAACAATTAGGCGTTTGCTACATAAAATATGACCACGAGCCTTTGTATACCATTGAGGCAGCAAAGGAGCTGGATGAAAAAATGGGATTTCCCATTTGCAAAAATTTATTTTTGTCCTCCAGACATCAAACAGAATTTTATCTGCTGTTTATGGAAGGGGGAAAAAAGTTTCACACAGGAAAGGTATCCAAACAGGTGGGGGTGCCTCGCATGACATTTGCAGGAGAAGAGCCTATGTGGGAATATTTAAAAATACGTCCCGGTGCTGTCAGTCCCTTGGGGCTTTTGTTTGATACAGAAAAAAGGGTGCAGTTTTTGATAGATGAGGCAGTGCTTTCCATGGAAAAGGTGGCAATGCACCCTTGTGTCAACACAGCAACCATTGTGATGGATACAAAGGACTTGCTCCAAAAGGTGCTGCCCTATTGTCAGCATGAAATAAAGGCAGTGACTTTGCCATGACACAGCTTTGGCAGGCATTGGAGGCCTATGCAAAATCAGCGGTCTATCCCTTTCATATGCCCGGGCATAAAGGGGGGAGATTGGGAGCGTTTTCCCATATGATGCAGCAGGATATTACAGAAATAGCAGGCTTTGACAATTTACACAGTCCTCAGGGCATTTTGCTGGAGGCCCAAAAAAGATGTGCCTCTGTTTTTGGAGCCGAGGAAAGCTTTTTTTTAATCAATGGCTCCACCGCCGGCATTTTGGCTGCAATGATGGCCTGCTGTGGAGAAAGGGAGGAAATCATACTATCTAGAAATTGCCATAGAAGTGTTTACAGCGGATTGGTATTTTCCGGTGCAAGGCCCGCTTATATACTGCCTGAAATGCTGAAGGGAAAAGAGTTTTTTGGAAGCATTACACAAAAGCAGGTGCAAAATGCAGTAGAGATGCATCCCCATGCAAGGGCAGTTTTGCTGACAAGTCCCACCTATGAAGGCATTACATCAGACATTGAAAGCATTGCTGCTTTTCTTCATGAAAAAAATATGCTTTTGATTGTAGATGAGGCCCATGGAGCCCATATGAAATTTCATCCCTTTTTTCCAAAAACAGCTTTGGAGCAAGGGGCGGATATTGTGATACAAAGCCTGCACAAAACACTGCCCAGCCCCACGCAAACAGCGGTGCTGCATATACAGGGAAAAAGGGTGGACAGAGCAAAAATCAAGCAGGCCCTTTCTATGATACAAACCTCCAGTCCCTCCTATCTTTTTTTGTCCGCCATGGATGCCTGTTGTCATTGGCTGGAGCGGCAGTGTCAAAGGGATTTTGAATGTTATGTAGAAAAATTGCAGTGGTTTTATGAAAGGACAAAAAATTTAGAACAGATTGCAGTGCTGCAAAAGGCAGGATTTGACAGAGACAGAGGTAAAATTGTATTGGAGCTGCCAAAAAAGAATATGACAGCAATGGAAATGAATGATATGCTGAGAAAACAGTTTGCAATCGAAATGGAAATGGCCTCCCTTTCATACAGCATTGCCATGACCAGTCCTGCCGATAGCAAAGAAGGATTTTTGGTTTTGGCAAAAGCCCTTGAAAAAATAGATAAACAGCTTTGTGAAGCAAAAAAAACCGTTTTTTTGGAAGATATGGTGCAGGAGCCTTCCCCAGTGATAAAAACAACACCCAGAGAAGCATATTTTGCCCCCAAAAAGGAAATTCTTTTTTTAGAAAGTGAAAATCATGTTTGTGCAGAATTTATCATACCATATCCCCCGGGCGCACCCCTTTTGGCCCCGGGAGAAGTGATTACAAAAGAAAAAATACAAAAAAGCATTCTATTGCAAAAAGCAGGCATTTGTTTTGTAGGCTGTCAGGATACTGCTTTAAAAACCATAGCAGTGCTGGCAGAGAGGCAATAAAAAGGAAGTGAGAAAATATGAAGGAATTGTTTAGCAGCTTTACCATATATGATTGGCTTTTGACAGCCATATTAGCCTATTTTGTGACAAGCATTGTGCTGAAAATAAGCAGCTTAAAGCAGAGCATTAAAAAAGTAAAGCAAAGACAAATGATATCCATGGATTATAAAATTGTAGACTTGGAAAGGCTTATGGCAAAATGCCGTGAATTATTTCCCATTGACACAGTATATTTTCAAGGTAGGGTGTTTCATAGAGGTATGAAAATCCGCATTACAACCATACAAAAAAAAGTGATTGAAGGAGAATTGATAGGAAAAAGCAAAATGGATTTGCTTTGTATCAGAACACAAAACCAAATCATTGCCCATGATTTGGATAAAATAGAGCAAATGGAGCAGCTATAAAAATATGTCACAAAGGCGGGAGGATTCTCGCCTTTTTTTGAACAAGAAGTAGACTGTATACATGATATTTTTTTGACAATTTTAAACAAATTTTTATATTTATATAAAGATATCTTTACTATACTAGCTGTATTTGATATAGTTAAACTATCATTTTGAATAGGGGAGTGGTGTTGGATGTTTATCTTAGTAATGCCGGGATAGTCAGGCAAAACAAACGGTATTTTAAAATATCAATGAAAGTAATGATATATTGACAGGTTTTGATGCAATCAGTATTTTTTATGTGTTTGGGGAGGAGCTTTTGGTGGAAATAAAAATGAAATCTCAAAAATGGCAGAAACATTCAAATATAAAATTAGGAATTTTACCTAAACTTTTGATGGGCATTTTAATCCCATTAATTGTCATACTGGTTTTTCTGGGAGTTTATTTAAATAAAAAGGTTTCTGATATTGTAATAAATTTGGACAATCATTATTTAGTTTCGGAATCTCAGCGTGCGACCGGGCAGGTTAATGGCTATTTTCAAAAATTTTACGGAGTCGGTGAAGCAAATGCAGCCTCTGAGTCTATTTTAAATGCTGTTTCAAACTGGGAGGCAGATACATTTGCAGGTTCTGCACAGCAGTCAGATTTATTGAAAATACTGCAAGATATTCAGTCTTCTCAGCCGGAAGAGGTAGTTTATGTATGGGTCATGAATGACAAAACAAATGAAGTATTTCGGTCAGACAATTCTTTGTTGGCACCGCCGGATTTTGATGCCAAAAGCCGTCCATGGTATGATGCTGTAACAGAGCAAAAAACGGTCTTGACAGGAGCCTATGAAGATGCAGTAAGCGGAGATTTGATTGTTTCCATAGCTTCTCCCATTTATTCCAATGGTGGAGAGGTAGCAGGCCTTTTTGGCATGAATATTTCTTTAAATAAACTGATAAATGAATTGTCTAATATACAAGTTGGAAATCAAGGATATATTGCAGTGTTTGATACACAAAACAATGTGGTTTATCACAAAGACAGTGATTTGATTTTAAAACATATTTCCGAAAGCAGCTTTTCTCAAAATATGAAGGATGCCATACTCAATGGTCAGTCAACAGAAACCATACAGTATAGCTATAACAATGCAGTATTTTATGGAAGTGCTGCACATTTAGAGGACCTGGATTATATGGTAATCAGTATTATGCCGGAAGAGGAGTTTAGCAGCTATATAAATGATGTGAGAAAAATTATTATAATATATTTTATAGTCTGTATTATTGTGTTAAGTATTATAATCACTTTCTTTGGAAGGGTTATTACAAAATCTGTAAAAAAATTGGTTGGCATTACCAAAAAGCTGGCAGATGGAGAATTGAATACAGTGGTTGATGTCAAAAGCAGTGATGAAGTTGGTATGCTGGCAGACGGCATTTCTGCCATTGTGGACAGTTTGAAACTATATGTGGATTATATAGACGAAATTGCATACATATTAGGGGAAATAGAAAAGGGCAATTTGACATTTACATTGCAGCACGATTATCAGGGACATTTTGCAAAGGTAAAAACGGCATTGCTGCACATTCGTTCCAGTCTTTCTCAAACCATGACAGACATTGTGGAGGTGGCAGAGCAGGTGGACAGCGGTGCAAATCAGGTTTCTATTGCAGCACAAAGCTTGGCACAGGGTGCTACGGAGCAGGCCTCCAGTGTAGAGCAGCTGGCCGCTTCTCTCAATGAAATGTCTTCGCAAATTGATAAAAGTACCCACAACATGGAAGCAGCCAACCATGATTTGACCATGGTGGTGCAGGAAATACAACTAGGTGACCAAAAAATGCAAAATATGCTCTCTGCCATGGGAGATATCAGCCAAACCTCTTTGGAGATTGAAAAGATTATCAAAAATATTGAAGATATTGCATTTCAAACAAATATACTTGCTTTAAATGCGGCTGTGGAGGCGGCCAGAGCAGGTGCGGCAGGAAAGGGCTTTGCAGTGGTGGCAGATGAAGTGGGCAATTTGGCAGGCAAAGCAAGTGAAGCCTCCAAGCATACAGCCCAGTTGATTGAAAAAGCATTGGCCGCAGCACAAAATGGAAAAGAAATTACAGATGAAACGGTGGCTTCCTTCCGAAAGGTTTTTGAAGGCATCAATGGAATTGCAAAAAATACAGATGCAATTACCAAAAATTTTGAACAGCAGGATAGAGATATAAAACAAATTGTCATTGGCACAGACCAAATCTCCAGCGTGGTACAGACCAATTCTGCCACAGCAGAGCAAAGCGCCGCTGCCAGTGAAGAGCTGTCCGGACAGGCTCATGTATTGAAAAGCCTGGTGAGCAAATTTCGGGTAGATGAAACAAAAAGCTAAAAAGAGCTTATGCATGGTATTGCACCATTGAAAATAAAATGCTTTTGGAGGCTGTGGCAAAACAGCCTCCTAAAAGAATACTGAACCGGTTGCTTTTTGAGTAAATTCCACTCAGAAAACAGCCGGTTTTTTGTGATTTGTAAGCTTTTTTTGTGCAAGCTGCTGCCACAATTTCATTTTGCCACAGCTATGCTTCCAAAAGCCTTCCATAGTTGGCGGAAGGCCCATTTTCTAAGCATTTGACAAAAAATGGGAGAGATATTTTGGTGCAATCTCTTTTTTGGATGCAAATGGTGTAAAAAAGCCTATTGCATTTGTATGAAAAAATGCTTAGCCATAACATTATGCTTTTTTTAGTACAATGGATTCATAGGGGCGCAGCTTCAGCACAGTATCCACATGGCAGTCGGGATAGTTTGTCAATATACATTCATAGCCTGAAAGGTCCATTTCTGTATCCCATTTGGTTTCATGGCCATAGAAATTGTTGATAACAAGTAATGTTTCTCCTTGATATGTTCTTTTGTAAGCAAACACAGCATTGTGCTTTTCTGCCAGTGGTTCAAAATCTCCATAGGCAATGGTATCATTTTCTTTACGAAGCTGTATCAATTTTTTATAATGGTGAAATATGGAGCTTTCCTCCTCTATTTGACTTTCAGCATTGATGGTATCATAGTTTTTGGTGACTTCTATCCAAGGAGTGCCTTCTGTAAACCCGGCATTTTTTTGTCCAGTCCACTGCATAGGCGTACGGCTGTTATCTCTGGAATGAATCTGCAATATGGCATAGGCATTTTCTTCAGAAAGCCCCTTTTGCTGCAATATTTTAAAATGGTTCAGGCTTTCCACATCTCTGTATTGAGCAATGTCCGTAAAGCCCGGATTTGTCATGCCAATTTCCTCTCCCTGATAAACATAGGGTGTTCCCCGCAGGCAGTGTACCACAGTAGCCAGCATTTTTGCCGATTCCTTCCAATACTTTTGTGTGTTTCCAAAACGGGATACAACCCTTGGCTGGTCATGGTTGCACCAAAACACTGCATTCCAAGCATGGTTTTGACACATTTTTGTTTGCCATTGAAAGAGAATGTCTTTTAATTTTTGAAAATCAAAGGGTACCATCACCCATTTTTCATTGCCCATAAAATCCACTTTCAAATGGTGGAAGCTAAACACCATAGAAAGCTCATGGCTGTTTTCTCCTGCATATTCATAGCAGTTTTCAATGGAAGTGCTGGACATTTCTCCCACAGTGATGATTTCTGCATCTGTGCCAAATGTGGCCTCATTCAGCTCCTTCAGATAACGGTGTATGTTGGGGCCGTCTGTATAAAACCGTCTGCCGTCGCCTTCATAGTCATCTTCAAATATGCTTTTGCTAATCAAATTGACCACATCAAAACGGAAGCCCTTCACACCCTTTTTCATCCAATAGAGTATGATTTTTTGCATTTCCTTTCGGACCTCTTCATTGTCCCAGTTCAAATCTGCCTGTGTCACATCAAAAAGATGCAAATAATATTCATCAAATTTTTCTACATATTCCCAAGCATTGCCTCCAAATTTGCTTTCCCAGTTGGTAGGAGGCACACCGGCTTTTTTTCCTTTTTTGAATATATAATAATTTTTATATTTTTCCTCTCCGGAAAGTGCCTTTTGAAACCACTCATGATTTGTGGAGGTGTGGTTGAAAACCATATCCAGCATAATACGCAGGCCTCTTTTGTCTGCTTCCTTTACCAGCTGTTCAAAATCCTCCATGGTGCCGTATCTTTTGTCAATATTATAATAATCCTCCACATCATATCCATTGTCATTTTGAGGAGATACAAAAAAGGGGGTAAGCCAGATGTAATCCACACCTAATTTTTTGATATAATCCAGCTTTGCAGTGACGCCCTTTAAATCTCCAATGCCGTCTTTGTTGGTATCACAAAAGGATTTTGGATAAATTTGATAAACAGTGCTTTTTTTGAAATCTGACATAACAAAAATCCCTCCCTTTTTTTATTCAAACTCTGAAACAACTGTTTTGCCTGCCTCAGCATCTATATTTGTATGGAATTGTATATTTTTTGCATTGCCCTGCTCTGTGATAATCAGCATGGTGGTGTCGCTGTATCCTGCTTTTGCAATTTTTTCTTTTGAAAATTTGATAAGAGGCTGACCGCATTTTACTTTATCACCGGTGTTGACAAATGCCTCAAAGCCATCTCCATTCATGTTGACGGTGTTGATACCAATATGTATCAATATTTCCATGCCGTTTGGAAGTGCCATGCCGCAGGCGTGTCTGCTGCCGTCCATAACAACACTGATTGTGGCATCACAGGGTGCCACCACCGTTTCATCAGAAGGCTGGAAGGCAATGCCGTCCCCCATAATTTTTTGTGAAAATACGTCGTCTTCCACTTCTTCAATGGGAATAACTTTGCCGCTTAATATAGCACACAATTTATTTACATCGGCAGCAGCTTCTTGTGGCTGCGCAGATTGCTGTGGTGTGCTTTCTGTTTGGGCAGCACTTTCTGTTTGTGGTTTGCTTTCTCCCACCAATTCAGATGCAGGCAGTTTTTTCTTTCCTACCAGTATTGTCAGCACAAAAGGGATGACAATGGCTGCGGCCATGGCCAAAAGGAATTTGCCCCAATATTGTGAGAATATGGAAAGGATACCGGGCAATCCGCCTACACCAATGCTGACTGCTTGCACACCGAAGCCAATGGAAATCACTGCTGCTGTGGCAGAACCAATCATACCGCAAATCAGTGGGAAAACATATTTTAAATTGACACCAAACAGTGCAGGCTCTGTAACGCCCAGATAGCAGGAAATACAAGCAGGTACATTGACCTGTTCTGCACGTTCGTTTTTCTTTTGCAGCACAGTCATGGCCAGCACGGCAGAGCCTTGTGCAATGTTGCTTAAAGCAATCATAGGCCAAAGCATGGTGCCGCCATAAAGTGTAACAAGCTGTGTGTCAATGGCATTTGTCATGTGATGCAGTCCTGTCATAACGATAGGAGCATATACAAATCCAAATATTGCCGCAAATACAATTCTGATATTGGAAGTCAATCCGGAATATACAATGTCGCCTATAAAATTGCCAATGGTCCAGCCGATGGGTCCTACAATGGTATGAGCGATGACAACGGCAGGCACCAAGGAGCAAAATGGCACCACAATCATGCTGATGACCTCAGGAGAATGCTTTTTGAAAAACTTTTCCAGATATACCAATACAAAACCGGCCATCATAGCCGCAATCACTTGTCCTTGGTATCCAATCATATCCACCTGAGCAAAGCCAAAATCCCATTTTGGAATCTCAGAGGCAGGTGTAGCGGCAACGGAAAAACCGTTTAAAAGCTGTGGAGAAACCAGTGTCAAGCCCAGCACAATACCCAATATTTGTGTGGTACCCATTTTTTTGGTGATGGACCATACAATGCCCACAGGGAGCAAATGGAATATGGCCTCGCCGATAATCCACAAAAAGTCATAAACACCCTGCCAAAAAGGATAAATGTCTGTCAAGCTGGCAGTACCGTTTTGCAAAAGGTCAATTTCACCAATGATATTTCGAAAGCCTAATATCAAACCTCCGCATATCAATGCAGGAATGATGGGAGCAAATATTTCCCCCAATGCGCCCATAATTCTTTGTGCCAAATTTTGATTTGTTTGTGCTGCATTTTTGACAGCATCCTTGCTGACACCTTCAATGCCGGCATAGCTTGTAAATTCGTTGTAAAACACAGAAACATCGTTTCCGATGATGACTTGATATTGTCCTGCCTGTGTGAATGTACCCTTTACAGAAGGAATGTTTGCAATTTCCTTTTCATTTGCCTTTGAAGGGTCATTTAATACAAACCGCATTCTTGTCATACAGTGAGAAACAGCGCCTATGTTTTCTTTTCCTCCAATGAGTGTCAAAAGTTGTTTTACATCGTTTTCATACTTTGACATTTTCCCTTCCTCCCTTTCTAAACCGAACTTGTTTGAACAAGATAATCATACCAAACTTGTTTAAACAAGTCAATGTGATATTGTGCTGCTTTTTCATTTTTGTGAATTATAAATAGAAAATGCTTATGATTTTTGTATATAAAAATTTCCATATTGCAATGGTCATTGACAGTATTCGTGCAGATAGTATAATATAGTAAAAAAATGTTTAAACAAGTTGCATAGGGGAGGTGTTTTCAAAATGCCTAAAGTAAAATATGACACCATTTATAAAAATTTAAAACAAAAAATTGAAACAGAGGAATATAGTTTTCAAGAGCTTTTGCCTTCGGAGCATACACTTGTTTTGGAATATGGCTGTTCCAGAAATACAGTGAGAAGGGCCATTGCAGAGCTGGTAAAAGAGGGATATGTGCAAAGCGTTCAGGGAAAAGGGGTTTTAAACATTTTTAGGCCTGTGGAGCAGTCTACATTCAAAATGGGCAGTATAGAATCCTTTAAAGAATCTGCTATCAGAAATCACCAAGAATATTTTACAAATGTAGTTCATTTTGAAACCATACAGGCAAATCAAAAAATAGAAAAAAAAACAAGCTTCCCACAAGGCACAGAGCTTATTTATATACAAAGAATACATTATTTTGACGGAAAGCCGTTGATTGTCAATCATAATTATTTTTTGAAGGCATTGCTGCCGGGGCTTTCAAAGGAAATTGCACAGCATTCTATATATGAATATATTGAAAATACATTGGGCATGGTCATTGTCACCAGCAAGCGGGTGATGACAGTGGAAAAAATGAATGAAATAGATATGAAATATATTGATTTAAAAGACTATAACTGTCTGGCGGTGGTCAGCAGCTTTACCTACAATCAAGAGGGCGTTATGTTTGAATACACCCAGTCTCGCCACCATCCGGATTATTTTAAATTTGTGGACATTGCCACAAGAAGAAATGGCTGAGGCAGAATATGGCTTTGCAATAAAAATGGAGCAAAAGCAAGGGAGAAAAGCAACTGAAAATATATTCTGGGGCATAAAACAAAAACAGCCTTTTAAAAAGGGCTGTTTAGACTATATAAAAACTAGATTTTATATTTTTTCAAGATTATGGCAGGGGTAGGAAAACGAAGGGTTTTCCAGCCCCGGGAATTTATTTTGGGCAAGGAAAAGCAGGCGTTTTAAGGCTTTTAGCCCATGGAACCTCTGCTTTATACTCGTCAAAGGCCTGCATGAAAGGAGCCTTTGACAACAGGATGTCGATTTTTTCCATACCCCAAACAGCCCCTTAAAAAGGGCTGCTTGCTACTTAGGACAAACCATTGGCAGCACAGAATCAGTCCCGTATGTATTTTGCATATTCTTTTGCAGTCAGCTCCTGTGTGATTTTACCGGATACCATAAATAATATTCTGTCGGAAACATCTCTTACAAATTTTTCGTCATGGCTGATAATCAATATACCCATGCCTTCCTCTGCAAGCTTTCGTATGATTTTGATGATATCCAGCACAAGGGCAGAATCCAGTGCGGCTGTCGGCTCATCAAAGCAAAGCAGCCTTGGATTGGTGACACAGCTTCTGGCAATGGCAACACGCTGCTTTTGACCGCCTGACAATGAAAAGGGCTTTTGGTCAAGCTTATCTCCCATATCAAGCTGTGTCAGTATTTGTTTTGCTTTTTGCAATGCTTCTGCCTTAGGCATTTTATAAACCTCTGTCAATGCCAGTGTGACATTTTCTGCAACCGTCAAATGGGGAAATAAATGGTAGTTTTGAAACACCATTGCCAAATCCTTTCGTACCTCATAAAGCTGTTCTTTGGTGGCCCTTTTGATGGTGTCCTTTTCCATGGAACAGATGTATTTTCCATTGATTTCAATGGTACCCTTGTCACATTTTTCAAGCCCTGTGATACAGCGCAGAACAGTGGTTTTTCCTGCGCCGCTTTTTCCTACCAGACTGACAACCTCTCCAGGGTTTACATGAAATGTAATATGGTCTAATACGGTTATGTTATCAAAGGCTTTGCAAAGCCCTTCTGCTCTTAAAAGCATAGTTTTCTACTCCTCATATTGTACTTTCTTTTCAATGACTTCAAATAATTTTGTGATGACATAAGTCATTGCCAAATATAACATACCTGCCGCCACATATGCCAGCAATGTGTTGGCATCTCTGCCGCCGGCACTTTTTGCTACACGCAAAATGTCATTGACTGCCACAACATATACAAGTGAAGTGTCTTTTATCAATATGATGACTTCGTTGCCTATGGCCGGCAGTGTTCTTTTGATTGCCTGAGGCAGCAATATAAAGCGATAAAATTGCATTGTTTTCAATCCCAGTATACTGGCGGCCTCTCTTTGTCCTCTTTCAATGGATTGTATGCCCGAGCGGAATATTTCTCCAAAATAAGCGGCATAGTTTAAACCACAGGCCATATAGGCGGCAGGCAGCCTGTCAAATGTGATGCCGATAGAGGGCAGCCCAAAAAATACAAGGGCAATTTGAAGCATAAGAGGGGTGCCTCGCAGTACCCATATGTAAAATTTTGCAATATTACAAATGATTTTATTTTTGGATAAACGGCAAATTGCCACAACAATACCAAGAGGAATGGATATGATAAGTGTCATAAAAAATACACTTAATGTAACCCCTAACCCTCGGGATACTTCTACAATATAGCCAAGCAAAGCCTCTAACATGACTGCACCTCATTATTCCATAATGATATCAGAGCCAAACCATTTTTCGGAAATGGTTTTTGTGGTGCCGTTTTCTTTGAGTGTGTCCAATGCGGCATTGATTGCCTCCAAAAGGGCAGTATCCTCTTTGCGGACACCAATGGCATATTGCTCTGTACCAAAGTCTTCTTCTAATATTTTATAATTTTCTTCTCCTTTTTTGGAAACATAATAACGAATGATTACTTCATCTGCTACCACAGCATCTGTTCTGCCTGCCTCTAAATCTATCAGACATTGGTCATTTGTTTCAAATTCTCCCAAATCAGCAAATGTGTCTGCAATTTCAGGCTTGGAGTGTATGGCATCAATGGCACTGGACTCTGCCTGGGCAGCCACTGATTTGCCATTTAAGTCAGCCAATGTGTTGATGTCAGAATCAGCCATTGTCACAACCACCTGTCTGTTGTTTAAATAAGGCTGTGAAAAAGCAACCTTTTCTTTTCTTTCCTCTGTGACGGTGTATCCATTCCAAATTAAATCTATATTTTTATTGGCAAGCTCTGTTTCTTTCATAGACCAGTCAATAGGCTGCAATTCAAAGGGAATGCCTATGATTTCGCTGGTTGCCTCCATCAGCTCCACATCAACACCTGCTAAATTGCCTGCTTCATCTCGAAAGCCAAGGGGGGCAAAGGTATCGTCCAGCCCAACTATGATTTTGTCATAGCTTAATGCTGTGTCTTCTTGCGCAGTATCCTCCTGTGTTGTTTCTGCTGTATTTTCCTCTGTCGGCTGTGTGGTGCTGCTGCAAGCAGACATGGCCACTGTCATAATCGCTGCCATACAAAGCCCGAATATTCTTTTTTTCATATGAAATAACCTCCCAATATATATTATTACATTATCACATTAGTATACTAAAGCAATAAAAGTGTTTTGTCAAGAAAAATACAGCTGTTTTTATAAAAAACATTGATGTCATTTTGTTACTGCCATAAAATAAAAAAGGTTTTGGGGCTATTTTATAATGATATGTTTTTTGTGATAAAAATAAAATGTATGCTTTTGCCATAAATATAGCATTGGTAATGTAATATTCTGTGATGGTTTTGTTTTTAGTGTATCAAAATCATGAATTGTAAATTTTTTGCAGTGTTTTTTTATAAAAGAAGGTGTTAAGTAAATCATGAATGGTATGAAAAAGAGGAATCACAATGAAACTTGGCAAAAAGAAATAGGGTTAAATCTACCATTTCTAAAGAACGGAATACAACACATATTTTTCTTCTGAAGAGTGCAAGCCAATGTTTCTGACGAAAATTGTTTCTTTACAATAGGGGAAGCATATTTTTACTTTGTCATAATAGTTCTTCTGGGATGACTTCTGCATAAGACTTCCAATTGTCAGTCATATAAATTTTTACATTCCACTTTTTTCATCTTTGTTATAAAAATATAGCATGGCTTGATAAAAGGGGAATGGAAAAACCATGACATTTACTGGTAAAAATGCATATATTTGTAAAAATGGAATGGAAAATACCGGCTTGCTCCATAAAGTATTATACGGCTGTTAAAATATATACATCTGTAAAAAATAGGATTGACAAAGCTGCAGATTACAAGTACAATGAAATGGATTTTTAAATATAGCTGTATAGGGCGGTGTTATACTTCAAGCTGTATTTATAAATGAAATATTATGCATATCACTGCAAATCACAAAGAAGCTGCTCCCTAAAGAGAGGTGTCTGTCTGATAAGTATGTGAAAGCAGTACCAAAATTTGTGTGTTTCTGTAACTCAGTTGGATAGAGGGTCCGCCAGATGGTCCAAGTCTATTTAACTGAGAGGGCTTGGCAAAAATTGAATAAACCTACAAATGTCTACGTAGCTCAGCTGGATAGAGCACACGCCTCCTAAGCGTGGGGTCGGAGGTTCAAATCCTCTCGTGGACGCCAGCTAACAACGCTGCAGGCCTTTATTATCAAGGGTTTGCAGCTTTTTTTGTTGTGCTGCGTACCATAGACGAAACCATCTGCCGATAGCCCTTGGGGTCTTAATTGTTTATGCGTTACTGTGAAAATTCTTGCTAATAGGAAACGAACAAAAATGGAGGGCTTGCTAAGAAAAATGGACTTCTTGCTAATTTGAGATTTTAGCCTGCTCTCTGGGCTGAGAGTAGGGCTGCCAAAGTATTTGCGAGCTCCGGAGATTTCTGAAGCTGCTCCACCAACGCTGCCAGGTCTAAGGTCTGTGTCTGAGGCTTTTCCGGTTCCTGTGGAGGTTTCACATTCCGCAGATCAGGATTAGAATAAAAGGCACTTTCAAACTTCTGAGCGTTGATCTTGCGGTCCTCGTCAAGGATATGGGCGTACACTTTTGTAATCATATCAATTTCAGCGTGCCCCGTGTC